>NZ_JAPFCD010000001.1:0-333002 GCF_026153155.1 Photorhabdus aballayi | reverse complement strand
CCGTCGCCGCTGCCATTGCCAGGGTTAAGGCCAAAAAAGACGCTCAGGAACAACAGAAAATTTCAATAGAATAGTGATTGTTATAAATGAAATTCAGACCCGTTCAGACTGACAACAAAAAACTAAAAGTCGCAAGTTCGCCTTTTACACACAATCAGCAAAGTACCAGCCGCATCATGCTGTGGGTTGTGCTGGCAGCGATACCCGGTATTGCCGTACAAACTTACTTCTTTAGTTACGGTACCTTGTTCCAGATCCTGCTTGCAGTGATTACCGCCCTGCTTGCAGAATCATTTGCCCTATCTTTGCGTAAACAGGCAATTATGCCTCGTTTACAGGATAATTCGGCGTTACTGACAGGTTTACTTTTAGGGATCAGCCTTCCTCCGCTGGCTCCCTGGTGGCTAATTGTATTGGGGACGGCCTTTGCAGTAGTTATTGCCAAACACTTATATGGCGGCCTTGGTCAAAATCCATTCAATCCGGCAATGGTGGGTTATGTCGTACTGCTAATATCATTCCCAGTACAAATGACCAGTTGGTTGCCGCCTATGGATTTACTGACAGCACAAATTACACCACTAGACTGCCTGATGGTGATTTTCACCAGCCATACCCCCGATGGAACAACATTACAGCAATTGCAACAAGGCTTTGACGGGATTAGCCAGGCCACACCGCTGGATAGTTTCAAAACCGGTTTATTGACTCACAATATTGATGACGTTCTTCGCCAACCCATATTACAAGGATCTCTGGCTGGTATTGGCTGGCAATGGGTCAACATTGCTTATCTTGTTGGCGGGCTTATTCTACTGAACAGAAAAGTGATAACCTGGCAAATTCCTGTGGCATTTATCTTGGTATTAGGCTTATGTGCACTTACAAGCTGGCTGATTGATCCATCTCGTTATTCGCCGCCATTATTACAACTGTTCTCCGGTGCAACCATGCTAGGCGCATTCTTTATTGCAACCGATCCAGTCAGTGCTTCCACGACACCTAAAGGTCGTTTGGTTTTTGGCGCCATGATTGGCTTGTTAGTCTGGGTGATCCGTGTTTATGGTGGTTATCCTGACGCCATAGCCTTTGCGGTCTTATTGGCGAACATCACCGTGCCACTCATTGACCATTACACCCAACCCCGCGTTTACGGGCATAAATAAGGAGCCGTTATGTTAGAAACCATGCGACGTCACGGCATCACGTTAGCCATTTTTGCGGCCATTACTACCGGGCTAACGGCTATCGTGAATTCACTCACCAAAAGTACTATCGCAGAACAGGCCGCATTACAGCACAAATCGCTGCTTGATCAGGTTATTCCGCCCGCCCTGTACGACAACGATATACAAAGCGAATGCTATCTAGTCAATGCTGATGCTCTGGGCAATAATTTTCCTCATCGTCTCTATCTGGCCCGTAAAAATGGTCAGCCCGTGGCGGCAGCACTAGAAAGTACAGCGCCGGATGGTTATTCCGGTGCCATTCAGTTACTGGTTGGAGCAGATTTCTCAGGAAAAGTGCTAGGGGTCCGAGTTACAGAACATCATGAAACCCCAGGACTGGGGGACAAAATTGAAACCCGGATTTCAGACTGGATTAATGTATTCTCAGGGAAAACCATCACATCCAATCATGACCGGCACTGGGCGGTGAAAAAAGATGGCGGTGAGTTTGATCAATTTACTGGCGCCACTATTACCCCACGCGCCGTGGTAAACTCCGTCAAACGGACCGCGCTTTATTTACAAACCCTACCTGAACATCTCTCTTCTCTAGAATCCTGTGGAGAAAAATCATGAGTGAAACCAAAAACTTATTTATCCAAGGGCTATGGAAAAATAACTCCGCTTTAGTACAACTGCTAGGATTGTGCCCACTGTTGGCCGTATCTTCCACTGCAACCAACGCTCTCGGCTTAGGGTTAGCAACGACACTGGTTCTAGTCTGTACCAACATTGCAGTTTCCAGCTTGCGTCGTTGGGTACCCAATGAGATCCGTATTCCAATTTATGTTATGATCATCGCTTCGGTTGTAAGTGCTGTCCAGATGTTGATTAACGCCTATGCTTTTGGCCTATATGAATCATTGGGGATTTTCATTCCACTGATTGTGACTAACTGTATTGTTATCGGTCGTGCTGAAGCCTACGCCGCGAAAAACCCGATCATGCCCTCTGCGATTGATGGCTTAGCTATGGGATTAGGAGCCACTTTTGCGCTATTTGTTCTCGGTGCGATTAGAGAAGTTCTCGGCAATGGAACCCTCTTTGATGGCGCTGATTTACTTCTGGGTAATTGGGCTAAAGTATTACGAATAGAAATCGTTCATATGGATTCCCCTTTCCTGTTAGCGATCTTACCACCCGGCGCTTTTATCGGTTTGGGATTAATGCTGGCAGCGAAATATCTTATTGACGAAAAAATGAAAACCAGAGCAATAAAAGAAAAAAGCGGGGCAATAACAATGTCACCAGGATCGGAGAGTTCCATTTGATATGAACAAACAGAAACGTATCGAAATTCTAACGCGTTTACGGGATAACAACCCAAAGCCAACAACTGAATTAGTTTTCACGACACCATTTGAGCTGCTTATTTCAGTACTACTTTCAGCACAAGCGACAGATGTAAGTGTTAATAAAGCCACAGCAAAACTCTATCCAGTGGCAAATACCCCTCAGGCAATTCTGAATCTGGGGGTAGATGGGTTGAAAGAGTATATAAAAACTATCGGTCTTTATAACACCAAAGCGGAAAACACAATTAAAACCTGCCGGATATTGCTAGAAAAACATGCTGGCGAGGTTCCCGAAGATCGCGCTGCATTGGAAGCATTGCCAGGTGTCGGCCGCAAGACAGCCAATGTGGTGTTAAACACCGCTTTCGGCTGGCCGACTATTGCGGTTGATACCCATATTTTTCGCGTTTGCAACCGTACTCAATTCGCGCCCGGTAAAAATGTCGATGAAGTCGAAAATAAATTACTGCAAGTCGTCCCGGCCGAATTTAAAGTCGATTGTCATCATTGGCTTATTTTACACGGTCGTTATACTTGCATAGCCCGTAAACCTCGTTGTGGTTCTTGTATTATTGAAGATCTATGCGAATTTAAAGAAAAAATTTACCCTGAGTAACTATTGTAATTTTCAATGCAATTTCCATATTGTTTTATGCTATTTTGCAGATGTGGCTTGCTCGACACCGCCAATTCGCGTAAAACTGTTATTCCAAAAACTATCTGATAATAACCCTCAACTTTCTCCGCGGATATTATGTTTCAAAACAACCCGCTGCTTGCACAGCTAAAACAGCAACTTCATTCCCAAACACTTCGAGTAGAAGGTTTGGTCAAAGGTACCGAAAAAGGATTCGGATTCTTAGAAGTCGATGGGCAAAAAAGTTATTTCATTCCTCCTCCACACATGAAAAAAGTTATGCATGGCGATCGAGTCACTGCCGCTATTCATACTGACAAAGAAAGAGAGATCGCCGAACCAGAAACCTTGATTGAACCATTTCTCAATCGTTTCGTTGGCCGTATCCAGAAAAAAGAAAATGATAACCGTTTATGGATCGTTCCTGATCACCCACTGCTAAGAGATGCTATCTCTTGCCGGCCAGCCAATCAGGTTACTCATCCATTTCAGCATGGCGATTGGGCCGTCGCTGAAATGCGTCATCACCCATTGAAAGGTAGTCGTGGTTTTCATGCGGAAATTACCGGCTATATTACTGAGGGTAGCGATCACTACGCCCCTTGGTGGGTAACACTCACTCGCCATAATCTGGAACGTGATGCTCCCGCTATGACTGCCGATTGCCAAATGAACGATGGCGATCTTGAGCGCATTGACTTAACGTCGCTGGATTTTGTTACTATCGACAGTGCAACCACGGAAGATATGGACGATGCTTTACATATCGCTAAGCAAGATGATGGTAGCCTGAAACTCAGTATCGCCATCGCTGATCCAACCGCTTATATTGCGGCTGACAGCGAACTGGACCAAATCGCCCACCAACGTGCTTTCACTAACTACCTACCGGGTTTTAATATCCCCATGTTGCCGCGCGACCTGTCAGAGAATTTATGCTCTCTGCGCCCTAACGCCCGCCGCCCGGCATTGGTTTGTCAGGTTTCGATTTTGGAAGATGGTCAACTGGGTGATGATATTGCGTTTTTCTCTACCTGGGTTGAATCAAAAGCTAAATTGGTTTACGACGAAGTTTCTGACTGGCTGGAAGAAACAGGAACTTGGGAACCTGCCTCTGAAGCGATTAAGACCCAAATCACTCTCCTGAAAGAAATGAGTGATCGCCGTAACCAATGGCGCCACCAAAATGCGCTTATTTTCAAAGATCGTCCTGATTATCGCTTCATCCTTGATGATAATGGTTACGTACTGGATATCGTGGTGGAACAACGCCGTACAGCCAACCGTATTGTTGAAGAAGCAATGATCACTTCTAACCTGTGCGCCGCAAAAATACTACGCGATAAACTAGGTTTTGGTATTTACAATGTCCATATGGGCTTTGAGCCGCTGCAAATTGAACAAGTGGTTGAATTACTGCAAGAAAATGGTATCGATGCCAACACAGAAGAATTGTTGACCTTAAACGGCTTCTGCAAATTACGCCGTGAATTGGATAAACAACCAACCCAATTCCTTGATAGTCGTATTCGCCGTTTTCAGACTTTCGCAGAAGTTAAACCTGAACCAGGTCCTCATTTTGGTCTCGGTTTTGATGCTTACGCCACCTGGACATCACCGATCCGTAAATACAGCGACATGATTAACCATCGTTTACTGAAAGCGATTATTCAAAAAACGGGTGTGGAACAACCCTCAGAAGAAACCTGTTTGCAACTGGCTGAACGTCGCAGATTGAATCGTATGGCCGAACGTGATGTAGGAGATTGGCTGTATGCACGCTTCCTGCAACCACATGCAGGAACCGAGCAACGGTTTACCGCAGAAATCATTGATATTACCCGTGGTGGTTTACGTGTCCGACTGATCGATAACGGTGCGGTGGCCTTTATACCAGCGCCATTCCTACATGCCGTGCGTGATGAACTGCAATGTAGCCAAGAGACCGGCACTGTGATTATCAAAGGTGAAGTCGCTTATCGATTGAACGACATTATTGATGTTCGTATTGAGGAAGTCAGAATGGAAACCCGTAATATTGTCGCCCGCCCTGCGGCCTGATTTTTCCCATCACACCTTTCTGCGTCAAACTACAGCTCAATCGCTGTAGTTTGATATTAGAAATTCGCAATCAAGGCGAATGATTACATTAACCTCAGTTTCGTTTAAAAATAGCGATATCACAATCCCGTAAATTCAAGCTCGGTTTTTTAGGTGGGAATGTATAAGCAAATTAAGCCGCCTAAAGTGCCCTGTTATCCGATAAGCGCCTTTGCTTTAGCCTTTATATCCTCCAGTTCTGAAGAATTAACATGACCTTTTTTTGTTACTTTTCTGGCTCGCCAATCAACACATGTCACCTGATCAGCTAAGGCAACACTATTACGGCTTCCTGATAATTCAACTTCAAAAGGATAATCTTTCACTTTAGTTGTGCAAGGAACACAGAGCAGCAATCCCACTTTATTGTTATAGGCAAATGGACTCAGCACGACTGCGGGGCGATGGCCTCCCTGCTCGTGCCCAGCCACAGGATCAAAGTCAATCCAAATAATATCACCAGAATCAGGCACAAAACGAGAAACCATCAGATCAATTCCTTACCAACTGGAGCACCAAAATCCATTTTTTCATGAATATTTTCGGGTGTAATTCCAGCTAATAGTGCGTCAAGAGAATACTCTTTCGCTTTGACCGGAATAATGATAATTCGACCATCTTCAACAGCAATATCAACCGTATCATCAACATTTAGTGAAGCAGCTTGCATAATAGCGACCGGAAGACGTACAGAAGGGCTATTTCCCCATTTTTTCACGACGACTTGTGCCATATTTAAATCCTCATAGTATCAACAATGAAGATACTCTATCAGTGTTCATTTCAAGTATCAACTTTGTTGATACTGCACTTGCGAACCCTATCGGGGGGATGGGTAAAAAAATAACCAATTTCATTTGCAATTAACTGTTGATGCCAGAGAGGGATAAATTGTTGGCAAAAATCATCGACACAGCAGTAAAGTTCTTCTAAATTAGGCATGCCTGAGGATCTCCACAATTTTGTTTTCTTTGACAAAAACTTTGATCGTGCCTCAGGCACTGAGTTCCCTTCTTAAGCAAACCTCAGGTTACATTACCTTCTATTTCTGCGCGGGGCGTCACTATATTGAACCAGAATGGGAAACTGTCCAACAGACCGATAAATTCATCAAACTTGGTTCGGTCTCCCATAATCTTCACATTCTGTTTTTGCACCTCACTGCCAAATTTACTTTCCCCCAACTGAATTTTCTCCAGAACAGCTTTAGTCAACGTCAAGGTAACATCGGCTTGTACCGCCTGCTTCTCAGTATAATTCAGTACACCATTTTCCACCGTCAACGTGTAATGCTTATTGAGATCAGTGAAATTAACATTCATCACTAACTTCTTACCGGCAGCCTTAGGCCCATTTAACCGTACCGCCAAATAATCAAATAACATTTCCGGCGACATAGCACGAATAGTATCCGGACTGACAATATTCAAGTTATCGGATTTTGGCACGCCACGACGCAGTTCCGCAGCGCCCTGCAAATAAGCCGACCGCCAAGAATTTGATTCAGACTGGTAACCTAACTGCTCATAAGCTTTAGCTAACAATTTTTTTCCTGCCACACTATCAGGATTAGCAAAAACAACATGTTTGAGCACTTGTGCCACCCAACGATATTCCCCTTTATTAAAATCAGCTTGGGCACGTTTTATCACCGCTGCTTCGCCTCCCATATATTCCACATATTTAATCGCAGAAGGCTGAGGCGGCAGGTTATTTAGATCAGAGGGGTTCCCGCTGTACCACCCCATATAGAACTGATAAACCGCGCGGGCATTATGACGCAATGCGCCATGATAACCACGATTTGGAAAATAACTCGCCAGCTCTGATGGCAAGTTTATCATCTCGGAAATCTCCTCACCGGTGTAACCTTTATTCATCAGATTCACCGTCTGGTCGTGGATATATTTGTACAAATCACGTTGTTTTTTAAAGTAATCCACCACCCGCTCTTTGCCCCACATTGGCCAATTGTGACTCTGGAATTTCACTTCAACCTGATCGCCGTACAAATCGATGGTCTGATTAATATACTTTGACCAAGCCAAAGCATTACGCACCTGAGCTCCACGCAGCGATAAAATATTGTGCATGGAATTAGTCGTATTTTCTGACATCCACATTGCCTTCCATTGCGGAAACCAAGTATTCATCTCTGAAGGAGCTTCCGTGCCCGGCGTCATCTGGAATACCATCTCCACACCATCAATCGTCACTTTCTCACCGGTTACTTTGATAGTCTGTGTTGGTGGGATCAATGTTACCGTTCCAGTCGGTACTGTTGCACTTAAGCCAGAATTGACACTGCCTTGAGGATTACGGGGCAATAAAGTACCAAACATATAAACAACCCGACGGCCCATCGCATTACCGGCAATGACATTTTCACTGGCCGCATGTTCCATAAAACCTTCTGGCGCAAGGATCTGAACCTTACCTGCTTTAACATCATCCTCATTGACAATGCCGCGCACACCGCCGTAATGGTCAACATGAGAATGGCTATAAACTACCCCCACTACCGGCTTTTTACCTAAATTTTCGCTGACTAAATCATAGGCTGCTTTGGCTGTTTCCGCAGACGTAGCCGGATCTAAAACAATCCACCCGGTATTTCCCTCAACAAAAGTAACATTAGATATGTCATAGCCGCGCACTTGATAAATGTGATCACTCACTTTATAGAGCCCATATTCCATATTAAGCTGCGCATTACGCCACAAGCTCGGGTTAACGGTATCTGGAGCCGGCGTTTTATCGGTAATAAATTGACGATATCTGTCAAGATCCAATACCACTTTACCATTAGCATCACGAATAATCAGAGAATCAGGTCTGGCAATCAGACCGCGTTTAGCATCATCAAAATCAGATTTATCGTTGAAAGGTAAAGTAGATGCCATTTCAGCATTGACTTGTTTGGTTATTGTAGTCGCCGGAAGAGAACTATCAGAGTGACTCAATGCTGGCAGAGTAAAAATGGAAAACGACACTGCGGTTGAAATAGCTAGTAAATATTTATAATTCATAAAGTAATATTCCTTTAGAGATATTTAACTATAAAACCAAATATAACTTTATCCATAAAACCAAAACGATATGAATCATAGCTGACTAACGATAGATAATGAGATCCTTATTTCATGAACCTCCCATTATTAAAACTAAGCGCCCTGCTGAATTAAATCCAAAAAAAATAATACATAACCATTTGTTAATAAATAATTTTATTAACAAAGCATCATCATCTTCATATCAAAAGTTATAACACAATATTTATTCACGCCTTGATAAAAAAATATAACAATATGATTGAGAAACAATTTCAATATTAATTGTTTTTATAACCAATATTCACACATATTAACAATTGATATTTAAAACTAACAAACGTTGGTTATAATTTACCGTGATCATTAATGTGATCTTAGATTCACCAAATAACGTTCCTATGTAAAAAGTTCCTATATAAATAGTAACCAAGGAAAAACAGGTTAGTGCGGTAGCTATTGTCTATCGCTAAATGCTAAGAGAAATATATACCTAATAGATTTCAAGTTGCAGCGCGGCGGCAAGTGAACGAATCCCCAGGAGCATAGATAATTATGTGACTGGGGTGAGCGAGTGCAGCCAACAAAGAGGCAACTTTTGGCAAGCGCTCGGCAATCGCCCTCGCCTTTCTTTATTATATTCCATTACCGCACCGGTAAAACTGCAAAACAATAAAGACGATATAAAACCAATTAGCCAAATTTCCGCATCTGTGGAGCAAAAATCAACTCTGGATAACTCATAAATAAACCAAGCTTTATTTGATAAATTATGTGCCGATTTAGATTTCAATTAAATAAAAAATACAACCATAACGATAGGTTTATAAATGCTTAAAAATGATATTCGTGAAAAAGCAATTAAGAAATTGCATCCCAAAGATAAAAATCCAGATATCACTCGATTAGACGGATTACACTTGGAACTTCCTGATAATAAATCGGAAATATCAACCTAAAAAATACCACCATATCAAAAGATTTTATATTTCACTATTGTGATATGCAAAATGCATTACATCTCAGTCATTTTCATAAGTTAAACATTAAGTGAAAGTGATAGTATGCCAAACAATAAATACAGTAAAAATACTAGACATTGAAAAAATAGATAAAAATAAAAAATCTCTCAATAAAATAAAACCACCCTACTGGATATGACAAAGCTAACATAGAAAGAGAATTAATAGATCTGAATATTTCACCAAAGAGGAAATAAAACTGTCATATGAATTTGATATGCTAAATGAGTCTATGATGAAACTAAGTCAAACGTCATATACGTAAATTTAATGAAATACTCAAGGCGCATTTTAAGTTCTTTCTCAAAGAATGGGGGGATAAGGGGAGATTTAACACATCAAAAGTCAAAAACCAATTACACATTTTGAAACAAATAGTTAAAGAAAAAATCTAATCGCTATCTGAGATAACCCGCTAAAATACATATAATTATTCTGTAGGACAAAATTATTGCGTTAGATATGATCACTAAGCATACTGTTTATTTCAAAAGCATTTCTTACTTAAAACTAATAGGTAGGTGATAACATGGAACATGAATATAAAGAAAGGCAAAAAAGACGCTCATCACAGCCAAAGAATGCGACTCATCATGAAAGCGATTCATTAGAATTAGAACTCAATACGGCTCCAAACAACAATGGCTCAGGTCACATCATGGATGGACGTACTTCCGTAAATCATAATGAATTACCTGCTGACACTCAGCTATCTCAAATAGCTATGTTAGGTAGCCATGATGCAGGTACCTATGCTTACAGTAGAAAAAGAAATGGAATGTTCAGTAGCTTAGGAGCGGCATTGCCCTTTGCATTTAAAACCCAAAATAAGAGTTTGAGAGAACAAGCAGAGGCGGGGACAAAATACTTTGATATTCGCGTAGCACGGAACAAAAATGGCTCATTTAGCTTTTTTCATGGCCCTAGTGTTGCAGCCGGGGATGCCATTGCCGATGTTAAGGAATTGTTAAGTCATGCAACAGGAGATACCGATAATTTTTATCTTATTAAATTTGTATTTAAAGGAGAAGGTAAGAAAAAGAACACCGCTTCTGGAACGTCGGATTCAGATATCTTTTTGGAGAATGTACTCGAAGGTCATCGTGATAATCTTATTACCCGTAATGACACGCCGAGTTTAAGCGAAGCAACGGTTGATTTATTGGGTAAAGGAAAAAACATCGGAATTATGGTGCATGGTTATGACGGAGCTGAGCCACATTGGGCCTACAAAGAACAAGTTCACACCAAGTGGGCTAATCGAGCGAACGCAGGAGGTACAGCCAAGTTCCTTAGTGAATTTCACGCAAACCCTGCACCTGAAGGTAAACTTAATGTTATGCAGACAAATATCCCAGTAGCTTCTATTGGACGTAGACAATTTACTTCAGGAGTAAAAAGTTACCTATCTAGAAATAATGCCGTTTTAGCTGATGCTGTTGAGAAGATCCCTCATGCGGGAATAATCAGTGCGGATTATATAGATGACACTCATAGTGCAACCTCAAGATTTATAGAGACGATTGAAGCGCATAATCGACGTCTAATGAAGACAGACTAATTAAGGTAAGAAAATCGAGTATAAAAAAAGCAGCCTGATATATTTTCTTCCCCGCTCTCTATGCAGAGCGGGATATAAAATACAAAGGAGGATGCGAATATTCATGGATTTAAAAGAAAATATTTACATGAAATGTAATTTTTTAACGAAGATAAATAATTTAGTCGAAATGAATTTGAACAAGGATTAGATTTACCTCCAACTAAACAAAATAATCCGTCTCGCGATATTTTAAATTTGGAAGATAAGTATTAAGCATCGAAGAATTCCTTTAACAAAACCGGCCGAAATAAGCTATACCCAATGGATTTCAAGTTGCATCGCGACGGCAAAGGAGCGAATCCCCGGGAGCATAGATAACTATGTGACCGGGGTGAGTGAGTGCAGCCAACAAAGAGGCAGCTTAAAAGATGACGGGTATATTCCGTGCAATACAAATGATAACCGCTAATAAACGGTTTTTTTGGGAGGAATATAATAATAGTACGTTATAAAAAAATCTCTGGCGAATATTGTCAGGGATTTTTTAATTCCAATGATCAAAAAATAACATCACAACTCAGGTGTTGCCGCCGTTCAGGCGGCGCCTGTTTTTCTCGATCTTGAAGCTACCGTTGCAAAAACAATCACATTAATTGAATCAGCAGCCAAACATATGATTATGAAACAGGACTATTGCTGTGACAGCGAAGTCTGCATTGAAAAAGAGAACATCTGTGAGCCATCAGAAAAAATGCCTACAGCAATTAATATCGATATCAAATAATAACGGATAAAATTAATATAAAAGTTTATTTTAAATTTTGCAGCCGTAATTTAACTGAGTTAATCCCCAAATATACGGCTGCATTCTAATCAATCAAAACGTTTAATTATCATTATTTTCTCGCAGTGGTAACATTTCACTTTCCATTTATTTACAAATATTTACTACTTCTACTATTTACTGCCCGCCACAGAGTGCCTTTAATAAACACCTCGTATTGACTGCAAAAGCCTTTCAATCCGTTTCTCAACCGACATATTGGTTTATATTTAACCACATTATAAAAAACTATAAATAAATATTTATATATAGTTATACTAATTAATAATTTTATAATGTTATTAATTGATATTTGATATTAACCAAGATCAACTATAATCACCCTGCCTTACGATTGTGACTTAAAATCACTAAATAGTATTTTTATCTAAATAGCCATTTCTGAAAATCAGATGAATACGGTAGCTATGCAGTTCAATAAATAATAAATTTAATCAACCTGGAGGATTATATGTCACATTCTGAATATGATATCGTAGATAAAAACGATGCCAATCAGTCAACAGAAACGGAATATACCGTAGTCAATGGTAAATACTGGGAATATAAACAAGATGATAACAAAAATGGTGAAAAACCATTTGTTTCATTACTAAAAAGCAATCAAAACTATCCAACCTGGATAACCTCTGATATTAAAGATGTGGGTCTGTATACCATAGAAAATTTATTTTCTTATAATAAGTACTCAACTAAAATACAACAGACTTTGAAACAAGCTGTGGACGCTGTTTTTAATGAATATTCAGAAATAAAATATTCTGAGTTACTGCATAATATTAATAATATATTCAACCTTTTCTTTATAAAAAACTATAATAGTGCTGATGTCGATACAGCAGTCAATATCTTAATATCAAAAATAGAAATTCATGAAAAAATAGCAAGAATAAACAAGGATAAAACCGATTTAGATCAAACTAAAGTCGATATATGGCAGGAACTGGGTATCAGTGCCGAAGAACCTTTACTGAAAATATATCGCCAGGCATTCTCTACCAAAGATATCGATGATGAAGTCTATTCAGATGCACTGCTAACGTTTATGTCAGATGGCAATGTCGCGTTAAGTGATAAAGAAAAATCAGATTATAACCAACGAATCAAAGATAAAGAAGATCTTTTCAAAGCCTATAAAAAAGGCATTGAAAAGGTAAATAGTTTAATTGCCGATAATAATATTCATCCAGGTATTCCAATTATTCATCCAGAAACCAATCAAAGTATCAGCATTGGAGATGACATATTATTAGCTCTACTAGCCAAAGAGGAGATAGCATTAACAAAACAATATCGTACCGAGTATAGCCAGAAAGATATTTTCGAGCTGCAAACGCTACAAGCTGCTAAGTATCATTTATTAGTTCTATCTTCATTGGGTGCGCTATTACATCAGATTGTCCCTAAAGTCGGAAAAATGACACAAGGTCATGGTGATTATCGCGATATTATTTTTGCTCAAGATCAGGCTGAGTTATTATTTAAAAAACATAATATTCACTATGATACTGACCATGTTTTCTCCCAAGAATCCAAACATATTGAAATGGAAGGCTGTATTATTTTAACAGCGGCGATCATTTATCGAATGAGAAAAGAGAATGCTAATGTGGTTCAGGCATTCAATTATTCTACATTAGAAACAATAAAGTTATTTGAAAATGATAAGCAAAAACTTAATCCATTCAATAAAAATAACGTAAAACCAACAGGATATTTTTCTTTTATCGATTTCAAAAAGAGAGATAAATTTGATTCACAATATAATTTTAATGAGCAATTTAATGTTTATAAGAACAAATACAGTCATTATGAATCCATTTCACTCAGTAAACTGATACTTTCATCTCCGGCCGCACAATTAACTGTCGAAGAAATTATTAATCCACCAGAAGAAGCCTTTCTCTATTCAGTCGAACAGGGTATGGGAAATGTCGCCATGATCAAAATGCATCAAGGTAATTGGCTAGTTGTCTCAACGATACAAGGCGGAGTGAAAGCAAGAAAATATTCCCAACAGCAGGTTGATAGCCAGCCCACCTTACGTGCGATGTCCAGACCCAATGCACTATTTTTAATTGAACGAAAAATTATGATAGGCATCGGAATATTTATGGAAAATGAGATAGTCAATACAGGAAAACGACTGTTTCCAATTGGCTATCAGCGGGCCAAAACTCTGAGTGGTTTCTCAGAAACAAGCAGATATAAATATTCTTACGACGCATTTTGGAATGATTATTATGGCATAACTTCAGGAATGAATGCAGGAATTAGCTTCACAGATTCCCCTAAATTTAATTTTCATAAAGAAGAGAACTTACTTTCTGTTACCACAACGATAATTCAACAAGGTTTAAATGATATTGCAATAAAAAGTAAACAAGCGCTGGATATTACCTCTGGCTGGCATATAGCAGCAACTATTCTTATTCCTTTCTATAATGTTATCTATAAAGCAACAACCGATAGTGAATATAAATTGACTGGAGAAGATATTGGCTCAATTGTCTTTGATACAGCGAATGTTCTGTTGGTTGTTGCTACTTTGGGTATGTCATTGACTGAATCAATGGCTGCAAAAGTCACACAAACCACATTGCGCCTCAGACAAGCCGGTCTGACCGGAAGAGCATTAATTACAGCAGTTATCAGAACATTACCAGAGCATGGCGTAATCACTTTACGCCAATCTTCCAGCATTCTGCTCGGCGGATTAATCGATTTAATCGAACCTTTACCCATTAGATCAACACTGACTTTAACTTACCGAGGAGTCGTCAGCGCAGTAGGTGCGATAAAAAATAGCATTAAACTTGAGAAAAGTTTCGCTGATATTTTTAGCAAAAGTACCAGAGGGCTTGGAAAACTTAAAAATGAATGGCAAGTCAGCAATATTTCACTCGATAGAATGGTACCTCATGCAAATGAGGGAATATATAAAGGGATTTATTCAATACGCCCTATTAATATGGAAACAGCCGTTAAACAGAACTACTATATCAAGGAATCTGGCGCTAATTATCAAGTCAAATGGGATGAAGCAAACCACACCTGGCGCGTAGCCAACCCGGCTTATCCGGAACAATTTAGTTATTGGTCTGCGGTGAAATTAGATAAAAATGGACATTGGGTTACTCATACCGATATATCTAATAAGTCTCTTATCCTAGAACAAAGTAGAAAAATAGATCAGGAACTTGAAGCAGCACACAGTAGTATTAATAACGATAAAACATTGGATGCATTTATTCATATCAATATCGCATTCAAAAATTATGAAAAGTATGATATCGATAAACTATCAAATATTACTGACACACTAACCCATTTTTTGGAAAAATCGCTAAAACTTGGAAATAAAGAAGCTCTACTCAACACCAAGGTAGCGAATATCCAACAAGCTTGGATACGTGAAGTCACCTTGCCATTACAGAATAATCTCAGTATTTCGGCTGAAAAAATTAATGCCATCAAAACCGAACTGCCTTATTTATTGAGGGAAATCTATCCGATTGAAAATCAATTACCTAATGCATCAGCAATCAATAAAATCGCCCTTGCCATTGAAGAAATACCTAGCACACCGATGCCAAAATATTCTTCGGGTAATATCCAAAAAACAATACAATATACATCCATAGGGGGTAACCGTGTAGATATCCCTCCTGTCGGGATCACAATAACAGGCAACGATCTATTTATTAATAAAGTCACTCACGTATTAGATGAAATAAGTGAAATACCTTCTGGAAATATCGTTATTCAGGAACTTGAAAAACAGGGTTTAAATATCAAACCACCGACAATGGATGCCATTGTACGTGAAAAAGATGGTCAATTTTATGCCCGTAATAGTGCCGGTAGCAGTATTGCCTTTGATCCAGAAAATCATCTGATTGGCATAGAAGAAAAACTTGCCGAGGAGCCCTGGCGTTCCCGTGAACCGGCTGTCGCTTTATATCATGAGATGCTACATATCTATTATAATCGTTACCCAACATGGTTTACTTCTATCGATAATAAAATGATTGATCAAAAAGTCAGCGGCGGTTCTTCTTTGCTGGAAGAATCACGGATTGTGGGAACAAAATATTACGCCAACGATAAAAATACATTATTTGATTTCAGTAATTCTGACTATTTATTGGAAAACAATTCAGCCTTGTTGACAGAAAATAGATTCAGAGCTGAATATGCCCTATTCAAAGGTGAAAATGAGTATGTTATTCAACCTTATTATGGTAAAGGCGATAGCCAAATTCCATTGACAAGCATCAGAATAAGCACCAATGAATCACACCGCAATGTCATGGGTGTCGGTAGTGGAAAACCTGAAAAAATGCCCGGTGAATCAGCTACTGATTACCGTAATAGAGTGAGGGAATGGCGAAAAACCAATAAAAAACCGGAAGAAGACATTGGAACGGGCGATCTTAGAAAAACAAAAGCACAATCCAGAATAGGGATTTTACAAAAAGAATATCCTCAATTTGAACCACAAAAAATTGAGCTTGGCGGTGCATTCGAATTATGGACAGTACCTAATGAACCTGCGAATAAATTGATGCTCAGTTCACATGGCTATTTTTTCTCTGATAGTGCAGCGACGCAAGTTCCTACGGGAAAAACGATTCAATTTTTTGGTCCTCACGGTCAGACATTATTAGAGGCGCCGGAAAATCCATTAAACTCCCCTTTTGATGTTACATTAGGTAATAGTGGCTTTACGGTACAACCTTATGCAACGATAGATGCAGGCAATAAAGCAGGTTCGGCCAGTGTAAAAATAGGTGATAAAACATTTACCGTGAACGATATTCAGAATATGGCTGCCGATGATATTGAAAATTATCTGCTAGCCACTGGAGTAGAAGCCAATACAACCAATCATGGCAAGGTAAGAAATTACGGCATCAAATATTATGAGAAAATGCCTGATGAGGAAGTGAAGGCGGCAATATGGAAAAATAGAGCGGACAGTACGAATATCAATAAATATGATGCGCTATTAGTCAGCCCTGAGGCTGGAAATCGTAAAAAATTATCCGATATTTTTACGTTGCTGAGAACCGACGAAAGGATGGCAAAATATGATGAAATAACCTTTGTCGCCTGTCGTGAAGAATTGAATAGAATAAACATGAAATCAGTACATGATACCGGCCTTGGCGGTGGTTATGAGCCCAAACTACAACCAACGGTAATTCTTTCACGTTCAAAACGATCGGCAACACTCACGCCCGACGGAGCAATAATTTATTCTGTTATTGCAGTAAATCTGCATTACAATCTCATAACGGAAAAAATCGTCGGTATCGCCCCTTTCCTATTTATGGATAATTAAAAGGTTTCTTTGTATTACTTGAAACAATAAATTGAGGCGAGGAATTTTTTCTCGCCTTATTTATTTTAAACTGTACTAATTCTGCTTCTGGCAAAAATAACTGTACACTTCTGCCAGAAAACGCAGTACAAACGTATACCTAAGTGCCGATCTCATTGAATAGGCTAAGGCGCTGGATTTGAATTTGTCCACGACGCTAAACAAGGCGTTGGAACAGATAGTTAAAGAGCGCGAACGCTGGTTGGCCGAAAACCTTGCCGGTCTGGAAGCACTAAATGACTTCGTTGAAAAGAATGGTCTTTTTTCTGATCTCGCTCGATTTGACATGCCAGTTCAATCCAATGAACTTCTGCGTAAAACAATGCAAACTCCGGCACCTTGGATAAAGCGTAAAGATTTCAACACCAAAACTTTTGAATATGTACCACAATATTGACCCGTTAAAGTCTGGTGTAGAGAGCCCAGATATTGGCTCAAACGACGAGCCATGAAAAATCAAACAACTCGCCTATTATGCTTTAATCCCAAACACCATCGCTATTGATGCTGACTTCGGCTATTTTCGCCTCAATATATCAGATCCTCTCCTAGTAGCCGTTCTTGGTCGCCTTGATGTAGATAACTTAGTTACAAGCAAGGAATTCACTAGCATTTATTTTATAAGAGTCTCATATAAAACCCCAAAGTATCAAAAATACATTTATGAGATTTATATAGAACGTTTAAATTTTTATCCTTTCATAATTAAGTTTTGGCAAAATAAGAGGTACAATAAAGCCTCTTAACTATAAAATTTAAACTTAGGAGATGCGTTTGTGGCTCTAATGATTTATACCGAATCGGAGTTGCTGGCAGAAATTGGGCATCGCCTCCGGGAACATCGGCTACGACGTAACATGCTCCAAACAGAGCTAGCGCTCAGGAGCGGTATTTCCGTCTCTGCGCTCAAAAAACTTGAAGGCAGCGGGCGGGGCACGCTTGAGAATTTTATGAAGGTCGTCTTTGCTCTACGGCTAGAAAACGAGATTAAATCCTTGTTTATGCTACAACCGGCCAGCATTGCTCAACTCGAAGCCATGAAAGCGCCGGTTCGCCAACGCGCCCGGCGAACCCAACGTTCATCCCGGAAACCCTCCGGCAACGGCCGCGCTCATCAATCAGGAGACGCAAAAAAATGACGACGCGAAACTTTCAGTACCAGTCACTGGGCCGACTACAGGTGATCTACCACGGTCTTGGAGAACAGTGGGTATTGGGTCATCTGGCCGAAAGTACTGCTCGCGGCCGCTATTTATTTGAATACACCGACAAAGCTCTTGATAGCGGCATCGAATTCTCGCCTCTGCAACTACCGCTTTCCTCTGATACTTACGCGAATTTTGAATGCTTTCAGGACTGGCTCCCCGGCTTCATTGCAGATTCCCTGCCAGATGGGTGGGGACGGCTGATTATGGACCGGTTCCTTCGCCGTAATCATGTCGATCCTGGTCGGATTTCAGTCCTGGAACGCCTTGCATTGTTAGGCGATAACACGATGGGCGCTCTGACCTACCAACCTG
Source organism: Photorhabdus aballayi (assembly GCF_026153155.1). Lineage (NCBI taxonomy): Bacteria > Pseudomonadati > Pseudomonadota > Gammaproteobacteria > Enterobacterales > Morganellaceae > Photorhabdus > Photorhabdus aballayi. The sequence continues at coordinate 314,376 of NZ_JAPFCD010000001.1, read as the reverse complement.
CTCTGCCTTTACCTGACGACCAAGAAGACAAATATAGTATTCTGAACTTGACTGGGCTGGCTCAGCAGATTCGTCAGGAAGTAACTGGTCAGGACTCAGAGGCACTGCGTGAACTTTTCCTGCTTGGCGGCTCGCCTCACGGAGCCAGACCAAAAGCGCAAGTAGAATATAATCCATCTACCGGACAGATGAAAACGACTGCGTTCCCGGGGAGCGAGCCTTGGTTGGTCAAATTCCCCGCAGCAGAGGAAAATCCTTGGGTCTGCGCTCTTGAAGAAGCATATGCCTGTACCGCTAGAATAGCGGGCATTGATTTCCCCACAAGTCGCTATTTCCGCCTTGAAGGGGAACTCGCTGCATTCGGTGTCCGGCGGTTTGATCGTGAGAATGGCATGCGAGTGCCGGTACTAAGTATGGCCGGCGCCCTACATGCCGACTTCCGCTTACCCTGTATGGATTACATAGATATCTTACGGGCGACTGGTTCCATCACGCGCTCTGTCGTTGAGCGAGAAATCCAAGCCCGGCGTATGGTGTTCAACGTGTTGATGCATAATCGTGATGATCATGTGAAGAATTTTTCTTTCATTCTGAATGAAAGCAATGAGTGGGTGGTATCCCCCGCCTATGATCTGACCTTTGCAGACGGACCCGGCGGACAACATCAAACCTCAGTGACCGGCCACGGAACAGATATCACCCGCACCATGTTGCTCAAGATTGCCAAAGATTCAGGCATCACGTCGGCCAGAATGAACAACATTATTGATGAAATAGCGGATGTCGCCGCTGACTTCGCTCATATTGCACAGAATGTAACTGATGATATTCCCGCTGACGAACTTCATCAGGTCACAGACTGCATTAACCGAAATCTGTCCTGCCTCAAACGATAAATTCAGGGTGCGAGTCTTCCGAATTCTTCTGTTAAAAGGGTGCCACCGGAGTGGCAACCCAATTTACGGTTTTATATCTGCGATTAAATTATAATCCCAATTCAGATAATCCAGGATGATCATCAGGACGGCGACCTAAAGGCCAATGAAATTTTCGTTCAGACTCTGTTATCGGAAGATCATTAATGCAAGCATAGCGGTTGTACATCAAACCATCTTCGTTAAATTCCCAGTTTTCATTACCATACGAGCGAAACCAGTTACCGGAATCATCATGCCATTCATAAGCATAACGAACCGCTATTCTATTATCAGTAAATGCCCAAAGTTCTTTAATTAAGCGATATTCATGTTCTTTCGCCCATTTTCTGGTTAATAAACCCTGAGCCTCTTTACGGCTATGCACAAATTCAGCGCGATTACGCCAATGGGTATCCAATGAATAGGCCAATGCAACCTTTTCTGGATCACGACTATTCCATCCATCTTCCGCTAAACGGACTTTCTGAATAGCAGTTTCCCGGGTAAATGGCGGTACCGGCTGGCGAATTTCTTTTGTATCAGACATATTGTCTCCTAATTAATTACAATTAAATTTTTCATTAACTCACATCGCATTTATTCAGCAATGCCCTGGCAATATTCATCGCCTCTAAAGCATAATGTGCATCATTCATCACATGCGCAGTCGTAATTGCGCCTTCTATTAAGAGTAGGAATTTCTTCGCTAAATCCACCGATGAATCTGGCGATATTTCTTCACAAATCGAAAGTACGTAAGTAAAAACTTTCTCTTTATGTTCCTTAGCAATTATTCTTACCGGATCATCAGGGTTAGGGCGTTCACCAGATGTATTAATAAATGCACATCCTCTAAAATCATCACTCGCGAACCATCTTTGTAATACCAGAAAAATATTCAGTAATTTTTCTCCTGGCGTTTTATATTCAGCTAGTGATGAGGTAAACCACCGCATCCAGCGTTCATCTCGCCGACGCAGAACTTCTTCAATCAACCCCTCTTTCGTACCAAAATAACGATAAATTGTCTTACGTGAGGAACCTGTCGTGCGCGTTATCAGATCGATACCTGTAGCCGCAATCCCTCTTGTGTAAATCAATTCCTCTACAACATCCAACATGTTTTCCCTGATATTGGGCGCTTGCTCACCTTCCATGTTTTTCATGGTAGAACGATCATTCTCCATAGTCAACCTCTTTACTAAAAAAATGGATTTAAATTGTTATCTATATGATTTAAAAAACAATTATTAATACTCGCTGCCTTTATCATCAAAATTACTCATTTCCACATGAGAACACCTTTTAATAATGATCTTATCAGAGAAATAAAGAAATAATATTAAATTTCCTATTACCGTTTCTTGCTTATTATATCAATTAAAAAATAGAAATTTATTTTTAAGAGGAAAAATAATATTAACAAATTATTTCCATATAATATTTTCAAGAATATATCTTGCTTCTTCATTGTGAATGACTTTTAATTAAAACATTTAGGAATATTATTAATTAATATATTAAAATACTAACAACAATTAAAATCAGGAATAAAATGAATGAAGGGCGAATATCCGCCCTTCTGTCAGCCACCCGCTAATTTAACTGTCATGCCTTTGGCTTCAAGTAACTGTTTCAATAAATCTCTTTTATCGCCTTGAATTTCAATCTCACCTTCTTTCACTGAACCACCACAGCCGCATTTTTTCTTCAATTCAGCCGCCAGCTTAGCTAGCGTTTGATCATCAGCATCAATCCCGGTAATTACACAAACCCCTTTTCCTTTACGGCCACTGGTTTGACGCTGAATACGAACGATGCCATCCCCTTTTGGACGCTGAGGTTTAACTGTTTCTTCCTGAATGCGCCCTCTGTCTGTGGAATAGACTAACCGCGAATTATTATCTTGCATTAATAACTCCCGCAATAGATTGATTAATCTGGCGCAATGTTGCCGCAGGATCAGCGGAACGGGTAATCGGACGCCCAATAACCATATAATCAACGCCAGCCAATACCGCCTGTTCTGGGGTCATGATACGCCGCTGATCTCCCGCATCACTGCCCGTCGGGCGAATGCCAGGAGTAATTAATTGGAAATTCTGACCACAAACCTTTTTCAGTTGCTGAGCTTCATGCGCAGAACAAACCACACCATCCAGCCCACATGCCTGAGTCAGTTTTGCCAACCTTTCGGCCTGTTGCGCTGGCGCCATATCAATACCAATACCTTGTAGATCCGATTGTTCCATGCTGGTTAATACCGTGACAGCAATTAGCAACGGTGCATTATGACCATAAGGTAGCAGCGCCTCTTTCGCCGCCATCATCATTCTGGCGCCGCCACTAGCATGTACGTTTACCATCCAAACCCCCATCTCAGCGGCGGCGGCGACCGCTCTGGCGGTGGTATTAGGAATATCGTGGAATTTCAAATCCAAAAATACTTCAAAGCCACGTTGATGCAGCAATTTAACAAACTGCGGACCATGAAGGGTAAACATCTCTTTACCCACTTTCAGACGGCAATCCTGTGGATCAATTTTATCGGCAAAAGCCAGCGCCGCATCCTGATTGTCGTAATCTAAAGCAACAATGACAGGCGAGCTAATCTGTCTACCGAACGATGTTAAGGTATGAGATGTCATTTTTTAACCTTTTTGACTAACAAAGCAACATTACGATGACACTGTCACTGACCATCTAATCCACGGATCGGTTTAATTGAATCCCACGAACGACATGATGGACAGTGCCAATAAAGTGAATGAGAAGTAAAGCCGCATTTATGGCAGCGATAATTAGGTTTAGTCCGAATTTGCTCACCAACCATGTCCCGCAACAAGATAATACTTTCTTTCGCCCGCCCCTCTTCCGCCTCAGCTAAATGGTAATCCATCAGGCGATAAAACAGGCGCATGGTCGGATGACGCTCTAATCGATGGTTGATATAAATTTGCGCGACTTCATGTCCTTTTTGCTGCTCGATAATATCCGCCAACAAAAGCTCGGCCGTAGCCCCACAATCTTCCTCTACACAACGTCTCAGGAAATCTTCCCATTCATCAATCTGATTCAGATGCTGGTAACACTCCTGGAGAATAGGCAACACTTCACTAACCAACTTTTTATCTTGCTCAAGAACAGATTTTAAAGCATCCGCCGCTTTGATGTACTCTTGTCGGGCCATAAACAGGCGCCCCAACATGATAGAAACTCTGGCGCAGTTTTTATCTGCCTGAACCGCTTTATTGAGATAACTGATAGCCTCATCAAGATCATCACCACTCATCTCTTGTAAAGCGAGCTCACAATAAAAATGGGCAATTTTCTCCCGTAAATCATGTTTGCCGGATTTGACTAATTTCTCGGCGATATCAATGGCTTTTTTCCAATCACTGGTTGCTTGATAAATAGTTAGCAGCGATTGAAGCGCATTTTGCCGAAAATCTTTTTCATTCACCAACTGAGCAAACATATTTTCAGCACGATCATACAAACCCGCAGACATATAATCGCGGCCCAATTGTTGCGTCGCAAGCAGACGCTGATCAAATGTCAGAGAAGCGCTTTCCATGAGAGATTGATGAATACGGATAGCCCGCTCGACTTCCCCTCTGGAACGGAATAAATTCCCCAAAGTCAAATGCGCTTCAAAAGCGGAACTGTCCTCTTTAAGCATTTCAAGAAACAGATCCACCGCTTTATCTTGCTGGTTTGAAAGGAGGAAGTTAACTCCGGCAACATATTCTCGTGATAAGCGATCAGCATTTTGTTGCTTATCCTGTTGAGCACTCCTGCGCCCCATATACCAGCCATAAGCAGCGGCCACAGGAAGCAACAGAAACAGCAGCTCTAACATAGGAGTTTATTCCTTGCTAAGTGCAAGCGATGAATGAGTAACCGAAGGCTCAGCAGGTTGCTCCAGTTGCGCTTCGAGTCGCTTAATCTTTCGTTCCGCTCTGCCTAATGACAAACGAGCACGAAGATAAAATAATCCACAAATAACCCAACCTAACACGAAACCGCTAGCAAACAATACAGCTAAAAGTGTAGATACAGAGTAATTCCCTTTAGCAATCAGATAGTTAAATGTAACAACCTGATCGTTATTCGATCCAAGAGTCACCGAGATGACAAAGATCACCAACACCAGTAATAAAATCAGAAAATATTTCACATTTTTTCCTGTTATCTATTGTTGCTTGGACATTATGCTGGATAACGGCTCATTAAATTAGCATTTCCAGTCTGGATATAGGAAGCAATTTATCATGATAAATGCGTCTTTCAGCTTTTTTACGATATCTTCCCATCGATTAAGTGTAAATAAGAAGCAATTACACCGCCAAATCCTTTTTATCGTTAATCAGCCGCCACTTTTCTGTGAGATAACAAATAACCATCACTAATCCCGCACTAATTAACGTTGATGTGATAATATCCTGCGGCCAGTGCATACCTAATGCCATCCTGCTAATCAAAACACACATTGCCCATATCGTCACAATTATAGATAAAATATAGCGACGACGCGGCCATAAAAAATCGACTAAAAGTAGTGACAAACTTGCAGCAAACAAGGTATGTCCAGAAGGAAAAGCATATCCAGTCTCTCTTTTCCAATGAGTAAGTTGCCACTGTGGAATACGGTCATCAGCTTTTAAATAGCGCTGCAACAACTCGGCCCGCTGTTTTCGCTGATGCTGATAAAACTCATCTGTCGGTACCCGATAGTTTTTTTCTAACCAAACAACATAAGGGCGAGGCTCTTTAGTGGTATTTTTTACCAAAACCTTTATGCCTTGCCCTGTTAAAAGAAGCCCCAGAACAATAGCAACCAATATTCCTCCCTGTCTGACCGAAGTAACGAACAGCAACAGTAGCCCTAAAATAAAAAACAGAAAAACCAGATAACACCACGGCTCACCAGAAGTATTCGTAATCCAATACAGTATTTCAAGCCATAAATATTCTCCCATAGGCTGCCATTGCCAACCTGTCATCAATACGGCTACAGGCGGTAGCAATAAAATCAAAGTTGCGATAATAATAGGTTTGATAAATTGATTCATATCTGACACCGGACTATTTTTATACACATTTTAAAAACCTGTTCAGCGTTAACATGTTAGTGCCATAGCTACCATTTATATATGATTATTTGAAAGTTTTTGACAGATAATTTGCAGTAAATATGGCAAAATATCGTCACATTATGATCAGAGAAAATCTTTTACGCAGTGTCCACTGATTTCCCAGACCGGTATTGTTTTTCGCATCTATGTCTTGTAACGAGTCTGAATCAACATATGAACAATAAAATGCAATTAAAACGAGTCGCTGAGGCCAAGTTACCCACCCCCTGGGGCGATTTTTTAATGGTTGGCTTTGAAGAAGTCGCCACAGGTCAAGATCATGTCGCATTAGTATACGGTACTATTTCTGCCAATGAGCCTGTTCTTTCCAGAATCCATTCAGAATGTCTGACCGGTGACGCCCTGTTTAGTCTACGTTGCGATTGTGGCTTTCAACTTGAAGCCGCCCTTGCTCAGATTGCTAAAGAAGGACGAGGCGTATTACTTTACCATCGGCAAGAAGGTCGTAATATTGGCCTACTCAACAAAATTCGTGCTTACGCATTACAGGATAACGGTATCGATACCGTAGAAGCTAACCATCAGTTAGGTTTTGCCGCTGATGAGCGTGATTTTACCTTATGTGCAGATATGTATAAATTACTCGGCGTTCAAGCTATTCGTCTGCTGACAAATAATCCCAAAAAAGTGGAAATTATGACCGAGGCCGGGATTAATATTGTAGAACGTGTTCCACTAATTACAGGCCGTAATCCTAAAAATGCTTATTATTTAGATACCAAAGCCAGAAAAATGGGGCATTTGTTACCTGAGCAGAATTAGTTTTCCAGTAAGCTAGCGGGGAAAGACGGCGCTTAAATAATCAGTGCCGTCTTTAAGTATGATGTAAAAATTATTTCAACATGTGGCGAATAACGTAATGCAAAATACCGCCGTGATGGAAATAATCTAATTCAGTTCCGGTATCAATACGACACCGAGCATTGATGATTTCCTTACGTCCATCCACATAAGTCAGTTTCACCGGTACAATCTGTCCTGGCTTGAGGTTATTCATCCCCTCAATATCAATTGTTTCATCACCTCGCAGATTTAGCGTCTTACGATTTATTCCCTGAGGAAATTCCAATGGTAATACACCCATACCAATCAGGTTCGAACGGTGAATACGCTCAAATGATTCCGCAATCACCACTCTAACGCCCAATAACCGAGTCCCTTTTGCTGCCCAGTCGCGGCTCGAACCGGAACCATATTCTTTACCTGCAATGATAGCTAATGGTGTTTTTTCTTCCTGATAACGCATAGCCGCATCATAAATCGCTAATTGTGTTTGTGACGGAATATGACGGGTATATCCTCCTTCTACACCAGAAATCATCTCATTACGGATACGGATATTAGCAAATGTTCCACGCATCATGACTTCATGATTACCGCGCCTTGAGCCATAGGAGTTAAAATCTTTCGGTTCAACGCCATGTTCCTGAAGATAACGCCCTGCCGGACTGTCAGCCTTGATATTCCCCGCCGGAGAAATATGGTCTGTGGTTACAGAATCCCCAAGAATAGCCAATATATTCGCACCGTGAATATCCGTTATCGCTTCCGGCTCTGCTGTCATCTCATTAAAGAATGGCGGGTGGCGAATATAAGTGGAATCAGGCTGGAAGTGATAAGTTGCCGAGCTCGCAACGTCCAGCGATTGCCATATTTCATCACCATCAAAGACTTCCGCATACTCCTTGTGAAACATATCAGCCTTAATTTGCTCAACAGCGCTAGCAATTTCTTTGCTATCAGGCCATATATCTTTCAAATAGATATTATTGCCGTGTTGATCTTGACCAAGAGGATCTTTAGTTAAATCCTTTTTCATGCTGCCAGATAAAGCATACGCTACAACTAACGGCGGCGACGCTAGCCAGTTAGTTTTTATCTGAGGATGGATACGACCTTCAAAGTTGCGGTTGCCAGAAAGGACTGCGCCGACGGTAAGATCAGCCTGCTTAATCGCCGTTTCAATAGATTCAGGCAGCGGCCCTGAGTTGCCAATGCAAGTTGTACAACCGTAACCAACCAGATTGAAGCCCAGTTGTTCCAAATACGGCATCAAGCCTGCCAGTTCAAGGTAATCCGTCACCACTTTCGAGCCGGGCGCCAGTGAGGTTTTTACCCACGGTTGACGCTTAAGCCCCTTTTCAACCGCTTTCTTTGCCAACAAACCTGCGGCCATCAGCACACTGGGATTAGATGTGTTAGTACAGGAAGTAATCGCAGCAATGACGACAGCTCCCTCTTCTAACTCATATTCCTGGTTATCCAGATTAACCGGCGATGAGACGATTTTTCTCTGAGAATTATTCAATTCCAGATCAACGGCCGACTGAAACGCCTGAGGCACTCGCGCTAAAGCCACTCTGTCTTGTGGACGTTTCGGCCCGGCAAGACTCGCTTCCACCGTCGCCATGTCCAGTTCAAGACCGCTGGTAAATACCGGCTCATCACCGGGATTTCGCCATAATCCTTGAATCTTACAATAGGTTTCCACCAGCGCAATCTGCTGTTCTGTACGCCCTGTCAACCGCATATAGCTCAGGGTAATATCATCTACCGGGAAGAAACCGCAAGTTGCACCATATTCCGGCGACATATTGGCAATGGTTGCTCTATCCGCCAGCGGCAAGTCAGCTAACCCATCACCATAAAATTCTACAAATTTTCCGACCACGCCATGTTTACGCAGCATTTGAGTGACAGTCAATACAAGATCTGTTGCAGTAATCCCTTCGCATAACTTGCCGATCAGTTTAAAACCCACCACATCAGGAATAAGCATCGAAACAGGTTGTCCTAACATAGCCGCTTCCGCTTCAATACCACCTACCCCCCATCCCAGAACACCGAGACCATTGATCATCGTGGTATGTGAATCAGTACCAACCAAGGTATCAGGATAAGCCAACTCCCGTCCGTTATGCATTTCATGCCAAACCGTTTTACCCAGGTATTCTAGATTTACTTGATGGCAAATCCCGGTGCCTGGCGGGACAACACTAAAACGGTTAAAGGCTTTTTGCCCCCAACGCAGAAAGAGATAACGTTCATAGTTCCGTTCCATTTCTAGTTGAACATTTTGTTCAAAGGCTTTTTCCGTGCCGAATTTATCCACCATAACTGAATGGTCAATAACCAAATCAACAGGTGATAGTGGATTAACCTGTTCAACATCACCACCAAGACGCTGAACCGCTTCTCTCATAGCCGCTAAATCAACAACGGCAGGAACACCGGTGAAATCCTGCATCAATACACGTGCTGGCCGGTAAGCAATTTCTCTGTCTGCATGGCCGGTATTTTGCCAATCAACAATCGCTTTCAAATCATCATCCACAACAGAATTGCCATCAATATTGCGAAGAAGATTTTCCAGAAGAACTTTCATGGATTTGGGTAAACGGGAAATATCCCCCAAATGTTTAGCAACCAGTGGTAAGCTGTAATAATCATATTGTTTACTTGCAGCGGAAAGTGTTGAAACACAAACCTTTTTCAAATCAAACGACATAACTCCTCCTTATTCTTATATTGGCATAACTCAAAACTACCTTAATGATAATGGCACAAATTAAACATAACATATAAGTAAATATTTGTTTTTTATTACCGCACAATGGGTCAATTCAGTGTATCTATCAGAATTTCAGTAATAAATTTTGATAATTTAGTCGGGTAAACAATCGAATGATAATCAGTTAGAATTAACTCGCTAACAATTCAATTGGATTTAAATTATCAATAAAAAAACAAGGAAAAAATAATGGATATAAAAAACGCAATTACGAATAACCAGGAACATATCGCAAAAATCAATGAAGCTAATACGTTCTTTCATATCGACGACGCTCATTTTAGTATAGAAAATACCAATAAATATAACGAGAAAGATGGTTTAGTTCAGTTCATTATAGCCAAGCAATTATCTGATAAACCAGAAGTTATAGAGAAAACTAATAGATTAAGTCAAACATTAATTGCACTCTCCTCCATCGCAACCAATTATGTCAATAAATACGCAGAAAAGTATGGAGAGCAATATAAAACAGACATGGACTTTTGGACTAAAGTCGTTAACAAGTTACCTCTAATGGGCACCAGCAAAGTTGAATCTAAAAATTACACTGATTCATTAAATGGTTTAAGCATCTCAAAAAGCTTCCTTAATTTCATTATGAATGTAGTCGTATTCGAAAATACAGATATGTTGCCAGATTTCGCTAAGTTTCTTACTAAACAAGGGGAAACGATCCGCTTAGGTATACGGAAAAATAAAGGCTTCTATTCTACTGTGACACTGACGATTGCTATTGATACCTTGATTGTAGGAGATAAGACACTATATATTCCGAAACTAAAACTCTATCGAGTTAATTTTGATAGCACTAATTCAAACTTTTTATCAAGTTGTGCTTCTAATGAAAATGTCAACATTGATTTTGAGTATTCATCCTTAATATCGGTCTTAGACTATGAAGCACTCGACAATCCTGAGATTAAAGCCAGTTTTGATAGTTTCATTAACAAACAAAGAAAAACATCAATAGAAGATTCTGATGATTTCTTCAGTGGTGAGTTTGAACCCATCTGATAAGCAAAATTAGGAAGCTAATAGCAATATTAGCTCCCTAATTATTTTATTATACAATTGGTAATTTAATATCTTTAAACATAGCTTCGATATCTTCATTTGAGCGTAAAGCAACAGCCTGATCAATAACATCACGCGTCAGGTGAGGCGCAAAACGCCACATAAAGTCATACATGTAGCTGCGTAAAAAACTACTGCGACGAAAACCAATCTTAGTTGTGCTGTAGCCGAATTTATCACGCATATCAATGCAAACCAGATCTTTATCTTGTACCGGATCAACCGCCATGTTGGCAATAACCCCCACACCTAACCCCAACCGGACATAGGTTTTAATAACATCAGCATCTGTCGCAGTGAAAACAATTTTAGGTTTTAAGCCCACTTTATCGAATGCAATATCTAACTCAGAACGACCAGTAAAGCCAAATGTATAAGTGACCAGTTGATATTCAGCCAATTCTTCAATTGAAACGCTCTCTTTACCGGCCAGCGGGTGATCCGATGTCACCACCAACGTCCTGTTCCAATGGTAACAAGGCAACATTATCAAATCTTCATATAAATGCAGTGCCTCAGTTGCAATAGCAAAATCAGCACTACCTTTACTCACAGCTTCAGCAATTTGTGTTGGCGATCCCTGATGCATGTGTAAAGAAACCTGCGGATAACGTTCAATAAAGCCTTTAATCACAGGAGGTAATGCATAACGGGCCTGTGTGTGGGTAGTAGCAATATATAGCGAACCACGATTCGGATAAGTATGTTCACTAGCAACTGACCGTATTGCATCAATCTTAGATAATACTTCACGAGAAATTCGGACAACCTCTTCACCTGCGGGAGTAACATGCGTCAGGTGTTTACCACTACGGGAAAAAATCTGAATACCTAATTCATCTTCAAGCATTCTGACCTGCTTACTGATCCCGGGTTGAGATGTATACAATCCTTCTGCCGTAGATGAAACATTAAGGTTGTGGTTTACCACCTCCACGATGTAACGAAGCTGTTGCAATTTCATATAAACACCATCCCAAAATAAACGCTGTGAACAATTATGACTTAGAAACTTGGTATGACTTAGAAACCTGGACTGATATTGCTGTTTGCTATTTATTATAACGAATAGAAATAATATTGTTGTCGCATATAACCACTATAACACGATTATATATTTATATAACGAATAATCGAAAATTCATAATGAATGTTTAGCGCGATTCTAATTCATATATTTTAAGATACTGCCTATAGACGAAAAAAGCCAACCTATAAGGTTGGCTTAATAGAAGAAAATAATCCCTTTTCTGAGAAAAAGAGAGTGTTAATTCTGTCAGAAATTACTACTTTTTATCTTTCTCAACCCATTTTCCATCAACATAAAACACACTCCAACCCGTTGCCTTGCCATTTTTCTCCGAAGAAGCATATTGCTGTTTAGTTTTACGGCTAAAACGGATAACTGTTTTATTGCCTTCAGCATCTGCCACAGGAGCATCAGCCAAATAGCGTAATTTCTCCGGCAGACGCGCTTTAAAACGCGCTAGTTCTTCCACCAACGGCGCTCTGGTTTCTCTAGATTTAGGGAAAGTATTCGCCGCTAAAAACACACCAGCGGCGCCATCGCGCAATACAAAATAGGCATCAGATTTTTCACAAGGAAGCTCTGGTAACGGAACCGGATCTTCTTTTGGCGGCGCTACTTCCCCACTACGCAAGATTTTACGGGTATTTTTACAAGTTTCATCGGTACAGCCCATGTATTTACCGAAACGCCCCATTTTCAGGTGCATTTCAGCGCCACATTTATCACATTCGATAACCGGACCGTCATATCCCTTAATGCGAAATTCGCCCTCTTCCACTTCGTAACCATCACAAGCGGGGTTATTACCACAAACATGTAGTTTACGTTGGTTATCAATAAGGTAACTGTCCATCGCTGTACCACATTTTTTACAGCGACGACGGGCCCGCAACGCATTTGTTTCCGCCTCATCTCCTTCCAAGATATTAAGAATTTCATTCTCAGGGATAAGGTTTATCGTCTGCTTACAGCGCTCTTTAGGTGATAACGCATAACCAGAACAACCCAGGAAAACGCCAGTGGTTGCCGTCCGAATGCCCATAGAACGCTGGCAGGTCGGGCATTCAATAGAAGTAATAACCATCGGATTGGGCCGCATACCACCCTCTTCCGGCTCTTTATTGGCGACGTCTAGCTGCTCACTAAAATCAGTGAAAAACTCATCCAGAACCCCTTTCCACTCGGCTTTGTTAGTTGCGACCTGATCAAGCTGATCTTCCATGCGCGCGGTAAAGTCATAACTCATCAGCTCGTTGAAATTCTCTTCCAGACGATCAGTCACAATCTCTCCCATTTTCTCTGAGTAGAAACGGCGACTCTCCACGCGAACATAACCACGCTCCTGAATCGTGGAGATAATGGAAGCATAAGTGGATGGACGACCAATACTGCGTTTCTCCAGTTCCTTAACCAAAGATGCTTCACTGTAACGTGCCGGCGGTTTAGTAAAATGCTGGCTTGGTATCAGTTGTTGCAAGTCAAGTTCTGTACCAATTTCAACAACCGGCAACGTGTGGTCTTCGTCGCCTTTGCGCAATACAGGCATCACTTTTGTCCAGCCATCAAAACGCAATGTACGACCTTTAGCACGCAATTCAAAATCACCTGCCTGTACAGTCAATGTTGTGGAATCGTATTTCGCCGGCGTCATCTGACAAGCCACAAACTGACGCCAAATTAGCTGATACAGCTTCTGTGCATCCGCATCCATATCTTTCAGTTGTTCTGCCATGATATCAACACTGGAAGGACGAATCGCTTCATGCGCTTCCTGTGAATTCTCTTTACTGCTGTAAGTATTGGCTGTTTTTGGCAGGTAGTTATCGCCAAAATTATCATTGATATAACCACGAACCATATCCAGCGCATCCTGACTCAGGTTCGTTGAATCAGTACGCATATAAGTAATATATCCGGCTTCATACAAACGCTGAGCCATCATCATGGTCTTTTTAACACCAAACCCTAAACGCGTGCTGGCTGCCTGTTGCAATGTAGATGTGATAAACGGCGCACTCGGTTTACTGGATGTCGGACGATCTTCACGATCGATCACTTTGTAACGAGCTTTTTCTAGTAAAGAGACAGCGGCTTGGGTTTGTTCACTATTAACCGGCTTAAACGGTTTACCCTGCTGATGGGTCACTTCCATATGCAGTGAAATTTCGCCTTTCGCCAGCAAATCAGCATGTAATTGCCAATATTCTACCGGTACAAACGCTTTAATTTCACGTTCCCTTTCTACTACAAGGCGTACTGCTACCGATTGCACACGACCGGCTGAGAGCCCTCTGGCGACCTTTTTCCATAGTAGCGGAGAAACCATATAACCCACAACTCGATCCATAAAACGGCGAGCTTGTTGAGCATTTATCCGATGAATATTTAATTCACCCGGATTATCAAATGCCTGTTTGATGGCATTTTTAGTGATTTCATTAAAAACAACCCGACTAAAACGATCGCCATCACCACCAATCACTTCCCGCAAGTGCCATGCAATGGCTTCTCCCTCGCGGTCAAGATCCGTTGCGAGATAAACATGATCAACTTTTTCAGCCAGTGATTTTAGCTCTGCCACGACCTTCTCTTTGCCCGGCAAAATCTGATAATTCGCTTCCCAACCACGGTATGGATCAACCCCCATACGGTTGACTAATGCAGCTTTCTCATCTTTTTTAACCTTCTTCTTAGACTTATCAGTAGATGAGCTCGAACTCTTTTGGCTGGCTGAGCCGCTGGTCGGCAAATCACGGATATGACCAACGCTGGATTTCACCACGTAGTCACTCCCCAAATATTTGTTGATTGTTTTGGCCTTTGCCGGGGACTCCACTATTACAAGAGCTTTACCCATAGTTATCTTTACCTAATTATCTTTTCAGATGGTGGAATTCACTGCGCCATATCACGGTATTTAAAACCTCTTTTTATATTGCGATAGATTCTCAATATATCAACTTATTTTTATTCAGTTGATTTCCCCAAACTCGAAACATATTGAATTATCTAAGGTATTTTAGATACCGCCCATGAGCTATGCAAATGGATGAAATGATCACCGTAAACAAAATCTTCCATCTGCACGATGAAAAATTCACACTCTACCTGATAAAAAATGATGCGCAACAAATTATTTTTGATAAGGATAGAAAAAGACAAAACGGAACAACACCGATTAAAGGTAAACAATGACTAAAAAAAACCAACCATATTATCCGCTAACATGAAGATTTTATTCATGGCATGTATATAAATAGCGTAGAGCAAAAAGGAGATGTATTAGTATTAATGGTGAATCTTTTCTAAGCGAAAATGGTTTACCTACAGTCAAAAGTACTGCTATTTTCAATATGTTCGAACAACTGATGCATATCCTATCGAAGCAATATTATCTCGAAAATTAATAACAAAAATTTATTGAGCAATGAATAGGCAGATATATGAAAAAGATATAAAAATATATCTGCCGGATATATAAAGCACTTCTGATGATAAACTACAGGTATCAATTATGCTTCCAAGGTGAGATCAGAGAAAAAACCTGCCATCAACGGGTTAAACAGATCTGGTGCTTCCCAGAATGGCCCATGCCCCAAGTTGAGCAAGTTGTACACCTGACCAGTCCAGAGATTTTTATAGGTTATCCCGTTAATGTAATCAATATTAACGAATAAATCTTCTACACCATTAACGATAGCTAGTGGCGTTGGGTTTGTTTCAACCAATAACCGTTGATCCATAACGTCCGGTGAAACCGACGCTTCAGACATATATTGCCGCGCCAAACCATCGGTCCGCGCTACAGCGGCTCTTAAAAATGGCTCACAAAGTGCGTTTTCTCCATACAACGCCAGGGTATAATCCGTAATCTCCTCTTCTGTCAGCGAAGCCTTACCCGATATTGCCATAAACCGGCTCGGTTTAAATCCAAGACGGACATTCTCGGCACCTGGGCTAACCGGGGGAGTGCCGCAAATCATTATTCCAACAATCCCTGGGAATCGAGAGATAAGCTCCAAACCGATATGCCCTCCCAGTGACCATCCGAAAACAGCAACTTTATCGATACCTAATTTTTCCAGTACTTCGATGATGCAAAGGGCATAACCAGATATCGAATAGGTTCGGCGAGGGTCCACTGCATTTGATGAAGCACCATGCCCTGGTAAATCAATAGCCAAAATCCGGTATTCGTCGCCAAAACAGTGAATTTGATGGCGAAAAATTTCTTTACAACTTGAATTACCGTGTATAAGGAGGACCGGTAACCCATCACCTCCCGTATCAGCAACAGAGATGACAGCATGACTGGTATGAATATCGTATTGTGAAATAGCCATAATACTTTATTTCCTTATGAATATTATTGTAAGTTGCCATTCTTCGAGGATTTGCATGAATGCGTTTAAAGACGCCATAGCGCTGTGCAAAAGTGACTTGGACATGTTTGAAGATCAGCCAGGCAGAGACAGATAAACGCAAAGCCAGATTATCAACTATTGATGTAGAAAAGCCTGCGGCTCATCACAAGCAGGAAGGGGTATGTAAAGCAAATTATGTAACACCTGTAATATTTTAACAGGATCAAAATACCTGGTTTTTCAAGGGCAAAACATCACGATAATCAACGTCAGAATAAGCGTCGCTCTATTCAATTAACACATTACAATTAAGCAATATATCAAGGCGTCCCTGAACGTCGAAATAGAACGCCTTAGGATACGCCAAGATAATTGATCTAAAATAGCGGAATTTAATTAAAGCAGAGGCTTCTCTCCTCTTTGCCACCAGCGCAATAGAAGTTTATCAATACTTTCCATTGCGCTACCGGTGAAACGCTCTACCATACGTTTACGGCGTGTATAACTGACACCAATAACTTCACAATTATCTATTTGAGCAATCAGCAGATCATCGCTGACGCCAATTTCGTCAATCAATCCCTTCTCTTTCGCCTGTAAGCCATACCAGTATTCGCCTGTTGCCACACTTTCTACATCAAGTGATGGACGATGTGTATGGATAAACGCTTTGAATAGTTCGTGAGTCTGATTCAAATCCTCCTGAAATTTCTTCCGACCCTGCTCTGTATTTTCCCCCAACACAGTCAGAGTACGTTTATATTCACCAGCCGTATGAAGTTCTACATCGATATCATTCTTCTTCAATAGTTTATGAATGTTAGGAATCTGAGCGACCACGCCAATAGAACCAATAATGGCAAAAGGCGCAGCAACAATGCGATCAGCAACACAAGCCATCATATAACCGCCACTGGCAGCAACTTTATCTACGACGATAGTCAAGCGAATGCCTTTCTGGCGCAAACGGACAAGCTGAGAGGCCGCTAATCCATAGCCATGCACCATTCCTCCAGGGCTTTCAAGACGTAACAACACTTCATCTTTTGCATCTGCCACGGCCAAAATTGCGCTAATCTCTTCACGTAATGAATCGACTTCATGTGCATCCATACTCCCTTTAAAATCCAGCACATAAAGACAAGGTTTCTGTAACCCTTTATGACCAGCCTTAGCGTCACTTTTCTTCTGCTTAGATTCGAGCTTTTGTTGCTTATTAAACTCTTTCCGCCAAACTTTTCCTTCCGCTTCTGTCATGCGCGCCCGCTGCATTTGACGCTGCTTATCCCGGTATGACTCACCGAGATCGGTAAGTTTCAATTCTCCTTTCAGCGAAGATTTCCGCATTCCCATGCCAATACCAAACACAGCCAAAGCAATAACCGCCAATACCAGAGTAACTACTTTGGCTAAAAACAACCCGTAAAGAGATAAATACTCCACAAAATTCACCTTTTTCTGCTTAACCTGAATAACTAAAATAAATACATTTAAATTTTTTCATTTAAAAACAATGAATTATAATTTATTGACATTCAAAAAAACAAATTATGCACACAACTATGTACAAATGAAAACGTTCAGTATATCGGTCTCAGTAGCCAATTCTACACCATTAGAGGGGGAAATGGAGATCAGTTCAGAAATGATGCAACAATAGGAAAATGAGCTGTATGGTTGTGAGCAATAAGGGCCAAACGGCCCTATCATTATGCTGCCTTTACAATGTAGCTAAATGCAATATTGCGAGGGCGATTCTCTGAGGCTACAGGAACAACCCTTGACGCCAGGAATCCAAAGCCGTATGGAGTATCCGTGTTAGAAACATTTAACGATTTGAAACTGCCATCTGTCGCTATTCCAAGAACTTGACTAGCATAAATAGCACCTCTTGTTGCCAAATGATAGTTTGGTGCTATCATGCCGGGAAATGAGCCTTCGATATTTCTGATAGCATCCCCCTGAGGAGTTAAAATTCTACGGCCGCCATCAACACCTCGGCTATCATCCCAGCCTCGAATAAATTCCCCTCTTAAATCGGGTAATCTACCGTCAGGATAAGCTTCCGCTAATTTCGGGTACTGTAATTTATCAAAAGCGGAACCGTTACAAGTGAAATAGCCAGTCGGTGGATGAGGCAATGGCCAAGGAATAGGAGAACCAACAGGAACTTCACTGACTGTTTTAATTCGATCATCTGTATATTCACGTAATGAATTTGCTATTTCCTGAGCAAGCTTTTGTGTAACTGCCAATGTGTCACTATTGCCAATCACATTTGTAAGCTGAACAGCACCTTTTTGTGTTAATGAAGCGCAGGGAATGTCTGTTGTAATTTTTTGTTCTAATGCTCGATTTAATTGCGCGGTAAGTTTGGCGATGTCTCCATTATCCAAAACATCAGCGCCAGACTGTTCTGCAATAAAATTAGCCATAACAGATGATATTGTTGAAGATTGACGTAATACCTTATTTAATACATGAGTAGAAACATCATCTGGTGGAAATCCTGCCTGTAAACTCTGGCTTTCTTCATATTTTTCTTGACTCACTGCATTAGCATCATCACTAATAGAAAAGGCTTTAAAATCATTTCTTTGGTTCATATACCTTCCTCAAATTAAATAATATTATTTCGTAATCAATATATTTAAATCATTGTAAAAATAACATTCCTACAACTCATGCCAATCAAAGTCTAGTATTAGAAAAATAATCATGCGTTGTTTTTATTCCTTATAAGGTTAATTATTTTTATATAATTGGTTATAATAGATGATTCAATATCAAAAATTTACCATTCATTCCCCAAAAATGATGAAATGGCATATTTAATTAATGACATATCACCACCCACGGTTATTTTAGCTACAAAAAAACCGCAATTAAGCGGCATATATGAAAAAATTCACCGGAGCGGATTTAGTTGTATAATTTATCTTTGCTTATAATGTTAACGATATGATGGCAAGATTCTGGCGATAAAGGTCTTGGTTCCCACTTGGATAACTCACTAACAGGCAAATCTAAGACACTCCACGGAACAACACCATTTACACCAACGCCACGTGGGGTTAACACATCCAAGAACTTCTTCCTGATTACATCATAAATGCGAACTTCGCCTAATTTAACAATACTACCAGCCCATAGAGAACCACCTGACAGACTCTGAATATTGTCGCAAATAAGATATCTATGTTTCAATAATAGACTGTTATAAATGGAACTAGCCAGTCCCACCCTCCGATAATCTATGTCTATATAAACACCTTTTATTTGCTTACCAGTTTGAGTTATCCCGTTATCGATAAAATTAAAATCGTTATATAAAATTCTCCCAACTAAAACATCTTCTGACGATTCATGCATATCCAAAGAAAGTAATTCATCAATAATTCTCTTAGTACGATACCCGCATTTTCTCAGATATTCTGCATGTTCAGAGTAAAAATCAGGAGTAGAGCATCCCATATAAATTATTTCTGAATAGTAATCGTATTCACTTCCAGCAAGAGAGTATTCTATTATTTTCAATAAATCATCTTCCGGTGATAGATAATAAAATTCGTCAATAATATTTGACGAAACACAACTTGGCTTTTTGCTCAAGTCCTTTGAATATGAACTAATAAGATTGGGGGCCATCGCTATCCCTATTACATAATAATTTAATGGGTAGTCGTTAGTTTGTAATTATCAATGAAAATTTTAACAACGGACTCAATGCGTTGCATAATGAAGTTAATGTTATCGCCAAATTCTGGATATTGATTTTCAGGAGAAACAAGGTATTTCACTCTTTCCCTTCTGACAACCAATTCAGCGAATGGCACAATATAGAAATCATCGCTCTTATTATCATCTTTAAGAGTTACAATAAACAATTGCCTGTTAGCATCACGCCTTTCACTAAGGCGAAGGACGCAAAAAAGTTTATCTGTGCTCTTATCCTTGAAGGAATCAATAACTTCTGTTGAGTGGCTAATAGTCTGTATAGATCTGGTATGTTCAGTTCTCATGTATCTCATATAGCCCCCTAACATTATGAAATTGAAATGAGTAGTGCTTAGCATGGTACAAATTTATATCACTTAACGTGATAATAGCCGCATTGAACCTCTAGTTCAACAAATTTAACAACCAGATTATTGTACAATAATACCCAGTCGTAATCATGATCCCGGCCTGCTTCAGTTACCTAAGTTGCCGATTACGACATTGAACGGAAGGCCTCATGTGGAGCTTAATATTGAGGCCATAAATAATTCAGGTTGGCTTTAACTAAATAAAACCGTTACATAGCTCTTGTAATTTATCAATAACGCGCCCCACATGAAAACCGTCACAAGTAGCATGATGCACCTGAATTGCCAAAGGCAACTGAGTTTGATTTCCATTTTTATAAAATTTTCCTATTGTAAATATGGGTGGAAAATAATCCGTAAAATTCACAACGTTTAAGTTAAAGCCATCAAAACTCACCCACGGCACCGACGATATATGAAAATGGTTTTCAGGTAGTTCTGGTTTAGAAAACAAGCAAAGATCATCTTTATAGGTTTCATAATCAGCAGAATAGTTTTTCATAAACTCTGGCAGATCAGAATTGAACTCAGTCCAAATCGCTGAGAATGTTTCTGTTTCCTTGTGAAAGATTGTATATGCAGGATTTACATCATCCCATACAATTAATTCTTCATCTTTTATAGCCATTCTGAACTCAGAGTAAGAGTTCACAACTTTTGATATTAAGTAAATCATGGTTGGATAGAATTTATATTGTTTTTCTACTAACGAAGATAACAAATAGGTAATATCAATTTTCGTTGTTAGACTAAATCCGCATTGCACAACATTACGATAATGCAAGAAATGCTCTTTCCTATCCCAGAGATCTATATCAATCTTTGAGTAATTCATACTTTTCCCTTCTAATGTAAAATTTAACAAATTGATTAAATTAGAAGGGCTGCTCTCTCTGTTTGTATTGGGCTCATAATCACTCCGGTATGAAATTGGATTAAATATTCAATCTATGACGAAGAAGAATTATACATTAGCTAAAAACAAATAACTACCAACACAGCACTCCGCCGTTAACATTCGCTCACTCAACTCCGAAGAACGGGAAGGGGTAATTTGGAAAACAGAAAATAATGCTGTCCATGTTCAACATTGATCTTGATAATATAACAAATGCGTTATAGTCTTAATTATAACGAATAAGTTATGAGGCCAGTATGTGGGAAGTTATAACTACAAAGTGTTTTGACGAGTGGTTTCTGGCTCAGGATGATGAACTCAGGGAATCGATTTACGAAGCAATGGGTGTATTGGAGAAGTTCGGACCGAATCTCGGTAGGCCTTATGTTGATACGCTACATGGCTCAAATTTCCCAAACATGAAGGAGCTGCGTGTTCAACACGCAGGTGATCCGATTAGAACTTTCTTTGCATTTGACCCCAAGCGGCGTGCAATCGTTTTATGTGCCGGCAATAAAACAGGGATAAATGAAAAACGGTTCTACAAAGAAATGATCCGACAAGCTGATTTTGAGTACCGACGTCACTTGGACAACTTGGAGAAATAATTATGGCTAATTACAGAGAATTGTTAGCACAAGAAAGCCCGGAAATGCAGGCTCGTGTTGAAAAGCGAGTTGAACAAGCGAGTATCAAATTGGCTCTTAGTCAGTTACGTGATGAGTTAGACATGTCACAGGCGGAGCTTGCAGCCGTTATGGGTGTCCAACAACCTTCTATTGCTCGAATGGAAAATACCGATCACGATCCGCGCCTCTCAACGCTCAAGCGCTATGTGGCAGCCTTGGGGGGGGAATTAAGTATTGATGTGACACTTCCAACAGGTAAGCGTGTGGCATTTCATCTATGATTCAGAAGGTCAAAAAAGACTTATCGCAGGCGGTATATACATAACGGCAATTTCACTGTCACTTAAAGTGAGCATGGCAAGCCTCTACCCTTAGAGGCCCCTTCGCCTTATTGTAAACAAAGTAAAGCTAACGACGCCCGCAATGTTTTCCGTTTATACCCTGAACAATCAACCTTGGCAAATTTGACTCAATATATAACTTTCTGTTTTGATAGCCCGAACGGCCTCCGACGGTAATAAATCGCGCCGTCAACAACAGGGAATCTTCAAATGTTACATTACCAACCAAAACATGACCTTCTACAACAACGTATTATTTTGGTGACCGGCGCTGGAGAGGGTATTGGTCGTGAAGCGGCTTTGACCTATGCACGCCACGGTGCACAGGTGATCTTACTTGGCAGAACAACACACAAACTGGAAGCTGTCCAAAAAGAGATTGAACAAGCAGGTGGCGCCCCTGCAACTATTCACACAATGGATCTGCTTACCGTCACAGCCGAAGAGTGCCAGGCATTCGCTGACAATTTAGCGCAACATTATCCGCGTCTGGATGGTGTATTACATAATGCCGGATTACTTGGGGCTGTCGCACCGATGGCAGAGCAGCCAGTGCAATTATGGCATGATGTTATGCAAGTCAATGTCAATGCGACTTTTATGCTAACTCAAGCGTTGCTGCCACTACTATTGAAGTCCCCTGACGGATCATTAATCTTTACCAGTTCGAGCGTTGGCCGCGAAGGCCGTTGTGGTTGGGGAGCCTATTCTGCCTCTAAATTTGCAACCGAAGGCATGATGCAAGTTTTAGCCAAAGAATATAAACACACTTCTCTACGCGTTAACTGTATTAATCCCGGCGGTACACGCACGAATATGCGCGCCCGTGCATTCCCTAACGAAAATTCTGCTAAACTGAAAACACCGGCAGATATTATGCCGCTGTATCTTTACCTTATGGGCAGCGATAGTCTGCATAAAACAGGCATCAGTTTTGATGCACAACCTGGACGCAAAACAGGACCAGCCGAATAATGACAATCAATGACAACCAGCATCAAAAAAGGCAACAACGTCTAAAAGAAAAAGTGGATTCCCGTATTGAAGCAGCCCAGTTAGAACGGGGTATTCTTATCGTTTTTACCGGCAATGGCAAAGGCAAAACCACCGCTGCATTTGGCACAGTGACCCGTGCGATAGGTCATGGATTTCGAGCCGGCGTGATTCAGTTTATCAAGGGTAAATGGGCGAATGGCGAGAAAAATCTGCTGGAACAACATGGAGTGAATTTCCACGTTATGGCGACAGGTTTTACCTGGGAGACTCAAAGCCGGGAAACGGACACTGTAGCCTGCCGTCAAGTATGGCGCCATGCGTTAGAGATGTTATCTGATCCGAATTTGGATCTGGTTGTCCTGGATGAACTGACTTATATGGTGAGCTATGGCTATCTTCCGCTGGAAGAAGTTGTTACTGCGCTCAAACACCGACCGGAGCACCAATCCGTTATCATCACCGGTCGTGGTTGTCACCGTGAATTATTGGAAATGGCAGATACCGTCACAGAGATGCGCCCGGTAAAGCATGCCTTTGACGCCGGCATTAAGGCTCAAAAAGGGATAGATTGGTAAAAAGGCCCCGTTATGACACGAGGCCCAAAAAACTTAACGGCCTTTTGGTGAGGTCGTTCGCCCCGCCTTCTGGCGTGAACTACCTGGACGTTTTCCTGCCGATGGACGCGATGCGACTTGAGCATGGCGTTTAACCGCTCGGCGGATCTGGTTAGCTTTAAGACGACGTTGATCAGGTCCCACTGCCACTTTAGAAACCGTCTCTTCATTCAAACCCACTAATTGACGCAAGTAGTTGATTTGCTCCAGACCCAATTCTGTCCACCCCCCACGTGGTAAACCTTTTGGCAAGCCAATATCGCCATAACGCACACGAATAAGGCGGCTCACCTGTACATCAACCGCTTCCCAAAGACGACGAACCTCCCGATTACGTCCTTCTGTCAGCGTGACGTTATACCATTGATTCATCCCCTCGCCGCCTTTAAACGCGATAGTGCGGAATGAAGCGGGACCATCTTCCAGTTGAATCCCCTTAGCCAATTGCCTCACTTTAGCATCATCAACTTCACCAAAGACACGGACAGCATATTCGCGTTCAACTTCACGGCTTGGATGCATCAAGCGATTAGCCAGCTCCCCATCCGTGGTAAACAGCAACAAACCACAGGTATTCACATCCAGACGCCCGACCGCTATCCAGCGGGAACCTAGCAATTTAGGCAGACGATCAAAAACGGTTGGCCGCCCTTCTGGATCATGACGAGTACAAAGCTCACCCTCTGGTTTGTAATAAGCCAGAACACGGCAAACCGCTTTTTGTAATTCTTTGATATTTAATATCCGTCCATCAAGGCGGATTTTCGTGGCGGGCTGAACTTCAAGGCGATCGCCTAAAGTGGCAATCTTACCGTCAACGCTGACGCGCCCCTGTTGAATATAACCTTCTATTTCGCGGCGGGAACCGTGGCCGGAACGCGCGAGGATTTTCTGTAACTTTTCAGATTTCTGTGTCTTACCGCTCATTGAGCAACCTCTATTGTCGCCTTCACAGGCGTCGTGTTATATATCAATCAATGCGTTATGGTAAAATTCAATCATAACAAACTGATTTTAATACATTTGATAGCATAGAATGTCAGAAAATACACCATACATTCTAATTCCGTAGTTACGCATTCTACACGAATTTTAAAATCAATGATGCTAATAAATGTATCTATTTATCACTCAACATTGAATTTGCTCAGAAAAAGACAGAGATATTACTGCACCAATTGGACTAAAATATAGCTACAGAAAATAAGCGGCTCTAATCCTCAAAAGATCAAAAAAACCCAAATATAATAAAGTCATTAATCCCAAGGAATAGTAAGATTTTTATAATTATTTAACTCACCCATTCTTTCAATTATCAAATAATTAATAATATATAATTTTGAATAATATAGAAGTGGCCCTAAATTATAAATTTCAGGCCACCATTTCATTGATTTTTATTTAAATTTCCATTAACACCAAGCACTAATATTAAATTAATGGATTAAAAGTCAACCTTAGTAAAGAGCGATATCCTATCACTCTTGAATTGGTGATGGATTTGCAATACTTTTCAGTGAATCAGGAAGTGTTTCACTAAGATACATATCACTAATTTTTGGCAAATTTTTAACATAGAGATCATATGGCATCCAGAATGATTTCCCCTCAAATCGGTTATTCTGGAATATATCATTTTGTATTTCTTCTGGAATATTATCCCATTCAGCAGAACCGGGAGAATATGGACCTTTGTATTTAACGACATTCCACGGATTATGCAATCGTACCAATTTAATATCATTCCATTGCTGAGCATCTAATATTAAATAGGCATGACCTGATACCAAATCCGTAGACGAGCCGGTTCCTTGATAAGTCACATGATGTTTTACTGTAAAGATATCGATAAATTTCTCATCCCAAATACGATCTTTATTATCCTGATTAATACTGGTATTTGCTGTTGATTCTATACCAAAATAGATTTCATTACCGCCGCCTAAATTCTCATAGCTTCCATGCAATTTCGCAAATGCTTTTTCAATTAGGTAATACCAAAACTCATTTTTATCTTCCATAGCAGAAAAACTGACTCGTGGCAGATCATCATCAATCAATAAATAACCAATCATCGATTGATTGATGATTCTGATCGAATAAACGCCCGTTGGATTATAAACCGGCGGATAGATAGCAGAAAATAACACATTATGCCCTTCAGGATGGGATGCAATTGCCCCAATGGCGCTAACAAAGCCGCAATTACCAAGATAAAGCTGGCCCATATCGATCATCTCTACCCCTTTAATAAACATACTTGGGGATTCAATAAAATCTTTAATACGCTTATGTTTGTCAACTCCCCCACTTTGCCATTGCTCAGGAGGATATGAATCATCGATTAAATAGGCACTCTTCGCTGATAACGCTTTAATTAAGGCCAATACCGGATCTTTTGCATATAAAGTGACGCCTTTAAAGTCAAAAGGTTCACAGGTAGCCAAAATATCATTTAATTCACTTAATTTTACCGCTTTATCAGGATCTCCGCTCAATGCTTCTTGCACTGATTTTTCAGTATATGCGTCACGTCCACATGCGATTAAATCCCTATCCGGTGATTTCGGCCATGTATGAACATTAGCGACATAAACTGGTTTATCGGAGAAATTAACAACTGACATTTTCAATATCCCTTGATCTTATAATGAATGGATAACCTTATGCTGTTATTTATATTAAATAACCAGCCCAAAGTTTTATACCTAATAGTATGATTAAATAATTAGCAAATAAACTTATCTTAGGTGCGGTAAATATTTCCTTATTACGCTATTAAAATCAACTTAATTATTAAATAAATGATAGTTCTATTTTATTGAATCAGTATTAATAATTCGAAATAATAATAACCGTTCCAATTCAATTAAAAAATCAAAAATATAAAGCCCGTATATAATACACAGGCTTTATATAGATTCTGAAAATAATTACGACATAGCTTATAAGAATGGTGTGATATTGCCGGCACCTTCCCGTATTACAACTGGCGTATCTTCCGTTAAATCAATTACAGTGGTCGGTTGTTGCCCTAAATATCCTCCATGAATAATTAGATCAACCAGTTTTCCCAAATTATCTTTAATTTCTTCAGGATCAGATTCAGCAAAATCATTGCCTGGCAAAATCAAGCTAGTGGACATCAATGGCTCCCCCACTTGTTCAAGAAGCGCCAAGGCAATTGGATTAGATGGAACACGTAACCCGATGGTTTTCCGCTTATCATTCATCAAACGACGAGGCACTTCTTTCGTCGCACGCAAAATAAACGTGTAATTGCCCGGTGTATTATTCTTAATCAGACGAAAAGCCGAATTATCGACATAAGCATAGGTCGATATCTCCGACAAATCTCGGCACATTAAGGTGAAATTATGATGACTGTCTAACTGGCGAATACGACATATCCGAGTCATCGAATCTTTATCTTCCAGATGGCAACCAATCGCATAACCGGAATCAGTAGGGTAAACAACCACCCCACCCTTTTTAAGCACATCCACACTTTGCCCTATTAAACGCGGTTGCGGATTATCAGGATGAATATAAAAAAACTGGCTCATAAATTACCTCTTAATTTTATGCAGCCCCTACAGTGACCAGTTACGCCATATTGGTACCACATCACCGGGCAACCACAATTTACGCCCTAGCTCTATCCATGAACAAGGCTGGTGAAAATCAGAACCTAACGAAGCCATCAAATCATATTCCCGCGATAATTGACCGAGATATTGCCGCTCGTTAGACGCCTGCTGGCACTGTGCAACTTCCATCGCATCACCACCATGTTGTTTAAACCAGACAATCAGACGCTTCAACCATTTGGTCGATAAATCATATCGTCCCGGATGAGCGATGACTGCTTGACCACCTGATTGATGAATGGCATCAATAGCTTGTTCAATTGTACACCATTGCGGTGGGACGTATCCGATTTTTCCCTTTGCCAGATACTTTTTAAATATTTTCGCCACTGTTGGCTCCCTGCCTATTTCAATTAAATAACGGGCAAAATGGCCTCGTGTCACTTGTCCACCATTCGCTAACCGATTAGCCGCCTCCCAAGCATCGGGAATACCCACCTTTGCCAATTTGCGACCTATCTCAATTCCTCTCTCTTTTCTGAGCTCAGTTTGTTTTCTGAGTAATGTGACCATTGCATTTGATTGAATATCAATATTCAAACCAACAATGTGAATCTCCATATTTTCCCACAGAGTGGATATTTCAACCCCAGATATGAGCTTTAATGGCAAATCATGTTGGTTGATATATTCATGGGCTGGCAAAATAGCATCCGTCGTATCGTGATCAGTCACAGCCAAGACATTAACGCCCATTGCCACCGCTCGTTCGGCCAACTCTGACGGTGAAAGTAAGCCATCCGATGCGGTCGTATGGCTATGAAGATCGTAAATTGTCACCCATTCAGTGACTGAATTTGTCATTATTCTTTTCTCTGCCCAAATACGCGATGGGATAGCTTAACGGTAAATGGGGGCGTTTTACAGAAAGAACGATGTTCAGCCCTAAAATGTCAGGCTGAACATGATTATTTTAAGAATGAAAAAATTGACGGATAAGAAAAATGATATCCCTTTTTACTGGCAAAGAAGAATTAATCAGCGTTTTTCTTCATCTCGCCAATAGATTTCAAATAATAGGGCTGACCCGGATTATAAAGTGGCCCCATGTCGATGGTTTCATCATTAGATTTAGCAACATAGCCCACTCCTTCTCTGGCTGCATTCGCCAACAAGCCGCAATCTTGATCGCCCGACCAAGAAAATATGCCGCCCAATTTATTCTTAGCGACGTATTCCGCTTTTTGCTTCACTGTGCGAGGGGTATCTAATGAAATAAAGTGCCCCTCTTTTTCACTAAACAAGAAATCGGCATCAGCATTGGTATCCGTCATTAACACAAAACCATTTTTCCCGGTAGCGAGAGTGTGTTCACTATCCAGATAATTATTAACAATATCAAAGAATTCAGGTGAACCTTTTTCCATTGTTCCTAACGCATCGCCAGGTTTATTATATCCGCGCGTTTCAAGATTTGCCCCTTTGCCTGCACGACCATAGTTAGCATAGCCTAAATGAATTTTTTCCAAAGGTACGCCAAGCTCCTGATGTAAGTAATTAATAGCCACTTCCGCGGATAAATCAGACTCACCTGATGGATCAGGATCTTTTGGCGAATAGAGATTCGTATGGTGACCGATATAAGGGGCCCACCCGGTACCAAAATAGTCGTAACTCATTAAGAAAATATTATCCAGACCATTTTTGACTAATTCAGCAATATTGGATGTTGCTAATTTCGTTTTTACACCACTACAAGCAATAGAGATCTCTTTTCTATCCTCTCGCCCAAATCGACTATCCAAAGACTGACGTAATTCTTTAATTAACAGAGCGTAATGTTCTCCATCTTTTTCCGGATCATAAATATTACCCTCCTCACCTGGGCTGCCGGGATATTCCCAGTCAATATCGACACAACTGAACATAGGAAAGCGCTCAAAAAAATCAACAATACTGCTAACAAAAACGCCACGTTTTGTCTCATCAGCGGCCATCACGGAGAAATAACCGGACATACTCCAGCCGCCAATACTAAAAGCTAATTCAAGTTTATGGCCCGCTAAACGCGCCGTTTTTTGCAATTCGCGTAACCCACCTAATAAACCCGAAGCTCTCTTTTGTTGATAATAAGGCAAAAATGTTCCTGGCCCGATATCAGTATTCGCACTTTCTTTCGGTAATCCCACATTACGGGCAGTCCCTAAATCACCATAAGGATCAAGTGGAACAATATGGCCTTCCGTAATTTTTATTTCACTCTGGCTATTCCAACCCTCCGCCACTTCTTTGATCTTATCTCCTTTTACGCCAGTATCACCGTAAATACCCAAAAAGCTGAATATTAATTTATCATAGGCAGTCACATTGATAGTACTTAAATCAAATCCTCTGCCCCGATAATCCGCCCCTTTATCCTCACCATCTAAACGCGCATCATATTGGCACCAATCAGTAATATAAGCAGAAAGTTTCGGTCTGGATTTATCGCTTTCATATTCATTAAACATCGGGCGGCAAACACGCGTCGCAGTATAAGAAAGGTTGCCCGCTGAACCATCCGGTTTAAAATTAACATCCGGCCGTTGATAGGTTTGTTCTGTAATAGCATCCGGTTGTAAAACTGGTGAAGGAATATCTTCGGTTGGGTCAACACGCCCATCGGTAGGATTTCCATGTTGTTTTATCTCTTCGTCCGTCGCCTGACGAATATATTTCCAGGCATTATGCGGTGTTCCCTCTTTAGCCTCAGGATCGGGAATATGCCAGCGCTCAACCCAATAGGTATTGGTATAAACACCACTATTAAAAATAACATTATAAACTTGGCCCCCTGCCTGATTATTCCATGCGGTTAATGGTTCACCAATAATATCACTTATGTCGGACATGGATTTCGATGAGGTATAAGTATATTTGTTTACCATTTATAAACTCCAATGCGATTTATATTTAGCCTCCACATAAATAGAAGAGGCTAATTTGAATGTTAATGATAACGAGTAAGAACTTTAAATTCAGATGACTGATTCATTTAATTCTTAATTCTCGTCATGCCAAATCTGGGTTTTCCTTGTTCAATAATGCTTTAACAGCCGTGCCAAATGATGCAGACCCTTCCTGCGCGGTATATCGAATATGAAGAATAATATCGTTCAAACTTTCTAAATCCTGCGAGGTATTGGTAAATTGGAAATTCCAACTCGATCCTACCCCTACGCCTTCAAAGGGTAAGAAACGTTCATCATCGAAATTAAGCGTAAACATTCCGCTATCATTAATACCCGTAGATAAAGCGATTTGTTGATTAGGTTGTATGCTGCGGACCGTATAAGGCGTTTCCGCCCGAATTCCTTCTTTTAACATCTTTTCAACAGTTTTGAGATCTGCTTTTGTCGTATAACTGCTCACACCCGACAAGCTTAATTTAGCGCAAATATCTTCATAAGGCCCAATTAACATAGGCAATGTCACTGAAACAGATTTAATCCTCCGATTAAATAAGCCAGTATAATCCGGAACAAAATGTTTAGTTTCATCTAGATTAAAATCAATCTTTTCATGATTTTTCAACTTCTTGAGGTCACTATCCCAAGACTCGCCTAATAAAGATTTAAGCGAAATCGTTTTGATAATTTCTAATTTACGTGAATTTTGCTCAACATAAGTACGTTCCATACGTTGCAGAGCCAATTTCAAATTTTCACCGACCAACAACCCTTGGTAGAGATCATTCCAACTCGCGCCATCAATAAAATTCTGCTCGCCTAGCCCGAGTTCATACTGTAAAGAAGCTTGTGCGGATAAACACAGAGATGAAACAGCATCATAAGCCTGTAAATAAAGGCTTGAGATCTGGCTAATCATCCAAGTATATAAACTTTCATTAGTAAAACGGCTGGAGAAATAAGCCAACAGTGCCTGAGATTGTTGTTGTTGCGCTTCAACTTGCGCCAAACGCTTACGTGCGGCACTGACCTGCAACTGCTGAATATTAATCTGCTGATCAATAGATTTTGCTTCCCATTCAGCCTGTTTATATTGCAGCTCCCACTCCTGCCGGCGACGGCGATAAGATTCAGAAACACTGAGGCTGTCAGCTTTAGTACTATCAGACTGATGTTTCAAAGTTGCTATTTCAGCAACCGCATTTAAAGCTGCCCCCCAATGTGAACCCCCAACTGCCAATCCATAAATATTGGGAACTAAATCCAGGGCCGCCGCCGCCGTTCTTGATACCTGTGAAGCTAATAAAGCAGAAGATGCTTGAGCCTGTAATTCAATAACCTGCTGTTCCGTTGACGAAATATTTTCATCATAAAGACTTTTATAATGTTCGTACCGCTCTTGAGCAGATTGTTTGCTCACCTGCAACGCATCAAGACTGGCCTGATTAATATTGATATCTTGTTGCTGGAGGTCAACAGCAAAACGGTAGAGATCATTATTCTGAACCATCTGAAATGATTCAAAACTCAAATTATCTTTCCGTTCCAACAAGCTTAACAACGTGCTGCCAAATTGTATCAACGTATCGACGCCCGATTTCGCCCGCGCCAACATCGGCTCAAAACGATAATTTGGTACTCTGAAATTCATTTTGCTGGCATTTCTGGCAGCAACAACCCGCTGATAACGCTGATTCATTAATCCACGAGGAGAAATTTTCGAATCATAAAGATCCATAGAAATTTCTTTACCATCTAGGGTTAAATTATGGCGTAAATTGTAAATCCGGTTTTCTATTTTATCCCACAGGGCCGTTAACTCTTCATTAATAGGTTTCATAAAGAGATCATTATCCAGCGCACGAATCGTTTTATCATGAACCACCGGGGCATAAGGCAAAGGATAACTGATCATCTCCAATGCACGCACGGCGCTACTCTTCTTATAGGATGCATCCTCAAGGGTTATCGGCTGCCAGGAACTGGCTAATTGAAGATCAGGACGCGCGCCTAATAATGAACTTGCCGTTGCATAGCTCAGACGCGCCAACGTTCTGGCAGTAGGCTGTAACTTGCGATATTCCATATCACCCTGATCGATAACATTCTTAACATAGAAGTTAAAAATAGCTTTACGATAATGAATAGGTTCACTGGCAGAAATTGCATCAGGATCAGCCGGCTCTATCAGACTACGTAATCTCTTGGGCTCATCAATTATCGGACGACTATTCCAATAACGCGGCTTATCTTGTTCCAACGCCGGTTCATCATTACTTTCAAAAGGATTAAAAATAAACTTTATCCAGCGACTGGCTTCTTCATAACGCTGTTCGACATTAAACCGCCAGGCCACCATAAATGGCATATGGAAGAATAATTCCCAGAAATAAATACCATTTGCCCCTTTAAGGTCGATAGGTTTTGAAACATTGCCGGTAATCGGCTCTTCATGAATGTTTTGAGTTTCCCAACTGAGAACTTTGTCCAGTTTTTGACTCGCCTTACTAATTAATTCTTTTGCAAAAAGGGTATTTAAACGAATCGCTTTGTCAGAATACCAACTTTCTGGCTGCTCCTCTGGCTGTTCTTCTTTTGGAAATTGTAAATATTGAGTTTGTTTAGTCTGTTTAATCTGGACCTTGGCACGAAGCGATTTACCTACACTCAGTTTAGTCTTAATTCTGCCGGCAATATCAGCTCCAGTTTCTGACGGCAGACTAAAACCTGTAACAACCATCACATCATTTCGATCACACCGATTCAATGCCACACTTAATTTTGGATTATAATCTTCTGGAGTCAGTATTTTATAATCAAGCCAACAGCGTTCACCGTTGCTATCTTCCAGCCAAATACAATAAAGGATATTTTTACTTATGCTAAAATCATATTGATACGTTGAAGTGGACGTCAAATACATATTCAATGTCCCATCAACATAAGTCGCATCCAGCTTGAAATCGTCTATTTTACCTAATTGTCCTTCAAATGTTGGTGGTTCGGCTATCGGCCACTTCATATTATTATTTACGGGATAAAGAACTAATTGCTTATATTCCTCTGGCCCGCCATTCGAAGGTTCCCGAAAATAGAACCAGACTAAAGCAGCGCCATATGCATCCAGATCAGATAACCTTGAAGTGGATTTAGGCAAATCCGTTGCTTCCATTAATAAGTTATCACAAACATAAGTGAAAACTTCATCATAATCATACGGCGTTCCCTGATCCGTACCTTTTAAGCGCACAAATGCGACCAACGCTAAACGTTCAACGTCTCCGGTACGGTCGAGCACCGCAATCAACTCTTTCATAGAGTGATCAAGTAAATCTTCACGAACAGTAGTGCCGGTACTCCAGGTACCATCAAATGCCAAATGAGCTAAATTAAGTTTTGTGCGATATTTAGTACTATCATCTTGTTTTTCTTCAGAAACTTCAAACCAACTAATATATAATCGGTTATTTAAAATAATCGGACGAATAATACCGTTATACGCATTTTCTAAAGGAACATTAATCAGCTTCCACTCACCCCAAGCGGTAGGATAGAGTTCGTCAGTCTGATTATTACGTTGTTGGGCATCTAAAGTTCGCCAAAAATAACGGTAAGGTTGAGTACGGGTCTTGGCAATGAAATAGATCTTATCATCGGCAATATCAATACCATCTTCGTAACCAGCAATAACTTCTAAATTACTCACCTCTTCAAAATTATTCAAATATCCTAATATCGCTTTCTGAGCAACATCATCCGTAAGCTTGCCTTGATTAAGCGCACTTTCAAGTTGGAAGAAGAATTCGGTTTTAGTTAAACGTAATGTGGGATCAACATAAACTTCTGGGTAAATAGCCAGTTGTTGATTAGCCGACCAATAACCGTAACGATTAGCAAACTCCTGCCAATTGTCTGCCTCTTCCTGAGTCATGGATAAACCTGACTCTAAATTCAAAACAATACGGTTGATATATTGTTGTACCGATTGGGTCACATGCGCGACACGGGCTGTTTTGACTTTGGAAGAAACCTGAGTGTCTAATAATAGAAAATCATACAAATCATCAACGTTTTTAATTTTTTCATTCTGAGATTGAAAAGCGGTATCATGCGGAACAATCTGACCAAGATAATAGTCAACCAATGCATCACGCAAATTTTCCTGTAATTTTGCTTCAATTAAATTAGACATTCTCATCATCTCCTTGCGCTTTTAATGCAGCCATTACCGCTTCACCGATGTTTTGGAAAGCTTCAAAACTTGAATTAACATCAAGTGCGCCAGCACCTAATAAAGGCTCAACGGATAAATTGGTTTTCACATAAAATTGTTGTAGCCGTCGTATCCAATCTATTTGAGATAAAGTCATGGCACGTTTTCTTTCTAATCCTTCTTTTTCACAAGCAAGATAAATTTCATCAGGGTCCCAATCTAATATTTCAGCCAGTAATTGCGCACATTTATAATTGTCATCATCCTCTTCTGTTTTCGGTACAATCTCACTGTTAGCGAAAGTAAAATACTCCTGAATTTTATCTTCATTTTGTTTCGCATTTTCCAGTAAATCTTGATAGCGATTCAATAGGAAAATTTCATCTAGTGACAGTGATATTTCTGTTGTTTCATCTATGTTTAGCCCAAGCCATTTAGGATTTGTCAGGCGCAATAACAATAAATTATTACTTATGCTCAATGCATTAATTAATTGAGTATAAACTAACAGACTATAAGTCAAGTCCAGAAACTCTTTTTTAATATCTTCAACTTTCTCTGCTGTATTCTCTAACACCATTTTCAAAACTGAATAAACACTACTTCCTAACCAACGCAATTGTAGTGGCACAATATCTCTTGATACCCCATATTCACCCGCAATAGCACTAGATAATAGACTCTCCTGTGCGGTTTTAGCTTGCAATATGATCTGCACGACAATATTAATTTGATTATTATCTGGGTTTATCTCTTTTTCTTTTACAATATCTTCAATCTCTTTTCTTAGAGATTCTTCATCTGTTTTTCCCCATATCAATGGAATATCTTTGACTAAACCATTATCCTTATCGAAAACGCCATGTTCATCTGATAGAACAGTCCACCAATCTATATCGTTTATTTCTTGCCGATTAAAATCAGATTCTTGTAAACGTACATTATCAGTGAGACCATCTGAAATTCCCTTATAAAAGGTTAACATGCCACTTGTTGGCACTACCGGAAGCTGAGTTTTACCTAATAATAGAGAAAACTTGATGGGCGTCAATTTTGTTTTAACCAACCAGGAAGTTAAAACCTCCATTTGAGTAATGATGCTGAGGATGTCATCTTGCTCTCCTAAAGCCGGTATATTTGCCAGATATTCGCTTTTATCGGTTAAAATATCCGCCAGAATTAATCCATCTTCCGCAGAAAAACCGAATAATCGTGGAATCGTCACCAAGCGATAAAGCCTAGACATGACATCAAGATTACGCACCAATTTGCCAGAAGAGAGTTTCAGCGCTTTCTCAACGATAGGTGCAATCACTTGAAACGTGGATAAAGAAATAGCTAACCCTGCACACAATTGTTTAACTGTTTTTGCTCCATCGCCTTGATTTTCTGCATAGTTAAATTCTTTCCCATCCAAAATTAAAGGCTGGTCAAAAAGTTTAGATTGATTAAAAAGCTGATCAAAAAATGGAATATTATTACTAATAGCAAATGGCGTAATTTGATATATCCATCCAGCAAACGTTTCCGGCAATACTTTATATTGTGTCGATAAATGGCGGAATAAACCCAAAGCTCTCAATGTATTATTAGAAATAGCCAGATCGGTATTATTGGATTCAGCTTTTATTGCCGAAGTTACCAGTAAATCAAGCTGATGATAAGGTAACGATAACCAACGCTGTAAACGAATAAAGCGGTTCATTCGATCATAACGAAAATCAGAAACTGCATCTATTTCACGTCCAGAATTCGTTCTTACAATACTTAATGCATCCAATTGCCCCGTATTTATATAAACACCACCATAATGGTAAGGTGCAGGAAAGTGTTCTGATGTTTGCCCACTATCGAAGATAGGATTAGAAAATACCACATTTGGCGAAACTAAAGGCCGAAAATCACCACTATTAAACAAGTGTTCGAGATCTGTCACTTTCGATCCTGTTTGTTGACCAAAAGATAGAACCCCTTTTAATTTCACGCTATCATCCGCAGAAATACCATAATTATTCTGGAAAAATGATTCAGCTTCCGGCAATAATTCTGATTGTGAAGTACCTTGTTTAGCAATCGCAAAACGGTAAGTCATTGTCAGGAAACTAATACCTTCAATGTTTACCGAACTATTATTTGTGTTCTCTTTGGGTACCGCAGCATAAACTGTCATTTCACCAAAGAAAGGACCATTATCTAAATTACCAATATCACTATTATCACTTTCTACATAAGTCAATTTTAACTGTCGGCTAAATGGCGATGAATTATTAAAAGGTTCCATCCTCGCTTTTACACGATTATAAGTCAGAACATTTTCGCCACGCAGTTTAACTTTTATAGTTTCTTTATTTTTATTTTCACAAGTGATGACAATCTCATCATAGGCTTTATCAACATTATCACTCAACAATGTCGGGCCTGTGATATTTTCATCAGCATGAATAATATAAGCATGTTTTGCAACATCACGCTCAGGTAATACTTCTGTTGTGCTGGCACTGAAATAGCTGTTAATAAGTTGCTCACGTGACAAAAAGTTTTGTGCAAATGGACTTTTTTCTGTCAGTAAAGTCATTTGTTCCTTACTTAATTGAGTATAGGCAAGCAAAGCCTGATCACGCTTTTCAGTTAAAATATGCCAGGGAAATTGTTGATCTACTTGCTGAATAATCGTGCCTAATTCAGTCTCTTTTTCAGCCAAACCTTTATTGATTTGTTGAGAAGGCAAATTATAGGGCAATGTAAAGGGAAAACGAGTCTCTCCCAAAACCTGATTAACCGGTTTATCTGCGTGGCCCGTCTGATCAATATATTCCCTGGCGCTTTTCGACAACACATCATTCACAATAGATATTGCCGTAATTTCTTTATAAAGATTATCACTATTCAGTAATAAATCAGGAATATCAGCGCGTCTTTGCTCTAATCCCACCGCATTATTGGAACCATCTAATTCTATTTGTTGTACAAATTTATAAAGATCAAGCAGATAGTTTACCGGACTATCAAGAGCCTCAATAGCGTTTGGCTGACAGAAATCATCCCAAGGTTCAGGAAATAAACTGCTATAATCAGGCAATTTTTCTTTATCATCAGTATTGTCACTAATATAAGAAGAATATTTTGCCTGATGACTCGCTTTTTTTAATGATGCGCCATCGTAATCTCTCAATTGTCTTTGCCGATAACTTTGTACCAATTGATTAGCCGCACTCGCTGCTTTATCAAAAATCACCTCTGCATGACCCGATAAAGATTCATTATGGCGTTTAATAAATCGCTGTTTTGATACTTCAATAATGTCAAAAATTGAGTTATAACCCAGACGCTGGAGTGTATTAACCAGAGTAACCGTGGAATTATCTTCCTTCTGCTCTGAGTTTGACAACATATAACTTGTCGGCAATATTGGCGCTGCTGATGGTTTTATTTCTGCCGCCGCAGCCAACAACGGTGATACTTTTGTTATACTTTGTTTTTCACGAGAAATGCTTTTATATTTATCCATTTTATTATTCCCAACCTAATTAATCGGAAACACTCGAATAGCACAGTTATAGAGCCTATAACCACTTTAAATAGTGAGATTTTTTCAAGTACAAATTCAATTTAATTTACATTCTTCACACTGTTTCTCTTTCGGTTTATCGTAAGAAGGAAGTTCACCACCACCATCGAAATAAAACGGTTCCATGTCAATAACTTTTTTAACCGCTTTACGGCCTAATCCTTCATGAGCCGCATTGGTTAACAAACCATTATCCTGATCGCCGCTCCAAATAAATAAACCACCAAGCCCTTTTTCTTTAACATAGCGACCTTTTTCCCTGACTGAACGAGGCGTATCTAATGACATAAATACTTTGAGATCTTTATTATAAAGATAATCAGCCTGAGCAGTTTTATCGTGGAAAACCGTAAAGCCATTACGGCCTATTTTATTTTCATAATCAACATAGTTATAGATAATATCTGTCCATTCAATCACACCATGTTCGAAACTCCCTACCGTGGATGTTCCATCAGTATATTTCCCAACTAGTTGTTCATTATCCTTACTCTCTAACTCCGCAGTTCTGGCATTACGAGTATAGCCAGAATAACCAATATAAATAAATTTCTTATTAATACCTAAAGAGATAAGATAATTAACTGCATCATCGACTGAGTATTTAGAATATTGATCATCCTTATTGCGATAAAGATTGGTATGATGAGAAAGTTTTCCATCGCCCAATGTAAAGAAATCATAAGTCATTAAGTTGATTTCATTAACACCGGCGGCGATCAATTCTGGAATATGCGCTGCTTTGATTTTTTCTACATCAGCAGAAGCTGCAATACTAATTCCTTTCAAATTACTGATGTTTGCATTCTTTAAGTCCTTAACTAGCTCAACAAAATATTTATAATCATCTTCGTCGTATTCATTATTGTCCCCCGCAGAACCCGGATATTCCCAGTCAAGATCAATATGGGTTAGCATGGGAAATTTGGTGTATAAATCTTTAACACCGTCAACAAACCGTTGACGCAGTTTCTCATCACGACAAACTTTATAAAAAGCACCGCTCATTGACCAACCGCCAACGCTAACAGAAATTTCCAGATCCGGATTTTCGTCTCTAAGTAAGCGTAAACCTCCTAATACCCCTTGGGCTTTATCTTGCTGATATAAATCTATAGGATTGCCTGCCCATAGAGTAAAACCACAATTAAGATAGGCTGCAACATCAGCCCAGGGATCAATTGGAATAGGTTTGCCTTCGTGATTCTCAAGAATATCTTGTTCAGCATTCCCCATTTGCCATCCATCTACACCCGCAGCAGCGATGATAGTTGTTTTCTTCTCACCAGGGTCGCCAATAATACCTGCAAAGCTAAAGATAATTCTTTTAAACGGCTTTCCCTTGTCTTTATCGCCTTTAAAGCGCATTAAATCAGCACTTCTGCCGCCATTCTTTTTAAAATCATCTTCGCTTGCTGTGTCAACTAAACGCGCATCATAGATTGACCAATCAGATAAATAACAGAAAACGCCAAAATCATCGTTCTCCTCGTAAATATTAAAAACGGTTTTAGCAAGTCTTGTCGGTGTATACGATAACGCGCCATCTGTTGTTTTAGGATCAAAACCATTTAACCGATAAGTTTTTTGCGCTGCACCTTCTTCCGAGTCCTTAACCTTATGTGGATCAGTTTCATACACTAATTGGCTATCTGCTTTTGGTTCATTTTCACTCATATCTTACTCCACTAATAGTACAATTATTTTAAACATCAGAGAGTTAAATCATGGCAACCTATGCCAAAATTAAGTAGAGATCTATAAGTATTCAAATTAAAAATTGTTCCCCCGGCATACTTATAACGTATTGAATACAAAGGATTACATAGCTTATCTGTATAAGGATTCAAATTTTAAATAACACAATATATTAGAGTCCTGAATGTTACTTCCCACCGTAATATCTGTTAAACCTCTTTTTTTCATATACAGATATAAAAATTAATAATCTCTTGCCTATTGACTCAAACAAAATCCAGCCAGTTCTGCCTTTTAACCAAATTTTTCTATTACTAAATTCTTTTTTTCATAAAAAATAATTTATATATTTAATTCATTAAATATATATCATGAATATATCGTAAAATGATAATATGAGTTATTTATGACAGTAAGATAATAATTTTATTAAAATTAAATAGCCAATCTCTGGCTATTGACATATTTTATGTTACATCGTAATAAAATGCCCGCCAATTAACCTTAAATTTTCTCTAGTAATATTAAAATAGGGTTAGAAAAACGATCGTCCCTACCTCTAACTGCATAAACTAATAAATGCGCAAAAAAATCCTTGACACACCAATTACGTTCCAGTTTACTAGTACACGAGTGAGAATGATATTGTCTTGTATACCATCTATATCAATACAAAAGAGGCACTGAAAATGGCTGTATTTATGACGTCTATCCGTTGGTGGCATAACTTCCTAGTAAGGGCGGTACGGTCACGCACATAAATCAACAGTGCCAAATTACCAAAACCCGCCTGATAAGCGGGTTTTTTTATATGTGTAATTTATTAATAGGACGAAAAAATGACGGATAAACAACCCAAAATTACAGTAATCGAGCAGGAAACCACTTATCAACCCGATCCTACTCTGCTATTCAATCAACTCTGCGGTGAGCGACCAGCAACTTTATTGCTGGAATCTGCGGAAATTAACAGCAAAAAAAACTTAAAAAGTCTGCTGATTATCGATAGCGCCTTGCGCATCAGCGCCAACGGCAATCAGGTTACTTTTGACGCTTTGACAGAAAATGGCCGGAATTTATTACCCATTTTGGCTGACAAACTTTCCAGCAACGCCCAATCTGAAATGACACATAATGTTCTTCAAGTTACCTTCCCGCTAACCAATCACAATATAATAATAGATGAAGATAATCGTCTGAAAGCGGTATCCGTATTTGATGCGCTGCGTGCTCTGCTTTCACTGGCGGAAGGGCATTCATCTCCAGATAATGCAGAAGCTATATTTGTCGGCGGTCTTTTTTCCTACGATCTGGTAGCCGGATTTGAACCATTGCCCGCCGTAAAAACCGTTCAACGCTGCCCTGACTTCTGTTTTTATCTCGCAGAAACGTTATTGGTGATCGACCACCAAAATAAAAATGCACGTTTGCAAATCTCCCTTTTCAGCGATTCTCAGGCAGAAGAGCAACGCCTTAAGCAACGATTAAAAACATTAGCGAAACTCATTACCGAACCAACTGAACCCGTAAAACAAATCTCTCTGCCAACCATGAAAGTTTCATACAATCGGGATGATAATGGCTATGCAGAAATGGTGGCGCAATTGCAGCAATATATCCGCCAGGGAGATATTTTTCAGGTGGTGCCATCAAGACGCTTCTTTCTGCCCTGCCCGGCACCGCTTCATGCTTATCAAAAGCTTAAATACCGCAATCCAAGTCCCTACATGTTTTTCATGCAAGACAAAGATTTCTGTCTGTTTGGCGCTTCTCCTGAAAGCGCGCTTAAATATGATGCATCCAATCGCCAGATTGAAATTTACCCGATCGCCGGTACCCGTCCCCGTGGGCGCAATGCAGCCGGCGAGCTAGATGCCGATCTGGATAGCCGGACCGAACTGGAGATGCGAACAGATCATAAAGAATTAGCCGAACACCTGATGCTGGTTGATTTGGCCCGTAATGACCTGGCTCGCATTTGTGAACCGGGCAGCCGCTATGTCGCCGACCTAACAAAAGTTGATCGCTACTCTTTTGTTATGCATCTGGTTTCCCGCGTAGTGGGAACATTGCGCCATGATTTGGACATCTTTCATGCTTATCAAGCTTGTATGAATATGGGCACCCTTACTGGCGCACCGAAAGTACGCGCAATGCAACTTATCGCTCACTATGAAAGTGAACGTCGGGGCAGTTATGGTGGTGCTGTTGGTTATTTCACCGGCAAAGGGGATATGGATAACTGTATCGTTATTCGCTCTGCTTACGTAGAAGATGGCATAGCGACTATTCAGGTTGGCGCAGGTATCGTATTGGATTCCGATCCTTTAGCCGAATCCGAAGAAACTCGTAACAAAGCAAAAGCCGTCATTCGTGCAATTATTGAAGCTCATCAGGCAGAGGAGATTTTCTGATGGCAAATATTCTTCTACTCGACAACGTGGATTCATTTACCTATAACCTTGTCGATCAATTACGTAATCATGGTCATCAGGTTGTTATCTACCGCAATACTGTGGCAACTGAAATGATTATGCAGCAATTAAGAATGCTGTCTTCTCCGTTATTGATGCTTTCACCGGGGCCGGGTAAACCCTCTGACGCAGGTTGTATGCCTCAATTACTGCAACAAATCATCGGCAAAATCCCAGTGATCGGCATCTGCCTTGGGCATCAAGCCATTATTGAAGCCTATGGCGGAGAAATTTCCGCTGCTGATGAAATCCTACACGGCAAAGCTTCTCTGGCAGAACACGATAATCAGGCTATGTTCGCTAATCTGGAAAACCCTCTACCCGTTGCACGTTATCACTCTCTCGCGGGTAACAAAATTCCATCCGAACTGACTATTTCTGCCCGTTGTGGCGATACTGTTATGGCGGTTCGTCACAACAAACATAAGGTTTGTGGATTTCAATTTCACCCAGAATCGATTCTCACAACTCAGGGTGCTAAATTGCTTGAACAAACGCTGGTCTGGGCACTAAATTAAAAGGGAGATGAAAATGCAGGCTATTTTCAATAAATTGTTTAACGCGCAGACACTGACACAACAAGAAAGCCAGCAACTATTTGCAGCCATTATTCAAGGAGAATTAAGTGAATCACTACTCGCTGCTGTACTTATCAGCATGAAATTACGTGGTGAACAACCCCAGGAGATCGCCGGCGCAGCCCAGGCATTACTGGCAAATGCCCTGCCATTTCCACGGCCGGATTACACTTTCTGCGATATCGCCGGAACAGGCGGCGATGGTACTAACAGTATCAATATTTCAACCGCCAGTGCTTTTGTCGCTGCAACTTGCCAGCTTAAAGTTGCCAAACATGGCAACCGCAGCGTTTCCAGTCAATCCGGTTCTTCTGATTTGCTGGCAGCGTTTGGTATCGCCCTTGATATCAGCGCGGAATGTGCCCGTAGCGCACTAGATGAAATCGGCATCTGTTTCCTATTTGCACCGCAGTATCATCTTGGATTCCGTCATGCAATGCCGGTACGTCAACAACTGAAAACCCGGACGCTGTTCAATATATTAGGTCCTCTGATTAATCCGGCTCGTCCGCCACTGGCTTTAATTGGCGTTTACAGCCCTGAGCTCGTTGAACCTATTGCCCGCACTTTACAGGTTCTCGGCTATCAACGGGCCGCGGTTGTTCACAGCGGCGGCATGGATGAAGTCGCACTGCATGCGCCAACGAAAGTTGCAGAGCTTAATGATGGAGAAATTATCCATTATCAATTAAACGCTGAAGATTTTGGTTTACAACATCATCCAATATCCGCATTAAAAGGAGGTTCACCCGAGGATAATCGTAAAATGCTCAGTTTATTGTTACAAGGACGAGGCAAGAAAGCTCATGCTGATGCCGTTGCGGCTAACGTTGCCCTGTTAATGAAAATTCATGGACAGGAAAATTTACGTCATAACACCCAACAAGCTCTCGAAGCCATTCACAGTGGCCGAGCTTATGAACGAGTCATAGCACTTGCAACAAGGAGTTAATCATGCAAGCCACCATTTTACAGAAAATTGTTAATGATAAAGCCGAATACCTTATTAATCGCAAACAACAGCAACCATTAGAAAGTTTTATTGATGCCGTTGTTGCCAGCAATCGTGATTTTTATCAAGCGCTAAACAGTGAACAGACAGTTTTTATTCTGGAATGTAAAAAGGCATCTCCTTCTAAAGGCGTTATTCGTCAGGATTTTGATCCAATTCACATAGCGAAAATTTATCAGCCTTATGCTGCCGCCATTTCTGTATTAACTGATGAAAAATATTTTCAGGGTAACTATGAATTTCTTCGTTTAGTCAGTGATGCCGTTCACCAGCCGGTATTGTGCAAAGATTTTATTATCGATCCTTATCAGGTTTATCTTGCCCGTTATTATCAAGCCGATGCAATTTTGTTGATGCTTTCCGTCCTTGATGATCAGCAATATATTGCGCTGTCTGAATTTGCACATAGTCTGAATATGGGTGTACTGACGGAAGTCAGCTCAGAGGAAGAGCTAACCAGAGCGGTTGCGTTAAAAGCTAAAGTTATTGGTATCAATAACCGTGACCTGAGAGATCTTTCTATCGATTTAAACCGTACCAAACAACTTGCGCCACAGTTACCGGAAGGAACCATTGTTATTAGCGAATCGGGCATCCACCAGCATCAACAAATTCGCGAGCTTAGCCATTATGCTAATGGCTTTCTCATTGGCAGCGCTTTGATGGCCCAATCCAATTTGGACTTAGCATTACGCCAACTGATTT
Source organism: Photorhabdus aballayi (assembly GCF_026153155.1). NCBI lineage: Bacteria > Pseudomonadati > Pseudomonadota > Gammaproteobacteria > Enterobacterales > Morganellaceae > Photorhabdus > Photorhabdus aballayi. The sequence goes on along the minus strand of NZ_JAPFCD010000001.1, from coordinate 269,906 downwards.
TGGGTGAAAATAAAGTCTGCGGGTTAACTCGTCCACAAGATGCTAAAGCGGTATTACAGGCAGGTGCTGTTTATGGTGGTTTGATATTTGCTGAACATTCGCCACGTAAGATTAATATCCAACAGGCCCAACAAATTATTAATGCAGCAAATCTCAAATATGTAGGGGTATTTCAAAATCAATCATCCGCATTCATCAGCCATACCGCCCGTACCCTTTCTCTGGCTGCGGTACAATTACATGGCGCAGAAGGCGAAATTTATATTGCGGAACTGCGAAAAACACTACCTGAAAATTGTCAAATTTGGAAAGCAGTTGATATGTCGAAAGATGCCTTTCACGCCAAAGCCGAAAATGTTGACCGTTATTTACTTGATAACGGCAAAGGTGGAACCGGCCAAAGTTTCGATTGGCAATTACTTGACAAGCAATCACTCGCCAATGTCATGCTAGCCGGTGGGTTAAATGAAGAAAATTGCCAACAAGCAGCAAAATATGGCTGTTGCGGACTTGATTTTAACTCTGGCGTCGAAAGCGCACCCGGCATCAAAAGCAGCCATAAATTAAATAAAGTGTTTCAGCTTCTACGCTGTTACCAATAAGCAACAATTTCCCGATTCATATAATGGACAAGCAGAACAATGAGTAAACTTAACCCCTATTTTGGTGATTTCGGTGGACAATTTGTACCACAGATCCTTATTCCAGCCCTTGAACAATTAGAAGCCGCATTTATTGCGGCTCAGCAAGACCCAGAATTTCAGCAAGAATTTCAGGATCTACTGAAAAATTATGCGGGCAGGCCAACAGCATTAACTTTATGCCGTAATCTGACGAAAGGCACCAAAACCCGCCTTTATCTGAAACGTGAAGATCTATTACACGGCGGCGCTCATAAAACCAACCAAGTACTTGGTCAGGCATTATTAGCAAAACGCATGGGAAAAAGCGAAATTATTGCGGAAACCGGCGCTGGTCAACATGGTGTAGCAACCGCCCTCACCTGTGCGCTGTTAAATATGAAATGCCGCATTTATATGGGCGCTAAAGATGTGGAGCGCCAATCCCCTAATGTTTTCCGCATGCGTCTGATGGGAGCCGAAGTCATTCCAGTTCATAGCGGCTCTGCCACCTTAAAAGATGCCTGCAATGAAGCATTACGTGATTGGTCTGGCAGCTACGATAAAGCCCACTATTTATTAGGGACTGCCGCTGGACCACATCCCTATCCGACGATGGTTCGAGAGTTCCAGCGTATGATCGGCGAAGAAGCCAAATCCCAAATTCTGGCAAAAGAGGGGCGCCTGCCTGATGCCGTGTTGGCCTGTGTTGGTGGAGGTTCCAATGCCATTGGCATGTTTGCGGAATTTATTCCTGAAAAATCGGTCCGCCTAATTGGTATTGAACCTGCCGGGCTTGGCATTGAAACCGGTAAACATGGCGCGCCACTGAAACATGGCAAATTGGGTATCTATTTTGGTATGAAATCGCCAATGATGCAGACAGATGAAGGCCAGATTGAAGAATCTTATTCTATTTCTGCCGGTCTGGATTTCCCTTCCGTTGGCCCTCAGCATGCCTATCTGAACAGTATTGGACGGGCTGATTATGTTTCCATCACCGATGATGAAGCATTAGAAGCGTTCAAAATCCTTTCCCGTGAGGAAGGCATTATTCCAGCCCTCGAATCCTCTCATGCGCTGGCTTACGCTTTGAAAATGATCCATCAAGCTCCTGATAAAGAGCAATTACTGATCGTTAATCTATCCGGTCGCGGTGATAAAGACATATTTACTGTCCACGATATTTTAAAATCCAGAGGGGAAATCTAATGGAACGTTACGAGCAGCTATTTAAACAACTGGAAAGTCGTAAACAAGGTGCTTTTGTCCCCTTTGTCACACTAGGCGATCCAACCCCAGAATTATCGTTGAAAATTATTGATACTCTGATTGCAAGTGGCGCTGACGCTCTTGAGTTAAGTATTCCTTTTTCTGATCCGCTGGCTGACGGCCCAACCATTCAAAATGCTAATTTGCGTGCCTTCTCCTCAAATGTAACCCCCACGCTCTGTTTTGAACTATTAACAAAAATTCGGGCAAAATATCCTGATATTCCTATTGGTTTATTGATGTATGCCAATCTGGTTTTTCATCATGGAATAGACGAATTCTATCGCCGTTGCAAAAATGCAGATATTGATTCAGTATTAGTCGCAGATGTTCCTATGTCAGAATCACGGCCATTCCGTACCGCAGCTATGAAACATAATATTGCCCCTATTTTTATTTGCCCACCCAACGCAGAAGATGAATTATTACGTGAAATTGCCTCTTATAGCCGCGGATATACCTACCTATTATCAAGAGCGGGCGTAACCGGTATAGAAAGACGAGGTGAAAAACCGTTAAATCATTTAGTCAATAAACTACGGGAATATCATGCTGCACCACCGTTACAAGGATTTGGTATTTCAGAACCTGAGCAGGTAAAAGAAACGTTAGCAAGTGGAGCAGCGGGCGCCATTTCCGGCTCTGCCGTCGTTAGAATTATTGAACAAAATCTTTCTCAGCCGGAAATAATGCTGAAAAAATTAACTGAATTTGTATCAAAAATGAAGTCTGCAACACAACTGTAGTGTGAAAAATAACTGTAATGTGAAAAGTATTGTATAAAAATGGGGCAAAACCTGCCCCATACTTTTCATATCAAACAACCATGTCAAACAAACGCGGCTTTTTTATCAGAAGTGATAACCGGCACTAAACATAAATACCCACGGATCAATCCGGGTATCAATTTTATGATGCTGGTCACCCGCTTTAAATTTTACATCCGTTTCGATGTTTATCCACCATACAGAGGCATTTATTATCCAGTTTCGATCTAACGCATAATCCAGACCAACTTGACCGGCAACACCCCAGGAATCTTTCAGATCCAGACTATGCAAATTACTATCTTTAACAGCATCACTGCCATTAAATTTTTCATTAAAGAAAGTCGTGTAGTTTAGACCAATACCGACATAGGGGTGGAATCTATTTTCTTTAGAGCCGAAATAGTATTGCGCCATTAATGTCGGCGGCAAACTTTTTATTTTAGCGATATTCCCGACACCCGGTAAACTTACTCGGTTCTGGAAAGGTGTGCCAGCGAGTAATTCCACACCAATATTATCTGTAATCATATAACCGAAGGTCAAACCCATCTGAGTATTATTATCCGCACTAAGAGAACCTAAACCTAATACATTATCAGAGCCAGTATTGGGTCTGACAGTCGCACTACCTGCACGGAAAATAAAGTCACCCGCTTCATGAGCGAAAGCGAATGATGGTGCTAAAGTTGCCGCTGCTAATACAAATGCAGAAATTTTTTTCATTATTCGTCCCATTCCTGTGATTTAAAGTCAGAAAAATATACCCATATATTGGAAACTATGATCTAAGACAGATCACATCTTTTAAAAAATTTCAGTAAAACCGTATATTTATAATATTATTATTTCAATTAGGAATTATTTTAAATTGATCTAGATCAAAGTTTATTTATTATTAATCAGTTAGAAATCTTTTATTTATATATTTATTCAGATGTTTTATCTTCTCTCTCATTATATTTCCATTATGTTTTAATAAGGTTAATTTTATGTTTATTTTTATCTTAAAAATATAATGTGAAGAACTTTTTTCCGCCATCAATAATCACAGCTAACCATCAATTTATCCGCATCATCTCGTTTCTACTATCCACCTTTCCCCATAACAAGGTACAATCATCCCCTATGCATTGTTGTTTAACCTGATAGGAGCAGTCTTCATGCCAATCACGGCGAATACCCTGTACCGTGACAGTTTTAACTTTTTCAAGAATCAACTGTTAAGTACCCTGACCCTGGCCGCCCTAGCGGCTCTGGTTACCACCTTATTGGGGCACCTGTTTATTCCTGACAGCGAACAGATGAAGTTGCTGACAGAAGCAGAATTTACGTTTGCCACCTCAGGCAAGGCCGGTATTCAGGAGCTGGTGTCTCAAATGACTCCAGAACAACAGTCAATGATCATGCGGGCGGGAATCGGAACCATTTTCTCCAGTATGATTGGCAGCGTGCTACTGGTCGGTGGTGTACTGACGCTGGTCGCGGCAGTTTCAGAGGGAAATCGTATCTCTTCATTACAGGCAATTGGTTTATCAGCAACCCAATTACCGAGACTGTTCCTATTACTGCTTATCTGTACCCTGCTAATTCAACTTGGCTTAATGCTTATGCTGGTGCCTGGCATTATTTTGTCGATCGCACTGGCTTTATCACCCGTTATTATGACTACCGATCGTTGCGGCATTTTTGCTTCTATGAAAATAAGCTGGAAACTGGCATTTGCTAATATTCGCCTGCTGGTTCCGGCAATTCTTTTATGGCTGACCGCGAGGCTCTTGCTGGCATTTATTATTGACCGCCTAACATTCATTCACAACGAGATGGCAGGGATTATTCTTGGGGTGTTTAATAACCTCATTTCAGCCATTTTGCTGATTTATCTGTTCCGGTTGTATATGCTGGTTACCTCTTCACAACAAAAATCAATATAAAATAGCGATTCAAACCAAAAACCCCATAGCAATAAACTATGGGGTAAGCAGAATAAGCTAGTGATAACTGGATTGAGCTAAAATGCAAAAAAATTCCCTGTTTTTCAACAGGGAATTCTATAGAAAAGAGAGCTAATTAAATATCAATTAGCAAATTTCGGTTAGAACCGATAGCCGACACCAACTACCCAAGTGCCTACTTTAAGGTCACCCAATCTGGCGTCATCAAATTTTGCGTATTCATAGGATGTATCAATAGTCCAGTTTGGAACAGGGTTAAACTGTAATCCCAGTCCATAGCCAATAGATGTTTTACTGTGACTGAAACTCTCTGAACCAACAAAATCAGAGACCTTAACCTTTCCATGTGCAGCACCAACCAGACTGTATACGCTAACATATTCATTAAAACGATATGTAGGCCCCGCCATCAGGGAAACATAATCCAGACTTGATTCAGCTATTTTTCTGCCACCCAGATAATGATCGTAACCTAGATATGTATATGTAAGTGAACTAATAACACCCCAATTATTATCTAATTCGTAGCGGTATTTTAAGTTGAGGCCCTTTGGATGATCATCAGCCTTATCATCTCCAAACTTTGCATGACTTTGAGCATAACCACCAGAAATCGTGTGTTCAGCGGCATTTGCCGCAAATGCGAATACAGATAAACCTACTGCTACTACTGAAGCCACCAATGCTCTTTTCATTGAAAATCCCTAATGTTTTATAAAATTATAGAAAAGACTAATTACAAGGCGCGATTATTTATCAGCAATCAATAGAAAACAACTCAATCCCGTTTTTTGTTAAGTTTTCATTTAACAAGATAAAGTAATAACCGCTTCCCACCCTGATCAGGAGAATCTTCCCATCTTAATTGGCTGTTTTTCGTACTTATAGCATTTCATCACTTCACTATTGAGATAAAAAGCAAAAAAATTCCCTGTTTTACAACAGGGAATTTTGCATAGAATATACAGTGATAACTAATAAAGGAATAATCGTCAGATTACATTAAGCTAAACATGGACTAGCAATTTCAACTAAATACTAAATAGATATATGGACACTAAACCAACACAAATCTATAACTGGCAAAGTCGTCGAAAACATATATCCGGTTTTAATAATCCCTGATGAAAATCCGTACTCTCTATCCTCATTATTTCGATAGCCTTTAAATCAACCATCTAACAAGCTAACAGAGAGTTGGTGCTAACATTAATTTATTATTTTCAGTCAATTAATGGGATTTCTCAAATCACAAAAGTTGGACTGAATTCCCTTTAAAGGAACGACTACATTGGAAACACTATTTAGAATCGATAACCCGCACCAATTACCCAAGTGCCTACTTTGAAATCACCCAGTTTTGAATATTCATAGGATGCATCAATAACCCAATTTGGCATAGGGTTAAACTGTAATCCTAGGCCATAAGCAGCAGAGGTCTTACTTTCTTCATAGTCGTAACTATAGTTAATATCAAAAATAGAAACTTGACTATTTGCCTTTGCCTTTCCGTGTGCAGCACCAATCAGACCGTATACACTCACGTACTCATTAAAGCGATATGTAGGACCTGCCATTAAAGAATAATAATCTAAATCACCAGTACCAATCTTTTTACTACCATAGTAGTAATTATAACCCTGATGTGTTAGGGTGAACGAGCCGATAACACCAAAATTATTATCCAGTTCGTAGCGATATTTCAGGTTAAAGCCTTTTGGGTTTTCATCAAGCTTTTCACCATCGGCCTTCACATGACTCTGAGCATAACCACCCGAAATCGAACTTTCTCCAGCATTTGCTGCAAATGCGAATACAGATAAACCAACTGCCACTGCTGAGGCTATCAATGCCTTTTTCATTGGAACGTCCTAAATAGTTATTGTACAAGTAATAATGATTTTGCTTTGTTAAAATATACTTATCAAAAAACAAAATGTAACGTGGTATTAAATACTTAATGCCTCAATCACATTGTTTTTTAACAGGAAATCTTAAAATAAAGCAGGTATTTAGGATCTGATATCTCAAATTAATAGAAAAGTAACGGTCAATAATCACACAAACGAAAATTAAGAACTATTTTTTCAAATATAATTTCATATATGATTACTTTATTTATCGTATTCATTTGCCAATCCCAATAATTCTCTTACAAATGAATCATAGATTAATAATTGTTCAATCAGACCTCACAGCGATAAAACTATGAGGCTGAAAGTCATAAATAAGTTTACGTTGTATTAACTTACATCGTATTAAATTTGCTATTTCAAGCTGCTATATTTTTAGCCCCACAAGATGACATAACTCTTTCACTGATTTCTTGCTCAATTTTTATTTCAAAATCAGTAAACAGCGCCTTTGGTTTTACACTTCTATTACTTTTTTCAAGCGTTACAAAACCGTGGCGGCTAAGCGTCTTTAATGTGACTGACAGGTTACTTGGTTTCCTTCCTGATAAATTAGCCAGCTCCGCAATTGTCTCTGGTTTGTGCTCATTTATAAGACGCAGAAGCGCAATATTATCACTGCTAAGTACTTGAGCAAGAGCAATCATGGAAGTAAACCAGATTTTAGGCTCATCAGGTTGAACAACATACTCACCTTTAATGATAGCCAATGTGCGCTTGCGTATAAGTTCTTCATTCATCACGCCAATGAGTGCTTTCATCGTATTACCCTCTTTTTTCGCGTTCAGCGATAATTTCATCAATTTTAGTAAAGAAATCCTCAATTAACTGATATGCAGAAGTAAATTCATACGGAACACCCTTATCTATAGAGTTTCTGTGAACATGGTCATACACCAATCGTCCTCGATACTGACTTCTCTTTGGTGGAGTAATTGCGTGTGCATTATCCATGCCAAATACTCGCGTGTTGTATTTGTCATGTAGCGTTAAGTTATAACGAATACCATGTGGAATGAAATTCGTTGGCTTAACTGTCCATACTTCAATTTTCCACCAATAACCATCATCCCGATAGACCCTCTGACCATGCAACCCAAATAAGACGTCCAAACCTGAATCAGATTGCATGACTAAAACCTCCTTGTTTATTATGATCTAATCATATGTTTTTATTCAACGAACTTCAAGCTAACAACCAACTGTAAATTATTATCTTTTAATGTAATTAGAGTACCATTCAGGCTTACTTTGGATCATTCGTACTGCAAAATAGAGATCGGGCACCACAATCAGATCGTCATCGCTACTTTGTAGTTTATTCTGTTTTATCCAACGGGTAAGCTCCGTCCGGCGACCGGCAAGCACCAATGTGACATCTCTTACTTTCAATTCCCTAATCAACTCATCAATAGCGGCAAATACACTGACATCATCATGGGTAAAGCTCACAGCCGCATCGACAACCAGCCAACCCGGACGTTTTTGCGTTTTGTTAAGTTTTTGAATTCTGTCAACATGCTGTAACACCCGTTTTTTAAAATAGCTGACATTGAAATAAGTCAATGGTGAATTAAATCGATACATCATCACACCATCTATTGGTTTAATATCATTGCCATGATTAATTGAATGAATCATTCCTTGGTCATTCACTCCTAAGAACTGATCTGTCGGACGGAATATAATTCGCAAAAACTGTAATAAACCAAGCAGAACGGCGAGACCAACACCGTTAATCAAACCAACTACCAGCACGGCAATAAATGTAAATAGCGATAAAGTAAATGCCTGATGATTTCTTTTCCTCAGCGACCAGATCCGCCGTAAATCCAACAGTGACGATGCCGAATAAATCAACACCACACCAAGTGATGACAACGGGATATAGGCCAGGAAACTGGTCATAAATAACAAAACCAGCAAAATAATGGTCGCTGCGATAACAGAAACCAATTGCGTTTTCCCACCAATCGCATCATTAACCGCAGTACGACTGCTGGCAGCACTAACAGCAAATCCTTGTGATAAAGCAGATGCAATATTCGCAATGCCTAAGGCTCTAAGTTCACAATCTGCATCAACCTGATAACCGTTTTTACTGGCAAAGCTACGGGCCGTCATCATAAAACTGACAAAACTGATAACAGCAAGGTTCAGAGATGGGATAACAAGCTCACGCATAATGCCTGGCTGGAAATCGGGTATTGGCACAATAGGTAATCCCCCGCCGCTGACACTGCCAACAATCTGAATGCCATATTTTTCCAGACCAAATTGCCAGCTTACGTAAGTCGCTAATACCATTGCCAACAAAGGCCCCGGCCAAGTCGGACGCAAGAAACGCACAGCGAGCAAAATCAACACCGTAGCAACAGACATTGCTAACGTCGGTAAATGCGTATCCATGAGTTTGGCAGGTAATGCGATCACTCGTTCAATCAATCCCTCTGGGACGCCAGCAAAGCCAAAGACTTTAGCTAACTGATCGACAATGATTGTCAACGCAACGCCGTTCATTAATCCTTTTAGGATCGGTTTGGAAAGAAAATCAGCAAATGCGCCTAATCGGAAGTGGCTGGCGAGAACACACCATATCCCGGTCATTAAAGTCATTACAATAGTAAGCTGCCAGCGTACATCTTCATTATCAAACACCAATGGCGCGACAGCCGCTGCAATAACGGCACACGTTGCTGCATCTGGCCCGACAATCAACTGTCTTGAGGTACCAAATAATGCATAAGCGAACATGGGTAAAATACATGCATAAAGACCGATAATCGCACTTATTCCCATCAATTCGGCGTAAGCAATAGCAACCGGCAGAGCAACTGCGGCGACAGAAAGCCCGGCCCTTAAATCATGACTCAACCACTCTTTGCGATAATGAGAGAAATTGCCTAACCCTGGCATCCAACGCTGTAGTTTTTTCCACTGCATTTGGTTTATGCCCTCTTATTTTTCAACGGGTTTTAGCTATAATGCTGCGTTATATGTCCACTGACAACCGGAAGTTAATTACGCCGCTCTTTATGATAGAATTATGCGAAACCGATCGATAAAAACCTTTTTTATTGAGAGATAAAGCTATGCCGTTGCTGCCAGTCCGTTCAATTACTAAAATCGGATGATAATCAAATGCCGGAATTACGATAGGTTCAAATATGAAACAACTTTTAGACTTTCTACCTTTAGTCGTCTTTTTTGTCGTATACAAAATGTATGATATTTTCTACGCTTCTGGAGCGCTGATCGCCGCTACCGGTTTAGCTGTCGCTATTACTTATTTCATTTACCGGAAAGTAGAGAAATCCTCCCTGATTACTTTTATCATGGTGGCTGTTTTCGGTACTCTAACTTTAGCTTTCCACAGTGATCTCTTTATCAAATGGAAAGTGACAGTAATCTATGGGTTATTCGCATTAGCCTTGCTAGGCAGCCAATGGTTTATGAAAAAACCACTGATTCAGAAAATGCTAGGAAAAGAGTTAGTTTTACCCGATTTTGTCTGGAACAAACTCAATATGGCGTGGGCTCTGTTTTTTATCGCCTGTGCATTGGCTAATATTTATGTCGCGTTTTGGTTACCACAAGATGTCTGGGTTAATTTTAAAGTATTTGGTCTGACAGCCCTGACTCTGGTTTTCACCGTGCTCAGTGTAGTATATATTTACCGTCACCTGCCACGCGAACAGAAGTAACCCCATTCAAATGGATACCTGCCTGCTATCGCCTGTAGGCAGGTATTGTTTTTTCATCAAATAAAGTAAAGTTTTCAATGACACAACAACAATTACCTAACGGAGAGTTAGTCCTCCGCACACTGGCTATGCCCGCTGATACCAACGCCAATGGAGATATTTTTGGTGGATGGTTAATGTCACAAATGGATATTGGCGGGGCAATTCTGGCAAAAGAAATTGCGGAAGGCCGTGTTGTCACTGTCAGAGTAGATGGCATTACTTTCCTGAAACCTGTCGCCGTTGGTGATGTCGTATGCTGCTATGCACATTGTCTCAAAACTGGTAACAGTTCAATTACCATCAACATCGAAGTCTGGGTGAAGAAAGTCGCCTCTGAACCTGTCGGTCAACGCTATCGCGCAACCGAAGCGGTATTCACTTATGTTGCCGTTAATGAAGATAATACCTCCCGTCGATTGCCAGAAGGCAAAACTCACTTTCAACTCGCTAGCAGTACTCGCGAATAAGGCTATACCCTATGGATTTCAAGGTGCATCGCGACGGCAAGGGAGTGAATCCCCGGGAGCATAGCGAACTATGTGACCGGGGTGAGCGAGTGCAGCCAACAAAGAGGCAACTTGAAAGATAACGGGTATAATTATTAATGGAAAAAGGGGCATGTTAATGTGTTAATAATGCTCCTTTTTTATTCTCATTTCCCCAACAATCAGGATTGAGATATACCCGTAATTTTGAATTCGACGGTTGTGATATAACCAACCGCAGGTATTTTTTCAAAACGCCATTTTCTCATCGCTTTTTTCACCTCCCTTTCAAAAACATTGGGTGGATTAGCGCCAACGACTTCTATATTTTTTACCCGTCCATCTTCATCAATATCATATTTGACTTTCACATAGCCTTCGGTACCCAATGCTGAAGCTCTAGATGGGTAAACAGGTAACGCTTTACTTAATGCCCTTGGCCCATTCTGCGGTTTAACCACCGGTTTATTCTGATTATTATCAGTACGGTTAGCCAGCGCATTCTGATTAAACTGCGGTTTTTCCGGTTGTTCAGCTCTCTTTTCAACGGGTTCAGATTGCTTTTTAACAACCTTCTTCTTCACTTCTGGTTTCGGCTTCTTCACCTCTGGTTTTGGAATTACCGGCTCCGGAACAGGTTCCGGCTCTTCTGGCTCTGACTCAGGTTCAGGCGCTGCCGGTTCCGAAACTGGAGCTTCTTCGGCAGCTAATTGAATCATAGCGACAGACATAAGCGCAGCATCAGGCTGTTTTTCCGATATTGAAGAACAAAAAAGGGCGGCAGCAACAGAAATGTGTAAACAAACTGACAACAATATTGGCCAATGTATCCATCGCATAAGGGAATTCTTGATTAGCAGCATAATATCAATCCTCGAATGACTGCTAGTTTAAATGCAAATAGCAATCATATTCAATAAAGATTGTAGGTGAGCGTGAATATAAGGCCAAAAATATTATTTCTTCAATGTATCCATTCGCCATGCTGGACAAACAATAAAGCTCGACGCTGTTTATAACCATTTAATTTACGTAGTGAATAAATACGCAAATTACGTCTTGATTGCCCTTCCAGCCAACGGCGGCGGCGATTAAAATTCTGGCGTAACATACGCCACCGTCCTACTTCGTTCCGGCTACGTTTCATAAAACCCCTACCTATAAAAACATCACGCTCATTATAAGCCTTTAAAAAAGATATCCAAGGCGTATCTGGATAGTACTTTTTATATCAATAATGCGAAATGACCAATATCAAGTATGATGCTTGCAGTATATTTGCTAATTTTTTGGTAAATTCATCGGGTTAATTAGATCGTTTATATCTCGTGTCTTGAGGAAACCATGTTAAACGCCACCAAAGATGTCTGAACAAAACAGGATTGATTGCCGAATATGACAACCTTTTATTCCGTCCTAAGTTGGCTTGCTATTTTCTTTTATTGGCTGATTGTTGCCAGTATCACCTTACGCATTCTGATAAAACGCCGGCCTGTCACTTCTGCTATGACCTGGCTGTTGATTATTTATATCCTTCCCTTAGTTGGAATCATCGCTTACCTGTCATTTGGTGAGCTACATTTGGGAAAACGCAGAGTTGAACAAGCAAAAGCCATGTGGCCTTCAACAACCATGTGGCTTGAAGAATTGCGTAAATCTCGTCATATCTTCGCTACGGAAAATAGTGAAGTCGCGACACCTTTATTCCAGCTTTGCGAACGACGGCAAGGGCTTGCAGGCGTTAAAGGTAACAAGATCCAATTACTGACAACCTACGACCATTCACTAAAAACCATCATCAAAGATATTGAGAATGCTAAGCACAGCATTGATATGGTGTTTTACATCTGGCAAGCCGGCGGCTTGGTTGAGCAAGTGACCGATGCTCTTATGGCCGCAGCGCACCGAGGAGTCAGATGCCGTATTATGGTGGATTCAGCCGGTAGCTGGTTATATTGCCGTAGCCAATACCCAGATATCATGCGCCAGGCGGGAATTGAATTTGTTGAAGCTTTGCAAGTCAATATATTCCGTCTATTTCTACGCCGAATGGATCTGCGACAACATCGTAAAATTATCTTGATAGATGATTATATTTCTTATGCCGGCAGTATGAACATGGTAGATCCACGTTTCTTTAAACAAGATGCCGGCGTTGGGCAATGGATCGATATCATGGTGAGAATGGAAGGGCCGGTTACCACGACTATGGGGGTTATTTACGCTTGTGACTGGGAAATGGAAACAGGTCAACGCATCTTTCCGCCATCGCCAGATACCAATATCATGCCGTTTGAACAGGCCAGTGGGCACACAACTCAGGTTATCGCATCCGGCCCCGGATTCCCTGAAGAATTGATTCAACAATCTTTAATGACGGCTATTTTCTCTGCCCGTAAGCAACTGATTTTAACTACCCCTTATTTTGTTCCCAGCGATGACCTGATAAATGCTATTTGCACCGCCGCCTTACGAGGAGTTGAAGTTATTATTATCGTTCCACGCAGAAATAATTTCTTCTTAGTTCGTTGGGCAAGCCGGGCATTTTTTGCTGAACTGTTAAATGCCGGTGTTAAGATTTATCAGTTTGAAGATGGCTTGCTACATACCAAAAGCGTTTTAGTTGATGGTCAACTCAGCATGGTGGGTTCAGTTAATCTCGATATGCGTAGCCTGTGGCTAAATTTTGAAATTACCGTGGTTATTGATGATGAAAACTTTGGTAATGATCTGACGCTGGTGCAATACGATTATATAGCCCATTCCACATTGCTGGAGAGCAATGAATGGGAACAACGCCCTTTGTGGCATCGGATTATTGAGCGTATTTGTTACTTCTTTAGCCCGCTATTGTGACCAATACCCTCGTCTTGTAAAGACGGGGGTACCAATCAACGCTTCAACATGCTTTAATTCCTTCATCATGACCCACGAATAAATCAATATGGACAACAGATCCTCACCAGCTATGGATTTAGACCTCAATAACCGAATGACAGAAGATGAAACCCTTGAGAAAGCTTATGACATCTTTCTTGAACTGGCTTCATCCAACCTCGATCCCGCTGATATTCTGCTATTTAGCTTACAATTCGAAATACGTGGCGGCGCAGAATTATTGCCCCCTTCTGATGAGTGGCTTGAACACGTGGATTTCAATCCAGACCCCAATTTTTTTGCCGAAGTCATTATCGGGCTAGCAGAAGCTGAGGATGCTGAGATCAACGATGTTTTTGCTCGCATTCTTATTTGCCGGGAAAAATCTCACCCGATTTACCGTATTTTGTGGAAAGATTGAAAAATTAAAGTCAGTTATTTTGATCTGCTTTTTTCTTCTTCAAAGAGTGAGAGCTACTCGTTTTGATGCAGGTCTGAATCCAAAACAAACCCCAAAAAAGTAACTCTCACATTTAATGTCTTATAAAACTCCGCAATAACTACAACCTTAACTATAATAACCTTAACTACAATGGATCAACCTTCAAACAAGATACAGCATGGCGGAAACTCCCCTCCATCAACGGCCGTGTTTTAGCACATTCAGGATCTGCCATTGGGCAACGTGTACGAAAAACGCACCCTGATGGCGGATTGATCGGTGACGGTAATTCGCCTTCCAATAATTCAATGTGTTTATTTTGTTCTTTATCTGGATCAGGCACCGGCACTGCTGACATCAACGCCTTGGTATAAGGGTGCTGTGGGTTATGATAAACCTCATCATAAGTGCCCAATTCCACCGCATGCCCGAGATACATCACCAATACACGGTCAGATATGTGCTTAACCACCGCCAAATCATGGGCGATAAAAATTAGCGACAGCCCCATTTCCCGTTGTAATTCCTGCAACAGGTTCACTACCTGAGCCTGAATAGATACATCAAGTGCAGATACCGGTTCATCACAAATCACCAACTTAGGTTCAAGAATAAGCGCCCGGGCAATCCCGATACGTTGGCACTGACCACCGGAGAATTCATGCGGGTAGCGGTTAATCAGATTCGGCAGTAATCCAACCTTCATCATCATGGTTTTTACCCGCTCTTTAATTTCAGGCCCTTTCATCTTTGGATGATAGGTGCGCAATGGCTCAGCGATAATATCGCCAATCGTCATTCGCGGGTTTAAGGATGCTAATGGATCTTGGAATATCATCTGGATATCACTACGAATATCCTGCCACTGCTTATCATTCATATCCAGCAGGCTTTTTCCCAACCACGTCACCGAACCACCGGAAGACTTGACCAATCCGATAATTGCACGAGCAAAAGTCGATTTACCGCAACCTGATTCGCCAACCACACCAAGCGTTTCCCCTTCGTATAACCTTAATGTGACGCCATCAACCGCTTTCAAGGTCTTTGTTGGTTGCCAAAACCACTGTTTGCCATCTTTGATATCAAAGTGAACTTTCAAATCTGCTACTTCTAGCAGCACACGTCTTTCTTCAATCGGACTCATACCAATTCCCCCGGCGCTTTAAAACAAGCTCGCAAACGTCCGTTGCCAAATGTCTCCAATCCTGGCTCACAATTTACACAACGATCTACTGAAAACTGGCAGCGTGGCTGGAACGGACATCCTTTCGGCAACCGTAATAAGTTGGGCGGATTTCCGGGAATGGTCGTCAGTGATTCTTCATCACCATCAAGACGCGGAACAGCATTAAGTAAGCCAATAGAATAAGGATGGGTTGGTTGATAAAACACTTCACGGGCCGAACCATATTCCATCGTTCTCCCCGCGTACATCACCAATACTTTGTCACAAATACCTGCAACTACCCCCAAATCGTGAGTAATCATAATAATCGCAGTGTTAAACTCTCGTTTCAGCTCATTCAGTAGCGTCATAATTTGAGCCTGAACCGTGACATCAAGTGCGGTCGTCGGTTCATCAGCAATCAACAATTTCGGCCGACATAACAACGCCATAGCGATCATCACACGCTGACGCATGCCACCAGAAAACTCATGAGGATACATCCCCATGCGCTTACGCGCTTCCGGCATTTTGACCGCATCCAACATTCGAATCGATTCGAAGTGTGCTTCATTTTTACTCATATGCTTATGCAACATCAATACTTCTGTAAGTTGATCGCCGATACGCATATAGGGATTGAGAGATGTCATTGGGTCCTGAAATATCATCGATATCTCTTCCGCTCTCATGCGGTTAAGCTCTTTCTCTTTAAGGTTAAGAATTTCCCTGCCATTAAAAATAGCGGAACCGCCGATTGTGCCGTTTCTGGCAAGCAGCCCCATCAAAGCGAAAGCGGTTTGTGATTTGCCAGAACCAGACTCCCCTACAATTCCCAGAGTTTCCCCCGCCCGTAAATCAAAATTCAGCTTATTCACCGCGGTAACATCCCCGTCAGGGGTGCTAAAAGTCACGTCCAATTCTTTAACAATTAACAACGGCTCAGAACTTTTCTGGTTTTTAACGCTGTCCATGTTACCTCCTTAACGATCTTTCGGATCGAGGGCATCACGCAAGCCGTCGCCGATAAAGTTAAAACAAAACAGTGTCACCACCAGAAAACCGGCAGGAAACAACAGCAACCACGGGGAAACTTCCATCGAATTCGCACCATCACTTAACAATGCGCCCCAACTGCTTAATGGCTCTTGAGTTCCCAATCCCAGAAAGCTAAGAAATGATTCAAACAGAATCATGCTTGGCACCAATAAAGATGCATAAACCACCACCACTCCCAATACATTAGGGACAATATGACGCAGCACAATATGACGGGTTGATACACCACACACCAACGCCGCCTCAATAAACTCCTTACGTTTTAGGCTCAATGTCTGGCCACGGACAATACGCGCCATATCCAGCCATGACACCATACCGATGGCGACAAATATCAGAAAAATATTCTGTCCGAAGAAGGTCACCAGTAGGATCACGAAAAACATGAATGGAAATGAGTTTAGAATTTCCAACAGACGCATCATAACTGAATCTATTTTTCCGCCTATATAGCCGGATAATGATCCATATAAGGTTCCGACGACTACCGCCACCAAAGCGGCTGCCACCCCAACCATCAATGAAATGCGCCCCCCAATAGCAACACGCACCAACAAATCACGACCGGAAGAATCTGTACCAAAATAGTGACCCGATTCAAAATCGGGTGGCATCGACATCATGGCCCAGTCAGTATCATCATAAGTAAATTGGGCTAACATCGGCGCCAGGATCACAAACAAAGTAATCAAAGATAGCAGACACAAACTGGCAATCGCTGCCCGGTTGTGAATAAAACGACGTCGTGCATCCTGCCACAAACTGCGGCCTTCAATTTCCAGTTGCTCAGAGAAATTTTCCAGAGCTTCGCTGTTTTGTTTATTCACTATCATTGCGTGCTCCAGTCTTAATAACGAATCTTCGGATCGATAACAGCGTACAACACATCAACAATCGCATTAAAAAAAATAGTCAAGCTACCAACTAAAATAGTCAGACTTAACACCAACGAATAGTCACGGTTCAATGCGCCATTAACAAACAACTGCCCTATTCCCGGCAACCCGAAGATCGTTTCAATCACCATCGAGCCGGTAATGATGCCGACAAAAGCCGGCCCCATATAAGAGATAACCGGTAACAACGCTGGTTTTAAAGCATGGCGGAAAATAATGATGCGCAATGGCAACCCTTTGGCCCGCGCAGTACGAATAAAATTAGAGTGCAGCACTTCTATCATCGAACTACGAGTAATACGGGAAATACTGGCGATATAGGCCAAAGACAACGCTACCATCGGCAAAATCATATATTTAGGCGCACCGCCATTCCAGCCTCCTCCCGGCAGCCATTTAAGATGAATAGCGAACCCCAACACCAGTAACGGCGCCACGACAAAACCCGGGATAACAACCCCCGTCATGGCAAACCCCATAACCGTATAATCCCATTTGGTATTTTGGTTAAGTGCAGCAATAACCCCGGCGCTGACCCCCAAGACAACCGCCATGATAAATGCCGAAGCCCCTAATTTAGCCGACACTGGGAATGCTGTTGCTACCAGATCGTTAACCGAGTAGTCCTTATATTTGAAAGAAGGCCCAAAATCTCCTTTAGTGAGTTGAATTAAGTAATCAAAATATTGTTTATAAATTGGGTCATTCAAATGATATTTCGCTTCAATGTTCGCCATCACTTCTGGCGGCAATTTCCGCTCGCCGGTAAATGGGCTGCCTGGCGCCAACCGCATCATGAAAAACGAAATAGTGATAAGAATAAAAAGTGTCGGGATCGCCTCTAAACAACGGCGTAAAATAAACTTAAGCATCGCCCGTTCCTATGTGTTGGCCCTTAACCCTGGCCTTAAAATAATTTGACACTAAAGCAGCCCTTTCCGGGCTGCTTTACAACGATTAGTGTTTGATAATATAAAAATCTTTGGTGTGTAAATTATCCAAAGGATCTTTCCCTGTATAGCCGCCAACATAGGGCTTCACTAACCGGGTATTCACATAGTAATAAAGGGGGACAATAGCCGAATCTTTATCTAACTGCGCTTCTGCTTTCTGATAAACCGCAGCACGTTCATCATCTGTCGCCACTTTCAGAGATTCCTTCATCAGCTTATCAAACTCATCACTCTTATAATGAGCCGTGTTATTACTACTGTAAGAAAGCATTGCATTCAGGAATGAAGAAGGTTCGTTGTAATCAGCACACCAGCCAGCACGGGCCACGTCATAATTACCCTGATGTCGAGTATCGAGGAAAGTTTTCCACTCTTGGTTTTCCAAACGAACATCAGCACCTAAATTTTTCTTCCAAACAGAAGATACAGCGATTGCAATTTTTTTATGCAGATCAGAGGTGTTATAAAGCAAGTTAAATTTCAATGGATTATCTTTATTATAACCTGCTTCGGCCAGTAATTTTTTGGCTTCTTGGTTGCGTTGTTCCTGACTCCAACCAGCAAACCACACTGGTTTTGTTTCTTTAAAGCCATCAGTAAACGGCGGTGTATAACCGGAAGCAGGGATATCACCCTGTGCTTTGACTTTATTGGTCACAATATCGCGATCCATAGCCAATTTCAGTGCAGTACGGACGCGGGGATCATTAAATGGGGGTTTTTCGTTATTAATTTCGTAGTAGTAAGTACATAAATGCGGGTTAATATGCAACTCGTTCGGGATCTCTTTTTTCAGTTTCTGAAATAGTTCAATCGGCAAATTGGTATAAGTCATATCAATTTCGCCACTGCGATAACGGTTTACATCCGTGACCTCTGACGAAATTGGCAGAAAAGTAACCTGATCAATAACGGTATTTTTATTATCCCAATATGTCGGGCTACGTTCCATCACAATACGTTCGTTAACTACCCAATTTTTCAGTTTATAGGCCCCATTACCGACAAAATTCTGTGGCTGAGTCCATTTTTCGCCATATTTTTCTACCGTAGCTTTATGAACCGGTGACATTGAAGAATGAGCCAAAAGTCTTGGCAGATAAGGAACCGCTTCGCTCAATGTAAGCTGCAATGTATAGTCATCCAGCGCCTTTACTCCCAGCGTATCTGGTTTCTTTTTACCACCGATGATGTCATCAATATTGGTGAAATGGGCATACTGGAGATAACTTTCATAGGGAGAAGCAGTATTAGGATCGGCCAGACGTTGCCAACTGTAAACAAAATCATGCGCCGTGACAGGATCACCATTAGACCACTTAGAATCTTTACGCATATGGAATGTCCAGACGGTAAAGTCTTTATTTTCCCAACTGGTCGCAGAACCTGGCAAAATTTCGCCATTCGGACCAACAATGACGACACCCTCAAACAAATCACGCGCCAAATGTGCTTCTGGCACCCCTTCAATCTTATGCGGATCTAACGATTGCGGTTCAGAGCCGTTATTACGGACTAAAACCTGTTTATCAGCTAATTGAACACCATCAGGCACTTTTGCAGCAAAGACCTGACTTGCGATTATCATACTCAGTGCAGCGCTGATGCTGACAGTAAGTAGTTTCTTTTTCGTTGTGTTTATCATCTTTTTCTACTCCAATTTTATACCGTCAGATTTGTTATCAGCCGACGGCCCAGAAATAAAGGGTGAATTACCACCTGCATACAAAAGGAACGATTTTGTTTGCAGGGTCTCAGTAACTCTTTTGAATCAAGCCACTGTCTAATTTTTTATCATATACAGTCGCTTAATATCCATATAATCCAATGGGTCTTTCCCTGAAAACCCTCCCACTGATGGGCTAATAAGCCGTACACTCACCCGGTAATAAACAGGAATCAATACTGAATCTTTATCCAGTTGAAATTCAGCTTGTTGGTATAATTTCTTACGCTCAACTGCGTCTTTAGTGATTAACGCTTGCTCCAAATAACTATCAAAATTTTTATTCTGGTAGAAAGCCGTGTTATTACTGCTGTCTGACAGCAACATGTTTAAAAACGCGGTAGGTTCATTGTAATCAGCACACCAGGTTGCTCTGGTCACCTCATAATTCCCCTGATGGCGGCTTTCAAGAGAAGTTTTCCATTCCTGATTCTGCAAAATCACATCCGCTCCCAGATTCTTTTTCCACATGGAAGCGGCGGCGATAGCCTGCTGTTTGTTTTGCTCAGATGTGTTGTATAGCAATGTGAACTTCAATGGATTCGCCTGATTAAAACCAGCCTGGGCCAATAATTCTCTGGCGCGTTTATTGCGCTGTTCCTGTGTCCAATTAGCCCATTCTGGTTTAGCAAAATCGCCGCCCCCGATAAATGTTGGCGTAAAACCATAAGCCGGTATTTGCCCCTGCCCCATAATTTTCCCCGCAATAATATCCCGGTCGAGACTTAGCTTGACGGCTTCGCGGACTCTGACATCAGTAAACGGCGGTTTTTCATTGTTAATTTCATAATAAAACGTGCAAAGGTAAGAACTGACACGAACCTGATCGGGGATCTCTTTTTTCATTTTCTGGTACAGAGTCGGCGGAATGGCGCTGTGGGTGATATTTATCTCTCCACTACGATAGCGGTTAATATCACTGGTTTCAGA
This sequence comes from Photorhabdus aballayi, assembly GCF_026153155.1. Taxonomy (NCBI): domain Bacteria; kingdom Pseudomonadati; phylum Pseudomonadota; class Gammaproteobacteria; order Enterobacterales; family Morganellaceae; genus Photorhabdus; species Photorhabdus aballayi. The sequence continues at coordinate 249,097 of NZ_JAPFCD010000001.1, read as the reverse complement.
TTGAAGAGGTAAGAGAGTCGCTTGATCAATAACTGTTTTTGCATTATTCCAATATCTAGGGTTGCGTTCGAGCACTATCCGCTCATTGACCACCCACTCTTTCAACGAATACGCCCCATTACCGACATAATTTTCTGGCAGCGTCCATTTATTGCCCCATTTTTCAACCACATCCTTTTTCACCGGTTTCATTGCCGTATGGCTGAGCATACTGACGAAATAAGGCACAGGATGCGTCAGAATCACCTGTAAACGATGATCATCCAACGCTTTTACGCCTAACTGATCAGGCGATTTTTTACCTTTCAAAACATCACTAACATTTTCAACATAAGCATATTGAAGATAGCTGGCATAAGGTGAACCTACCTTGGGATCAGCTAATCGTTGCCAGCTATAGACAAAATCGTGGGCAGTGACAGGGGTTCCATCACTCCATTTAGCATTATCACGCAGATAAAAGGTCCATACCTTGTAATCCTGATTTTCCCAATGAGTTGCCACGCCCGGCACAATTTCTCCTTTGGGGCCTGTACTCACCAATCCTTCCAATAAATTAAGAATAACGTTGGTTTCCGGTACACCTTCGACTTTATGTGGATCAAGCGAGGCAACTTCTGTGCCATTATTAATAATAATTTGCTGTTTATCCGCAAGTTTCACACCATCTGGAAGTTCAGCGGCAGACACGGCTGTAACAGGAAATGCTGATAATAAAAATATACAGGAAATAAACTTATATAATTTTAATTGTTTGATCTTCATTTTTTACCTCCAGTTTGATGGACTTGTTCATTCCACATATCACATCAAGGCCGGTATCTTCACATTATTTAGCCCAAAGTAACGGATTAAATATTAAAGCGGACTTATCATATCAACTGTTAAAATATCGCTCTTATATTGCAAAAGCCATCCTTACAAACAACTTAGTGCGACCTATTACATTAATTGATAAAATATGCCAACAACCATTACAACTAATTGATATATATACAATTATTAATTTTAAACTTAACTAAAATAGCAAACAAAGCTAGACCAAAGATGAAAATAAACATAATTTTAACAAATTGCAATCAATGCAAATTAAAAACCTACATTCATCACAAAACAGTGGTGGAAGCAACCAGTTACACATTGAACTCACAGGAAAGAATAATTTAGAAAAATATTGGGTTATTTGTATAAAATTCAGAGAGTACCGGTAAAAGAAGTGCGAAAAGCCTATGATATAGGCTTTATAATAAAAATGATAAGAATATTATAATTTGTAATTTCAATAGAAAGAAAATTGACGCCGTTTATCGCCAATTGTATCAAAGCAACCCTGGGAATAGCGCTTTGATCCCTGTCACAATCAGTTCAATTCCTAAAGACATCAATAGCAGTCCCATAATCCGAGTGATAACATTAATGCCCGTTTGCCCAAGATATTTGACGACTAAAGGTGCAGATCGAAATAATAACCAGCAGCAAAAAGCAAACAACGCGCTGGTAAGCACCAACCCAATAAAATTCTGCCATCCTTGATAACGAGAACTCCAGACAATACAAGAACTGATTGCGCCGGGGCCTGCCATTAACGGCAATGCCAGCGGCACAACACCAACACTTTCTCTAACAGCAGTTTCTGACTTTTCCTGCTTATTCTGTTTATCCTCTCCAAGCTTACCGTTAATCATCGACATCGCGATGGTCACAACCAAAATCCCACCAGCAATACGAAAAGAGTCAATGGAAATGCCAAACATACGCAGTATCGAGTCACCTAACAGCAAAGCTATCCATAAAATGATGGCGACAGAAGTATTAGCAACCAAATTGGTTCTATTACGAGCCGGCCGGGGTTGATAGTGAGTCATACTGATAAAAACCGGCAAAATACCAACAGGATTGACCAGTGCAAACAGTCCAACAAAAAACTTAATGTAACCAGAAAGATCCAGCAGTAAGTCACCCACAAATAACCTCTATAAAGTTACACTGTGTTATTAAAAATATTCTCATGATCGCTCACCAAAAAATCTATAAAACTTAATTTTTTCTTCACTTTATACTGGTAAAGCTCCATTTTCCATCGATCACAACGCATTTTCCAATTTAAAATATCTTATATAACAAGTTGTTAACTCAATATTTTCATTAGATGAAAAATTCAACCTTTCAACCCTATTTACACCCAACCAACAATAATTATCACCGACCCAAGCTGAAAGGAGTCAGCTTGGAATTTATGTGATTAAGATCAATATATATTTAATACCAAATGGTAACCTGTAGCTACCAAAAAATCACCAGGCTAAATAGTCTAAAAAATACTTATTCATTGATATTAAAAGATTTTTAATATTTTCCAGGAGTACTTCTTTATGACTGTAACTCATGTTACTGAACTAGACGAACTGGTTGCCAGGGTAAAAAAAGCACAACGTGAATTTGCTAACTTTTCTCAGGAGCAAGTTGACAAAATCTTCCGCGCTGCGGCCCTCGCAGCAGCAGATGCACGCATTCCTTTAGCAAAATTAGCCGTAGCAGAATCCGGTATGGGAATTGTCGAAGACAAAGTAATCAAAAACCACTTTGCCTCCGAATATATCTATAACGCTTATAAAGATGATAAAACCTGCGGCATTCTGTCTGAAAACAAAACATTCGGCACCATCACTATCGCTGAGCCTATTGGCTTAATTTGCGGCATCGTGCCAACCACTAACCCAACATCTACCGCTATTTTTAAGGCCCTCATCAGCCTAAAAACCCGTAATGGCATTATTCTCTCCCCCCACCCACGCGCCAAAAAAGCAACAACCAAAGCAGCAGAATTGGTTCTATCCGCTGCGGTTGCGGCTGGTGCGCCAAAAGATATTATTGGCTGGATTGATGAACCTTCCGTTGAACTTTCCAATGCATTGATGCACCACCAGGACATCAATCTCATCCTAGCGACCGGCGGGCCAGGTATGGTAAAAGCGGCTTACAGCTCGGGTAAGCCGGCAATCGGCGTCGGTGCTGGTAACACCCCAGTTGTTATTGATGAATCGGCTGATATTAAACGTGCTATTGCGTCTATTCTGATGTCCAAAACCTTTGACAATGGCGTCATCTGTGCTTCAGAACAATCCGTTATCGTGGTGGATACTGTTTATGAACAGGTCCGTAAACGGTTTTTTACACATGGCGGTTATCTGTTACAAGGCGAGGAACTGAAAGCTGTTCAAGATATCATTCTAAAAAACGGTTCTCTAAATGCAGAGATTGTGGGTCAACCTGCAACAAAAATTGCCGAAATGGCAGGAATTAATGTTCCTGAAAGGACCAAAATCTTAATTGGAGAAGTGAGTTTGATTGACGAAGCAGAGCCTTTTGCTCATGAAAAACTGTCTCCATTGCTCGCTATGTACCGCAGTAATAGTTTTGAAGATGCTGTAGAAAAGGCAGAAAAATTGGTTGAAATGGGTGGAATTGGTCACACTGCCTGCTTGTATACCGATCAGGACAATCAGGCGGCCCGAATCAAATATTTCGGCGATAAAATGAAAACAGCGCGTATTTTAGTAAATACACCTGCTTCTCAGGGAGGTATCGGTGATCTCTACAACTTCAAACTTGCTCCATCTCTGACACTAGGTTGCGGTTCTTGGGGAGGAAATTCCATCTCTGAAAATGTGGGGCCCAAACACCTCATCAATACCAAAACCGTAGCAAAAAGAGCAGAAAATATGCTGTGGCATAAACTTCCGAAATCAATTTACTTCCGTCGCGGTTCCCTGCCTGTGGCATTAGAAGAAGTCGCCACTGACGGTGCAAAACGCGCCTTTATCGTAACAGACCGTTTCTTATTCAATCATGGTTATACTGATCAAGTCACTGATGTGCTGAAATCTCACGGGATAGAAACGGAAGTTTTCTTTGAAGTTGAAGCAGATCCTACCCTAAGCACAGTTCGTAAAGGTGCGGAACAAATGCACTCATTCAAACCGGACATCATTATTGCCCTAGGGGGAGGTTCCCCAATGGATGCAGCCAAAATTATGTGGGTGATGTATGAACACCCAGAAACGCATTTCGAAGAACTGGCTCTACGATTTATGGATATCCGTAAACGCATCTATAGATTCCCCAAAATGGGGGTTAAAGCGAAAATGGTAGCCATTACCACAACGTCCGGTACAGGTTCTGAAGTAACACCATTTGCGGTTGTCACTGATGATGCAACCGGTCAGAAATATCCACTGGCTGATTATGAATTGACGCCTAATATAGCTATCGTTGATGCCAATCTAGTCATGGATATGCCGAAATCACTCTGTGCTTTTGGTGGACTGGACGCCATCACCCACGCTCTGGAAGCTTACGTATCGGTCTTAGCAAACGAATACTCTGACGGACAAGCACTACAAGCGTTAAAACTACTAAAAGAGTTCCTTCCTGCCAGCTATCACGAAGGCGCCACTAATCCAGTTGCCCGTGAACGGGTTCATAATGCAGCGACTATCGCAGGGATTGCATTTGCTAACGCTTTCTTGGGCGTATGCCACTCAATGGCACATAAACTAGGTTCTGAGTTCCATATCCCGCATGGTTTAGCTAACGCACTGCTAATTTGTAATGTTATTCGCTATAACGCTAACGATAACCCAACCAAACAGACTGCATTTAGCCAATATGACCGCCCACAAGCCCGCCGCCGTTACGCTGAAATTGCCGATCATCTCGGTTTATCCGCTACTGGTGACCGTACTGTCACAAAAATCGAAAAACTGTTAGCTTGGCTAGAAAAGCTCAAGTCTGAGCTAGGTATTCCAACATCTATCCGTGAAGCGGGCGTTCAAGAGGCTGACTTCCTGGCAAAAATTAATAAATTATCTGAAGATGCTTTCGACGATCAATGTACCGGAGCTAACCCTCGCTACCCGCTGATTTCTGAGCTGGAACAATTGCTGTTGGATTCATACTATGGACGAGAATTCACAGAAACTGTTACAACAGCAGAAAGCCGGTAAGAACAAATTTATTAACTGATTAAATACTACTTAAGGGTGCTAATATCAGCGCCCTTTAACTCACCTCCGCCCTATTAACAGAGCACCTAACCGCTTCACAGAAAGACTATCCACTACATATTGCTTATTTTCTTCACCTCACTGACAGCATCCAGATAGTGCTTACGGCAAACAGACACATATTTTTCATTACCGCCGATATCAACTTGTTCACCATCATAAATGACCACACCTTCGCTATCCAAACGTAATGTACGGTTTGCCTTGCGTCCACAGTAACAGATAGTTTTCAACTCAACTAACTTATCAGCCCACGCCAGAAGATACTGGCTACCGCTGAAAAGCTCGCCTCTGAAATCGGTTCTCAACCCATAACAAAGGACCGGAATATCATCGTAGTCAGTCACCTTACATAGCTGTTCAATCTGTGCTTTCGTGAGAAAATGGCACTCATCAATCAGCACACAATGCACTTTTGCCTGCTTATTTTCATCTCTAATCAACTCGCCAATATCTGTCTGTTGACTAAACAGAAGCGCATCAGAAGATAATCCAATCCGAGAATTGACTTTTCCCTTTTCAAACCGGGTGTCAATTTCTGCGGTAAACACCAGCGTTCTCATCCCTCTTTCATTATAGTTATAAGAAGATTGCAACAGGGATGTTGATTTTCCAGCATTCATTGCGGAGTAATAAAAATAAAGTTGAGCCATTAGCCCTACCCCTTAACAAAATTTATAAAGCCATATAGTCAGATGAGTTTACCATAAACTTTAGCCGTGATTATCCATCCCAGTAAGCTGTACCGGTTGATATACCGAAATATTTAGCTTAGTGATGTCTTAATGATTCATGATCATCATCACACCAACCGAGTAATAAAGCGCATTTGAATGACAAATGTTCATGTTTAAATTAAGAAGCGAAAGCCAGACTGATTTGTTGCATATCGTATGCAAATTAATAATGTGCGTGATTTACTTCCAGAAAACGGTAACAGTAAATCAGCGATAACTCATGGATTAGTCATAAGTTTTTTTTAACTTAGTATTATTCTGCTTTAGCAGGTATGATAAGAAACAGTTAAAATTACTTACCGATTTAGTATATACCTGGTTTATAAATTAGAGAGATTATCATGTTCCCCTTTGTTAAAGGTACCCTGAACATGTTATTGGGGAATGACAATCGAAATAGCTGTATAAAAAGCGCTATATAACTTTTGTAAAGAAATTACGTTTAAAAAAAAGAGCCATTTTATCCGAATATGATAAATTGACTATTGCAGAAAATAAAATAGCATTCTATTATTATATCCACATCAGCCATCATCATTAATAATTTGAGACCAGGACAATGAGCGATTTAAAAACCCTAAATAACATCCGTACTTTACGAGCTCAAGCAAGAGAATGCCAACTTGAGTTCTTGGATGAAATACTTGAAAAACTGACCGTCGTTGTTGAAGAACGTCGTGAAGAAGAAAGTCAGGTACAAGCTGAATTAGAAGAACGTACACGTAAATTGGAAGAAGTTCGTAAAATGATTCTTGACCAAGGAATTGATCCAAGCGAATTACTTCAGACAATGAGCGCCGGCAAATCTGCTGGTAAAACAAAACGTCCTGCTCGTCCAGCTAAATACCAATACGTTGATACAAACGGTGAAACTAAAACTTGGACTGGCCAAGGGCGTACACCTGCTGTTATCAAAAAAGCAATTGAAGATGAAGGAAGAACGCTGGAAAGCTTCTTACTCTAATTCATTGTTTTTGAAGTTAATTTAATTAAAAACACCCTTTTAAAATAGAAGGGTGTTTTTATTATTAAGCAGCTTAGATAACAAAAGAATTAATGTCTATCGAATGAGCGTGTATAAGTAGCCTTGGGAAGGATTTAGTCGGATTGCCCGTTTTTCTATCACTTCTTTACGATAAAGCAGGCGAGTTACTCGCTTAGCCAATGCCTAGGTAAATTAATAGTCAAACAGACGCAACTATTTACTTCTCTCTGATCACTATCGTTGATTCAATAGAAAAGGAGCCAATGGCTCCTCATCTTATTTAGACTTATGATAGAAACTTAAATACCACTCTACAAACTGCTTCACACCCTGCTTCACAGGTGTATTTGGGGCAAACCCTATTCTTTGGAAAATGTCACTTGAATCAGCACAGGTCGACAGAACATCACCATCTTGCATGGGCATCAAATTTTTCTTAGCCTGAATGCCTAATGATTCTTCTATTGCTTCAATAAAATCACCTAGTCTAGTTGGTTGACCATTACCAATATTATAAATACAGTAAGGGGCAGAGCTGGCAGATATTTGTCCATCTTCAACCGTCCAGCTCTCATTTGGCACCGGAATGATGTCTTGCAATCTGATTATTGATTCAACGATATCATCTATATAAGTAAAATCTCTAACCATATTACCGTGGTTATAAACATCAATCGGCTGCCCTGATAACATAGCCTTAGTGAACTTAAATAAAGCCATATCAGGACGTCCCCACGGGCCATATACGGTAAAAAAGCGCAAGCCTGTCGTTGGCAACTGATAAAGATGAGAGTAACTGTGAGACATTAATTCATCTGATTTTTTTGTTGCTGCATATAGTGAAACTGGATGATCAACTGAATCGTTTGTAGAAAACGGTTGCTTCCTATTTAATCCATAAACAGAACTAGAAGAAGAATATAATAAATGCTCAACATTATTGTGACGGCAACCTTCCAGAATATTGATATGCCCTATTATATTCGAATCAATGTAAGCCATCGGGTTTTGCAACGAATAGCGAACACCCGCCTGAGCCCCCAGGTGGATAACCCGCTGAAATTGGTGTCGAGAAAAAAGATCGGGAATGGCTATTCTGTCAGCCAAATCCAGCTTTTCAAATTTAAAGCCCGACTTATCAAATAATAGATCTAACCGCGCTTGTTTGAGATTCACATCATAATAGTCATTAAGGTTGTCGATACCTACAACCTCATGCCCCATTTGCAATAATCTCTGGCTCACATGAAAGCCAATAAAACCAGCCGCGCCTGTGACTAAGAATTTCATTGTATTACTCAGATAACTGGATTAATGGATGCGCCACGACCAATCCCATAATAAGTAAAACCTCGGGATTGCAGGCGCTCAGGATCATAGAGATTTCGTCCATCAAAGATAACTGGTGTTTTAAGAAACTCTTTGATGACATCAAAATCTGGCGCACGAAAACTTTGCCATTCAGTACAAATAATCAAAGCATCGGCCCCCTTAAGCGCCGCTTCCTTGGTCCCCATCAGTAATAGATCATCGCGCTGACCATAAATACGCTGAGCTTCCTGCATCGCCTCGGGATCGTAAGCCTGTATTTTGGCTCCCGCCTGCCATAATGCTTCCATCAAAACACGACTTGACGCTTCACGCATATCATCGGTATTCGGTTTGAACGATAATCCCCAGACAGAAAATGTCTTACCGGATAAATCTTCACCAAAATGGCGCATGACAAAAGAAGGCAATTTATGCTTTTGCAGTTCGTTCACTTGCTCTACAGCACGCAGAATTTTAGGCTGATAACCAATTTGCTCTGCGGTACGAATCAATGCTTGCACATCTTTTGGGAAACATGAACCACCATAACCACAGCCTGGATAGATAAAATGATAGCCAATACGGGAGTCAGAACCAATTCCTTGACGAACATGCTCAATATCAGCGCCAAGCATTTCAGCTAAATTCGATATCTCATTCATAAAACTGATTTTCGTTGCCAGCATACAGTTAGCAGCATACTTCGTCAGTTCTGCACTACGAATATCCATCACAATCATACGATCATGATTACGGTTAAATGGTTCGTACAATTCATGCATCAGGTTAATGACTCTTTCATTGTCACACCCGATAATAATCCGCTCAGGACGCATACAATCTGCAACCGCCGCGCCTTCTTTAAGGAATTCAGGGTTAGAAACCACATCAAATGGAATATCAACATTACGTTGACACAGAGTTTCATTAACAACGGCATTAACTTTATCTGCGGTACCAACAGGAACCGTAGATTTATCGATAATCACCTTATAGCTATCCATATGTTCCGCAATAGTACGGGCAACCGCTGTCACATACTTTAAATCTGCTGAACCATCTTCATCAGGAGGAGTGCCGACAGCAATAAATTGTAATTTACCGTGCGCAACACCAGCCTTTGCATCCGTACTAAAATTCAGGCGGCCTTCTTCATAATTTTTTTTAACCAGTGGAGCTAAGCCAGGTTCAAAAATGGGAATTTGACCATTTTTCAGATTTTCAACTTTATTGGCATCTATATCAATGCAAAGAACATTATGACCGACTTCAGCTAAAACCGCCGCCTGAACCAAGCCAACATAACCAATACCAAATACCGTAACTTTCATATAATACCTAAATTTCCGTAAAATTATTCTTTAACCTGATCCTGCAAAGTCACTAACCAACCAGTAAACTCTTTTCCCAAAGCATGATGTTTCATGCCATACCGGACAAATGCCTGCATATAACCGAGCTTATTACCGCAATCATGGCTCACACCCTGCAAGTGATAGGCTTCCACAGACTCCTGTTCTATTAACATGGCAATTGCATCAGTAAGTTGAATTTCATCACCGGCGCCTGGCGCTGTTTTTGATAATAATGGCCAAATTTTCTCGGACAACACATAACGCCCAACAATAGAAAGATTTGATGGCGCTTCTTCCGGTTTAGGTTTTTCAACCACTCGCTTAATTGGTTTGCTGTCACCGGGTTGAAGATTTTCTCCTTGGCAATCGACAATACCATAACTCGAAACTTCTTCATGAGGTACAGGTTCTACTAATATTTGACTCGCACCCGTTTCATTATAGCGAACCAACATCTCGCTCAGATTATATTTAGTCAGATCCGTACTGTATTCATCAAGAATAACATCCGGGAGTATCACAGCAAAAGGCTCATCACCAATTAAAGGCTTGGCGCATAACACCGCATGCCCTAATCCTTTAGCAATTCCTTGACGAGTTTGCATAATAGTGACATGACTTGGACAAATAGATTGAACCTCGTCCAATAACTGACGCTTCACCCTTTGCTCAAGGATAGCCTCTAACTCAAAACTGGTATCGAAATGGTTTTCAATTGAATTTTTTGATGAATGAGTCACCAAGATAATTTCATTAATGCCAGCGGCAATACATTCATTAACGACATACTGAATAAGAGGCTTATCCACTAAGGGCAACATCTCTTTGGGAATGGCTTTCGTAGCAGGTAGCATCCTCGTTCCCAAGCCCGCTACCGGAATAACAGCTTTCTTTACCATTTTTTCTACTGATGGTTTTTCTACTGATGGTTTTTCTACTGATGGTTTTTCTACTGATGATTTTTTTACTGCTGTCATTAATCTTTCTCCCGATGTTTTTTGACTGAAATAAATTCGTCTTCAACTCAAAATCAGCGACAACTCTTTTAATAAGACGTCATTATTACTGACTATTTCTTGTCAATAAACCGCAAGCCCGAACGGCTCACAGAAACCGATGCATACACAGAGTTCACTGCTTCGTTTACCTATCTGGCTACTCAAAAAGTTATCACTTTTACCTGAGCAGCGCTAAATCCGCTCTTTGTAGTAAAGAGCGGCAAATAAAATAGCCTGATTAGATAGATTTCAAGCATAATAGACGGAGTATATCAGCTAATTCTCTCCGATAAACAGCACCATTCTGTTTAATTACATTATCGTGACCTAATGTTTAAAATCCATTTTAAACAAAATTCCACCTTGGTAATATTCACCCAGAATACATTGAAGAAAGCATCAGATTTATTTGACTATTTGTATTCCAGATCCGACATTGCCATTCAGCACTATGAGAACAAACTTGATTCGAACAAATCGTTTTCAACGTCCCAAGAGGAACACCACTATCTAATTGGATTTGGCGATTACCCGACTTAATACTGGCATGTAACCCTGCGGAGGTGAGCAGAACCGTTTTATTGATTGTATGATAATACCCAAGCAGCAATGGAAATTGCCCTTGTAACCCTGCACCTTCCAACAAGTTATTAATTCTATTTAGAATACCTGCCATACTGGGTAAACGCCGGGAATGGTGGACGATATGCTCCTGTAACAAACTGTTAAATACGACTCTAAGTAATAATGCTGAAATCACACCATACTCTTTTGAACGGCTAATATCCAGACAATAAAAAGCTAATTCATTGTCAGATAACGCCGCCATATCGAGAATCAATCCTGGTTTATCAATCATATTTAATTTTCGGTAATTAACTTTACAGTGAGCGATCACTTGAGAAACCGGAGGTTGTAACTGCTTAAGCATATTTAATGCTTCATCTGAATTATGCTTTAGAGTTAACCAATCTTTATTCAAATTATTCTGTTCAATCGCACCAGACATAAAGACCGTAGGATGTAAATAGGCCAACACCGATTTTTTTATCTCATTAAGATCTGAAACAGGTTTTAATAAAACATCTTTTGCTCCCAAACGAAGCACTTCATCAATTTCGGCCATCTTGTTAGTCGCTGAAATAATAATAACTGGAATACTAATCCCCTCATTCGTCAATTTCGCAATAAATTCAATGCCATTCATAACCGGCATATCTAAATCACATAAAATAAGTTCAATATGAGCTTCGCGTCCTAGCACCTGTAGTGCAACAGCCCCATTAGATGCAACTAATACCTTAGCACCCAACGTTCGCAAGTACCCTGCCAGCAAAGAACAAAAAACAGGTTCGTCCTCTACAATCAGAATTTTTTTGCCTGCCAATGCCTTTTCCATAAATGCGCTTCCTTATCTTAATCTTAATATTGCGACCTTCACCTTTTCTTAGGTACTATCACTCATATTAGTTCAATTAAGTGACTATCATTTGTTCTCTTACGTTTCTTTGCAATAAAAAACCCATAAAAATGGTATTTCACCCTTTACAATTGGAGTTATTTTGACAGAGCTATGTCCTTGTGGTAGCGGAATAGATTTTGCGGATTGCTGTTCCCCTTATCTTCAAAACATAAAAATTGCCCCGACTGCCGAATCACTGATGCGTTCCCGATACAGCGCCTATGTAAAGCACAACGCCGATTATCTTATTACCAGCTGGCATCCTGACTGCCAGGCTGAAAAATGGCGTTTAGATATAGAACAAAGTTTTATTGTTACCCAGTGGCTCGGACTAAATGTCATTACGACGGCAAAAGGCAAAAATGATAACGAAGCCTATGTTGAATTTTCAGCTTGCTTTCTTGATCAGAAATCCCAAGATAAGCAACTTATTCATGAGCGTTCACGTTTTCTTCGTATAGACCAGCGTTGGTACTATATTGACGGTGTAAAACCTATCATTGACGGTATAAAACCTATCATTGACGGTATAAAACCTATCATTGACGGTATAAAACCTATCGACGGCGTAAAACCTCAAATTGGCCGTAATAGCCCCTGCCCATGCGGTTCAGGTAAAAAATACAAAAAATGTTGTGGTTAAGGCCCACAAACAGAAAACGCAAAATATTTAAGGATAATCCTATTCATGCAACATCAACATATACAAAAAAAAATTCTACGCACTATTTGCCCTGATGCCAAAGGACTGATCGCCAAAATTACTAATATTTGTTACAAACACCAACTGAATATAGTTCAGAATAATGAATTCGTCGATCATCGCACAGGCCGCTTTTTCATGCGTACTGAGCTTGAAGGAATTTTCAATGATGAAACATTTCTTGCTGATTTAGATGACGCACTTCCGGTGGGTTCGCAACGGGAATTAAATAGCGCGGGTCGTCGGCGTATTGTTATTATGGTGACAAAAGAAGCGCATTGTCTTGGGGATTTGCTCATGAAAAGCGCTTATGACGGGCTTGATGTTGAAATTGCTGCGGTTATCGGCAACCATGCAACATTACAATCGTTAGTTGAGCAATTTGGCATTCCTTTCCATTTAATCAGTCACGAGGGTTTAACCCGTGAACAACATGATGAAAAACTGATTGCCCAGATTGACCAATACAAACCTGACTACGTGGTATTAGCTAAATACATGCGAGTACTGACACCGGAATTTGTCCAACATTATCCAAATCAAATTATTAACATTCACCACTCCTTTTTACCTGCATTTATCGGGGCGCGTCCTTATCATCAGGCTTATGAGAGAGGGGTAAAAATCATCGGAGCAACAGCGCATTATGTGAATAACAATCTGGATGAAGGTCCAATTATTACTCAGAAGGTCATTAACATAGACCATACATACACTGCTGAAGACATGATGAGAGCGGGCCGGGATGTTGAAAAAAACGCGCTGAGTCATGCTTTATATTGGGTTCTTGCTCAACGAGTTTTTGTTTACGGCAACCGTACTGTCATCCTTTAAAGCTGAATTACCTGGGGCCAAAAAACAGCACACGGTAACTTATTCAAGCATACGCTTTACAGCGGCGATTCATTTGATGTGATCCTAGCCGCTGTAAGCAATAGTAGTACCAGAAAAAATGTCGTTTTCTTTCCCCTCGTTACTCAACACGAACTGAAGTAACCAAATTCTTACTGTATAAGTGTGGGTCTTCCCTGATCATCGTGAGGATGATATGGTTCTCCACAGGTCACTTACTCAATTTATTACAAGGATCTCGCATGCGGCTATCTATTCAAACTTTATCCGTCTTTACCTCTTTTGCTTTGCTCATTGCTCCATTTTTCACTCAAGCACATGACAGCAACACTGCTGCTGGTATTAACGTTGAAAAATTGCTTGAGACTGAAAAGTCTTGGGATGGCGTGTCTTATCAGGAATATCCCAAAGGCACTCCTCAGCTTTCAGTTCTCAAAATTACTATTGCTCCAAATACCAGCCTTGACTGGCATGAACACCCGATACCTAACGCAGCTTATGTGCTGGACGGAGTGTTAACGGCAGAGAAAAAATCCAGTGGCGAAAAACGTCTTTTAAAGGCAGGAGAGGCGGTATCCGAGATGGTTGACAGCGCTCATCGCGGTTACACAGGCAAAGAAGGGGTTACCCTCTTGGTCTTCTACGCAGGGCAAAAAGGAATCCCTCTTTCTAAACCTGTTAAGTAAAAACCGCTCAAGGGGGAAGTGCCCACTGCAATCAACAGTGATACATTTCAAAATCGGGTGAAGTTTCCGAACGGCCGAAGGGAGCAGACGGTAAATAAGTCGTCATAAACAGACGACTTATTTGTTCACAACAGGATCAACAAGGATAAAAAAACAGCACACGGTAACTTATTTGTAAATATATGCTTTACAGCGGCGGCTTATTTGATGTGATTCCGCCCGCTGTAATCTACAGTGATACTTTTCAACATCGGGTGAGGTTCCCGAACGGCCAAAAGGAGCAGACGGTAAATCTGCCGTCACAGACTTCGAGGGTTCGAGTTGAGCGCAGCGAAACAACAATGCGGCGCTTGCGACGCGTTGGCCCGCAGGGCGAGGAACGTAGTGACGAGTCATCCTTCCCCCGCCGCCACTAACAGACGACTTATTTGTTCACAACAGGAGCAACAAGGATAAAAAAACAGCATACGGTAACTTATTTGTAAATATATACTTTACAGCAGCGCCTCATTTGATATGATTCCGCCCGCTTTAAGCAACAGTGATACATTTCAAAATCTGGTGGGGTTCCCGAGCGGCCAAAGGGAGCAGACTGTAAATCTGCCGTCACAGACTTCGAAGGTTCGAATCCTTCCCCCACCACCAAAAATTGCCTTCAAGCCTTACAAACAAACTCAATAAAAACATATTCCTCATTTGGAGGAAGGTCGAAAACCTTCGCCAAAGTTCGAACTTTACAACAGCGGCTCATTTGATGTGATTCCGCCCGCTGTAATCAACAGTGATACATTTCAAAATCGGGTAAAGTTCCCAAATCGGGTAAAGTTCCCAAACGGCCAAAGGGAGCAGACTGTAAATCTACCGTCACAGACTTCGAAGGTTCGAGCTGAGCGCAGCGAAACAACAATGCGGCGCTTGCGACGCGTTGGCCCGTAGGGCGAGGAACGCAGTGACGAGTCATCCTTCCCCCACCACCACAAACATCCTTCAAGCCTTACAAACAAACCTAAATTAACATCCGATACACCCTTATTCCTCCGAAAACAACCTACCTCTATCACATGCCTCTAAATTATCTATTCTTAAACAGATCCAGAGACTAACTAACATCTTCAAAAGAATTCAGCAAAAAGCGCTTACCAACCTTAACGTCCCCACAATCATATTCCCTATCACACCTTTACGTGAAATTTAACATTTCACAACAATCAATTATAAACAATATAAATCAAATAATTACAAGAATAGCTATCGCCAATCAGAGGATTTTCAAATGTGATAACTGTCCTGTATTTGTGAAATTACGTGTGAAATAATGATAAAAAATAACAAATTATAACAACAACACCAGGGAACCATCATGAACCAATCAACACAAAAAATAGGGATTATAGGATTGGGGGCTATGGGTATGGGAATTGCCTGTTCGTTAATACGCGCAGGCATTCCCACATATGGATTTGATTTAAATCCAAAAGCCTGTGACCAGCTTCTGCGAGCGGGCGCTAAAGCGGCAACAACCAACGCAGCAGAATGGGCATCAGAGCTAGATGCCATTTTGCTCGTAGTCGTCAACGGCGATCAAATAGAAAGCATACTGTTCGGGGGCGAAACACCGCTGGTTAGCCGACTAAAAGCCGGTACGATCATTGTGCTTCACAGTACCGTTGCCGCAGAACAAGCTAAAGATTTTGCCCATCGTCTTAGCCAATACAACCTCAACATGTTGGATGCGCCTATTTCAGGCGGCGCACTAAAAGCTGAACAAGGCCAACTCACTGTTATGGCTTCTGGCGAACCCGCATTATTTGAAAAACTAAAGTCTGTATTTGATGCCGCCACCGAACGACTTTATCATGTTGGAAACGAGATTGGTCAAGGATCTACTGTCAAAACAATCCATCAATTACTTGCCGGTATACATATTGCCGCCGCCGCAGAAAGTATGGCATTAGCAGCCAAAGCCGGCATTTCCTTGGAGTTGATGTACGATATTGTAACCCACGCAGCGGGTAACTCTTGGATGTTTGAAAACCGCGTTCCCCATATTCTGGCAGGGGATTACACCGCCAAATCCTCTGTAGATATCTTTGTCAAAGATCTGGGATTGGCATTAGAAACAGGTAAGGATCTGAAATTCCCACTACCATTATCAGCCACTGCACATCAAATGTTCCTTGCCGCCAGTAACGAAGGTTTCGGCCAATGGGATGACAGCGCGGTTATTAAAACATTCAAAGGTATCACTTTACCGGAGAAAAAATAATGACCATTAAATTGGGCGTTATCGCTGATGACTTTACCGGCGCGACCGATATCGCTGGTTTTATGGTGCAAAGCGGCTGGCAAGTCGTCCAGCTACTGGATACACCTGATGAGAATACCGCCATTCCACCGGATATTGATGCTATTGTTATCAGCCTGAAAAACCGCTCCTGCCCGATAGACCAAGCCGTGAATAACGCGGTGAAATCCTGCCGCTGGTTACGTCAGAAAGCCGATTGTCAACAAATATTCTTCAAATACTGCTCAACTTTTGACTCTACCAGCAAAGGCAATATTGGCCCGGTCACTGATGCCCTGATGGATGAACTACAAACAGACATCACGCTGATCTCTCCTGCCCTCCCAATTAATGGGCGAACCGTTGTGCATGGGCATCTATTTGTTAACGGCCAACTGCTTAATGAAAGCGGTATGCAGCACCATCCCGTGACACCAATGACAGATGCCAATCTACTGCGTCTGATGGAACAACAAGCTCAAGGGAAAGCCGATTTGGTGGATCTGGCCTGTGTACACCAGGGAGAACAGGCAATTCGCGTGAGGCTAAATCATTTACAACAACAAAACATACGCTACGCAGTAACAGATACCCTCTCCATGAATGACTTGCTGCCTATTGCCAGAGCGGCATCAGAGCTGAAATTAATCACTGGCGGTTCCGGTCTTGGCGCTGCCCTTGCCAGCACAGACACCGGTAAACCATTGATGCCATGCCAACCAGAAGGAGCAACACCACCCGCCGAGAACAGACGCGCCGTGATCCTTTCTGGCAGTTGTTCTGTCATGACCAACAAACAAGTTGCCCTGTACCAGAAACTGGCCCCTGCTCAATCCCTGAATATTGATTCATGTATCAATGATCCACAATATGCCGAAAAACTGGTTGCGTGGGTTATTCTGCAATCAGAAAACTATCTGGCTCCCATGCTATACGCAACTCAATCCCCAGAAACATTACAGAAAATCCAACAGCAATATGGTGCGGCTACTGCCAGTGAAGCAATAGAAAACACCTTAGCCAGTGTTGTAAAAGGCTTGCGTCAGTTCGGATTCAATACCTTCATTATCGCAGGCGGCGAAACTGCCGGTAAAATAGTACAAAGTCTGGACATTCAACAATTCAGTATCGGTGCGCCAATTGCCCCAGGCGTACCTTGGGTACATGATCAACAACACAATTATTGGCTGGCATTAAAATCAGGCAACTTCGGCGATATTGATTTTTTCCTGCATGTACAGGAGATGTTTCATGAGTGAACAAGCATTACGGACAGAATTAGTCGAATGGGCTCGTTCAATGTTCTACCGGGGTTATAGCAGCGGCGGTGCAGGTAACATCAGCGCCAAACTAAAAGATGGCACGATTATCATCACACCGACCAATTCCAGCTTTGGCGACTTACAAGCTGAGCGCCTGAGTAAGCTGGACGCAGAGGGTAACTGGCTATCTGGCGACAAACCCACAAAAGAAGTTTCCATGCACCTGGCAATGTACCGCAACCGTCCCGAATGCCATGCAGTGGTCCATCTACATTCTCCTTGGTTAACCGCCCTTTCCTGTCTATCCAATCTGGATAAAAGTAACTGCCTGCCACCCATTACACCCTACTATGTAATGCGAGTTGGAAAACTGCCTCTGGTCAAATATCTACCACCAGGAGATGAAAGAATCGGAGAGGAAATTGCGAAGCTGGCCGCAAAACACAACGCAATCCTGCTATCGAACCACGGACCTGTTGTCGGCGGCAAAACTTTACGGCAAGCTTTTTTCAATGCAGAGGAATTGGAAGATACCGCCCGGCTCTATTTAACGTTACTGCCACATGGCTTCACCGCATTAAATGAAGAGCAAGTACAAGAACTTGAAACTCGTTACCCCAAGAATTGAGTAAATAAACAAGGAATTCATCATGGCTAAATTTGCGGCGAACTTGAGCATGATGTTCAACGACGTACCGTTCACAGAACGTTTTGCCCGTGCAGCCAAAGCTGGATTTAAAGGCGTTGAATATCTGTTTCCTTATGAAGTGGCGGTGGAAGAGCTGGCTGTCCTATTAAAACAGCATCAATTAACCCAAGTTCTGTTCAACATGCCCGCCGGAAACTGGGCGGAGGGAGAAAGAGGGATAGCCTCTATTCCTGGCCGTGAAAAAGAATTTGCCGAAGGTGTACAAACCGCGCTGAAATATGCACTGGCGCTGAACTGCAAGCAAGTTCATACAATGGCAGGAAAACTGCATGAACAATTCACGCCAGAACAACAACGCGAATGTTATATCAGAAACATTCAACATGCCGCTGATGTGATGGCAGAACATAACATCAACGTATTAATTGAACCGATTAATACTCGTGATATGCCAAATTACTTCCTGACAACTCAGTATCAAGCAGAAACATTACTCCAAGCCATTGACCGTAAAAATGTTTTTATCCAACTAGATCTTTACCATTGTCAGATCATGGAAGGGGATTTGCTACGCACTATTGAGCGTCTATGGGGCAAATTCAGTCACATCCAGATTGCCTCCGTACCTGAACGCCATGAACCCGATAGCGGCGAAGTGAACTATCCGTGGCTATTTAACAAACTGGATGAAATGGGCTACCAAGGGTGGTTTGGCTGTGAATATCACCCTGCCGGACACACGGAAGATGGTCTGGATTGGTTGACCAAAGCACAGAAATAATCAGGAGAAAATATGCTCCCATCAGAGCGTAGAGACTTTATTTATCGCTACGTACATGAATATCAGACAATTTCTATCAGCGCGCTGGTTAAACTGATGAACGTCTCCCATATGACAGTACGGCGAGACATCCGCGCTCTGGAGGAGGAAGGAAAAGTCATTAGTGTCAGTGGCGGTGTGCAACTTAGTGATGTTTTACGTCAGGAATTGCCCTGGAATGAAAAAGCCCGGCTTAATCATCGTCATAAACGGGAAATTGGTCAATATGCCGTATCTATGGTTGAAGATGGACAAGTGGTCTATCTTGACGCTGGCACCACCACGTTTGAAATTGCCAGAGTTCTAGCTGAGCGTTTTAACCTCACTATCATCACGAATGATTTTTCCATTATCCAGTACCTGATGAACAAACCCCAATTAAATCTGTTCCATACCGGGGGACAAGTAGATAAGAGAAATTATTCCTGTGTTGGTCCTATCGCCGCCATGTTGCTTCGTAACTTGAATGTGGATATTGCCTTTATTAGCACCAGTTCATGGGATCTGGAGCATGGTGTCTCCACACCACATGAAGAAAAAGTTTTAGTCAAACAGGCAGTATTGGAAATCGCCCGCCGCCGTGTTTTGGTTTCTGACAGCAGCAAATATGGCAAATACGGCATGTTTCGCGTCTGCCCGCTTTCGAGTTTGGATGATATTGTCTGTGACAGCCAACTTCCGCCGAACGTGCAGCAACAATTACAAGAACACAATCTGATATTACATACCGTCAGCATATAAGGATCAAAACCCTACCCTAAAGCAAATAGCCCAAAGCTATTGAACAAGGAGAATAGTAATGAAAGTGATAATTACTGGCGGCGCAGGTTTTCTAGGCCAACAACTAGCTAGTGCTTTGTTAAACAACAACCAAACAGTATATTTCGATCAACTCGTATTGACCGATATTCACTGTCCTGTTTCACCAGTTAATGATCCCCGCGTCCAATGTCTGGCTCTGGATTTAACGCAATCAGGAGCTGCGGAAAAGCTGATCGATGAAAACAGTACGGTATTATTCCATCTCGCCGCCATTGTCAGTAGTCACGCTGAAAGCGATTTTGATCTCGGCTTGCAAGTTAACTTTGATGTCACTCGCAGCTTATTAAACGTCGCACGGGCTAAAAATCCAAAATTGAAATTTATTTTCACTAGCTCCTTGGCGGTATTCGGTGGAGAATTACCCGCAACCATTACCGATCAATGTGCGGTTAATCCTCAATCATCCTATGGCGCACAGAAAGCCATGTGTGAATTGATGATTAACGACTACTCCCGCAAAGGATACATTGATGGCCGAGTTCTTCGTCTACCGACAATCAGTATCCGCCCAGGGAAACCAAACAAAGCGGCCTCCTCTTTTGCCAGTGCTATCATCCGTGAGCCTTTGCACGGAGAAAGCAGCATCTGCCCGGTTTCCCGCGATCTGACTTTATGGCTTTCCAGCCCTGAAACCGTGATCCGCAACTTTATACATACAGTTCAAATTCCGGCGGAAAAATTAGGTCTTTCCCGCACAGTTAATTTACCGGGTATTAGTATCACGGTTCAGGACATGATTGATGCGCTGGCTAAGGTTGCCGGGCAGAAAACAGTGGAGCTCATCCGCTTCGAACCAGACGAAAACATTAACCGTATTGTTGCCAGTTGGCCGGGTCACTTCGATATCAGCCGCGGCTTATCACTGGGTTTTCATGCTGATAATACATTCAGTGATGCAATTCGTACTTTTATCACCAATAACCTGTCCCTAACTGGAGGCTAATTATGGAACACTACATTCCGGTCATTGGTCTGGGTGTAGCCGTATTCACATTGATCTTTCTGGTGCTACGCACCCGTGTTCATGCTTTATTAGCAATGCTCATTGCAGCGGCGATCGCCGGGCTCTCTGGCGGCTTAACCGCAGCAAATACCATTGATGTTATGACTAAAGGCTTTGGCTCCACACTAGGCAGTATCGGAATTGTTATCGGTCTGGGGGTCATGATGGGGCGGGTGCTGGAAGTTTCCGGCGCCGCGGAACAGATAGCCTACAGTTTTATCAAATGGTTAGGTAAAAAACGCGAAGAATGGGCATTAGCGATCACCGGTTATATTGTCAGTATTCCGATTTTCGTTGATTCCGCCTTTGTTATCCTCTATCCACTGGCAAAAGCACTCGCGAAAAAAGGAAAACGCAATCTTCTGACACTCGGCGTAGCGCTGGCTGGCGGATTGGTCGTTACCCACCACACTGTCCCGCCAACACCGGGGCCATTGGGGGTTGCCGGCATTTTTGGCGTCGATGTCGGCGCCATGATGTTAACCGGTATGGTTCTGGCGGTGCCTTGCGTTATTGGCATTGTATTTTATGCCAAATGGTTAGCCGTAAAATATCCTGAGTTTCAGCCCATTGATGAAGCAGAAGAAGCTCAAGATCTACAAACAATTCATCAACGCTACATAGAAGAAAAAGCGAACAAACCACTACCGAGTCTATTTCTCTCCCTATTGCCGATTATTGTCCCTATCGTTTTAATCTTCATCAAAGCTATTAATGAACTGCTGTTAAACACTAAAATCTTTACTGGACAAGCAAACAACCTCTATTTCCAGGCATTTGATTTCCTTGGCGCACCCGTTATTGCTTTAGCTATCAGCGTATTGTTAGCGGTTTATACCTTGATGCCAAAAGTCAATAAACATGAAGTGATTGATCGGCTAGAAGAAGGTTTACAGTCCGCCGGTATTATCTTATTAGTGACAGGAGCTGGAGGGGCATTAGGAGCAGTACTGCGTGAAAGTGGTACTGGCGCCATTCTGGCGCAATATATAGCCAACCTACCATTAACACCGGTGCTGATTCCATTCATCATCGCAACACTGGTTCGCTTAATCCAAGGTTCCGGCACTGTGGCTATGATTACCGCCGCTTCCATTTCTGCGCCAATTATTAGTCAAATTCCGGGGATCAACATGCTAATTGCCGCACAAGCAGCAACGATGGGCTCGTTATTCTTCGGTTATTTTAATGACAGCCTATTCTGGGTCGTTAACCGCATGATGGGAATCAAAGATGCCAAACAACAGATGATCGTTTGGTCAATACCAACCACTATTGCATGGGCGATTGGCTTATGTGGCGTCATCATTCTGGATCTGGTGTTATAAAGACGAAATCATTAGCAAAATTACCATTTAGCCTCTTTAAAATTAAGAGGCTAAATTAATACATTGATCATGCTATGAACTTTTATAAAATTTCATTTATCAATCACCGAAATTTTAGCTCAGACTGAAAAACATTACTGCTATTCTTACTATCCTGCGTTTACTCTCCTTGCTTAAAATAACATCAGATAAAATTTTTCTCCTCTATTTCCAGTTCATACCAAACCATTTCGACTTTTGACAATAGTAAAAAGAAATAATTCTAGTCAATTATATATAAACTGAAATTAATACATTTAAACATTAAATATATTGTATCGATTAAATGATACTATTATTATATATTTCCATGATGTTATTCAATAAAATCATAATATAACTTCAAATGTTTAATATTCTTCTTAATAATATTAACTCAAATAATACTTTTAATACCGAAAATAAATTAGAAATGAATTTTATTATTTCATAAACAAATCATGCATTTAATATAATTCAATTAAAAAATAAAAACATTTAAAACATTTAAAACATTTAAAACATTTAAAACAAAATCATAAAAATAATATATAAGATTACATTATCCCTGTTTCCTTGTTAATAATATTCAAGGAATTACCAAAAGTACACTCTAATTCGATATACCCGTCATCTTTCAAGTTGCCTCTTTGTTGGCTGCACTCACTCACCCCGGTCACATAGTTATCTATGCTCCCGGGGATTCGCTCCCTTGCCGTCGCAATGCATCTTGAAATCCATTGGGTATATAAAAATATCATGCAGACCATAATTCCCTAATTGAATTTACGCCAAAAAAACTTATCTGCATTGTAAATACACCAAGTTATTTAATAACAAATATTTATTTTCTTAATTTTAAAGAATAAGAACCCTTTAATTATAAATGAGGTGTAAATATGCATATAATTATTATCCTGCCAGACTCTATTAATATAATATATAATGGATTTTCATCTCCGTCATCATATTATACAAGGATTATATTATGAAAGAAAAATTGCTTTTCATTTTAGTTTTTATCAGCACGATCTCATTCTCATTGATGGCAAATGGCGCCGAAGAAATAGAGATAATAAATGGTCAACCTGCCGAACCGGGCGAATTCCCATTTTACTCAGCACTTAATAAAAAAGATGGCAATATTGAAGGGCATCATTGTGGTTCTGTATTAATTAATAAACGTTGGGTTTTAACCGCCGCTCACTGCGTTGAAGATGCTAGTATTAAATCAAAAATTTACGTAGGATTAGAAAAATATAAACCTACTCCAATCTACAAAGATAAAGTTGATATTGAGAAAATAATTATTCACCCAAACTGGTTTACACGAAAACGAGGGCAATATGATATAGCGCTCATTAAACTCAATCGAGATGCAAACAGTAATACTTTTGCGAAATTAAACGGCATAAATGAAACTATTGACCTGCCAGTTGGTACAGAATTAACGGTTATTGGTTTTGGAAGAACAGAAAGTGTATCAACCCCAAATATATTAATGAAAACCAATGAATATATTCTTGATGATAAGCAATGCATCGAAGTGCCTCCTGGATATCCTGACACAAATTATGATCCAAAAATAAATATTTGTTCTGGTAACCCAAATGGAGGTGTCGGCGGTGGAGACTCAGGCGGGCCATTGATGATTAAGACAAATAACAAAGATTATGTTGTTTCTGGGCTAGTATCTCGCTCACTGCTAAAGCCAGCAGAACAATTTACCAAGGTCAGTTCTTTCAATAATTGGATAATTGAAACTGTAAAAAATAATTGATTCTTATATTATTAAGCTGATCTCCGCATAAACAAGCAAGTAAAATGCCTGAGAAGTAAAACGCTCAGGCATAAAATGGATATTGTTTTATATTGGCGATTCTTGTGATGTTTTATATCGAGATAATGTTGATGAAAAATTACTTCCTGCACTTTCTACTTTGCCGGTAATCACATTCACTGGCGATGACAATATCCCCGAACAGTTATGACAAGCAGCAAAATCATCACCAGCTTGTTTTGTTGTCAATCGCTGAGTAAAAATAGATGACCTCAATATATCTCGCATATATTCCCCTATTTTTCGACTTCCAATAGCTTTGCCTGCCCTTTCATCTTCTAAAGTCAATAAATTATTCAATGCCTGTACCTCTGCATGCAAACCAGCAATACCTGCCATCGTCGGTAATATATAGTGATTATTAACAATATGATTTCTGATCAAAGATTCTATTACTGGATGCAAAGGATTTACCTCACCATACATCTCTCTTATACCTGAAATAAAGGCTTCAATATCCGTGATCTTGTAAGCTTCGGCAACGTCGCTTTGTTGCATATTCCATTGTTCTTTATCTTTTACTATTGATAATTTCGGGCGTTTAATCAAGCTAATACCCGGAAATAATCTTTCATCTGCTAAATTTCTATTATTATCCTTAAGATTGACAAATTCATCGCCATAATAACCATTATGTACATATCCTGCATGAGCAGCGAAATCTTGCAAAGATTTTTTTGAATAAATAAAACTTCCGTCAGAAACACCCCCCTCTTTTAAACCCGATTTAGAGAATCTACGCTGCTTTGCAGGTTTCAATTGCCCAAACTCTTTCGAAGCATCGAGAATTAATTGCGTTTTTCTATTAAAATCATCAAATTCAGGAAGCTGTTTCTTATAAGCTGACATAACTGATTTTATATTAGGTAGTTCCAGATGTAATGCGTCCAACAACCCTTCATCCGAAGTTTTGCTTTTACCAAATTTAACTGCTTTTTCGCGAATATCATTCTTGAACATTTTTAAGATCTCTATAATGGCTAAATTGGTGATGCCTGAGATTATCATTATGAAAAACTGACATTTAATCTATTAAAATTTAAATAAAAAACACTCTTAATAACTTTTTCATTATCCACAATATATTGTCTAATTGTGACAAATCAGATAGTAAAGAATATTGCAGGGTAAATAAGAGCGCTAATTTCCAATAAGTAGGCTATTAAACAAACCTACCATATTATAACAACCGTTTTTGGAGTGAATTAATCACCTCAATAGTATTTCCTTTCTTGCCGGGTGAAACCGTAGCATCTTCCGACAATACTTTGACATTCATCTTTCCTTTATCATCCCTAGCCAACAGCGCATAACTATAGCCAGCCCTAATAGCAGGTTTTTCAGGCTTCTTTTCGTCATAGTTAAAAACGCCAACATTTTCTGCCGTATTATCAATCACCACACCCGGTTTACCCATATAGGTAATAACACTCTGATCATACTTCGCAAATATATTCACCAAATCGTTATTCTGTTCGCCAACCGCCATCGGCTCACTGTCCGGCGAAAGCGCTTTATGGCTCTCATAAGTCGCAACAACCCCCTGCCGGCCTGTTTTCCATTCATCATCACCCGGCCTCTGTCCTGTATGATAAGCAAAAAAATAGCCGCCCTTCACGGCATATATCATAGTACAACCACTCAATCCTCCAGACGTCACAATAACTGGATGCCCATGTTGAATATCCTTCAAAGCAATTCTTATTCCCACAGTTCCTGATGCGCCATTCACCACATTAATACCGGTAATATTGGGATCTAACGTATTTTTTCCCCAATGTACACCTATCGTTCCTGAACCCGATTCTGATGATGTAACTTGATCGCCACCAAATCCCATCACAACATCATGAAAAGGATTTTCCTGACGGGGAGCGCTATTTCTCAAAGGCACTGCCTGTGCAAGCTCCTGCTTACTGTCATAACGATGGGCCACGACGGGCACATTAATTGGCGCCTCTTCACTCCCCACCAACAACCCTCTATTCTTCAACGGGGAAATATATCCTTTATTAAGGCTTCTATCCGCAAGAAATTGTTTCAACCCTTTGGTTCCCCTGATCTTATGGCCTTCCAAAGGTTCACTCTCATTATTTGAAAGTTCAAGATGTCCACCAGCAGAACTTGATAATGGCGATTGTATAGCATTATTTATAGCGCTACTTCTAGTACGCTGTGCGGGTGTTGTTTGAGGATTAGCATGTTTTAACATTAATAAGCTCTCCGTACTGGTTAAATTTATGACATCTAAAATTTAGATTTACCTAGAATTATTATTTTTGCAATCCTAATATAAATATTTAAACAATACAATTCATTCCGGCTTATCAAATTTTCTATCATAATTATCAAGTTTAGATTTTAATATTTCAATATTTCCAAAAAAATCATTAATATCGTATTCGGTTAAATAAACATCCACACCTTCATCTCGCTTAATTCTATCTAACTTAATACTAGATACATCTTTATGTATATCAAGCGTCTCTGAAATTAACGTTTTCTTTTCATTTTCAGATAATAGATTAAACTCATGACTGAATAATTTCTTTAATTTATTAAGGCTAACGGGATCTTTCCCTCTGGAATTTAACCAATCTGCTATTTTAAGGGGAGGTAATGCCCCTGCTCCTAAATCTGATTGATAGATATATCCTACTGTTTCCTGAACGTTGGATGGGATATCAATTAAAAACATATGCCCAAGTCGACGGTCATTAACCAACGCAACATAATTTTTTGTACTATTGAGCTGATCAATTCTTTCAGCAAATTCATTGCCGTCTATTTTTCCTGTCTGGACCGCTTTTACTGGATCAACAGCATGTTCCCTCTCAGTCATTAATTTAAATATATTTTGGGCGGATAAACCACAAACGGGTTCTGTCGGATCATAAGGGTTTACCCCAACCATTTTTTGATAGATTTCAATACCCCCTAATTCAGCAACAATTTCATCAATCGCCTTAAATATAGCCGCTAAATCCCGGTCAACGATTTTATCTTGCCAATTATCATTCCAAAGTAACTTATTCCCTTTAGGGTCATTATGTAGTGCAATAATATCATCTATCAACTTTACATAACTTATATTATGCTGTTTTGGTTTTGATATATTCTTAGATTCAGACAAGCAAATTGAAGGCGCAATTTCAAGATGATCACCCGTTGTTATGTTTTCAGATGTTCTATCTTTTTTACTGCGAGTTTCAGACTTTTCCGCAAGGTCTCTGATTGGCATAATATTATTACCTAGAAGTTATAAGTAAGTAATATATAGATTAAAATATCACACACAACAAGATGTTTTTACATAAAACCATCAATAAAAATAGCATTATTTTCTCTAACGTGTCGTTTTATTATGGGTAATCAATTAGATGATGGTTTTTTCACTCCAATTAATGCATCAGAATTTTCTTTAACCACAATAATACCTATACCATTTATCTCAACAACCACATCCTGACTCTTTACCCATGTTGCAAGGATTTCTTTTATTTTAGAAAAATAGATTGAAAAAGTCATACCCGAAACCTCAAGAATAATTTTTTCATTTTCTTGCTTATCATTACTACCTGCAACCGTTACAACCGGTTTAGTTGTTAGATTCACTTTAGCAAGCGCCAAGCGCACATCTTCTGTGCCACTTAAATCAGTACATAATTTCTCTAACAAAGCCTGGCTTATTTGTGAGCTAGTAGGATTCAATTTTTGATTCACAGAGTGAGAAATCTCCATAACTGACTCTATGCTATTTTTAATATTTTGAAGTTCTACTGGTGCGGTAACTGAATATAATAAAGAAAGTCGAGGACGATTGCCAAGAGCCTGCCAAAAATTACCTAAGCTATTTAAATTTTCCTGTGGTGGAATTACCTTAGTGTAAGCACCAGGAATTTTGGGTAATTGACGATGATTAATCAACGCGTTCAAAACAGATGTCATTATTTTTGCCGCCTGATTATCCGGCTGACTATCGGGACTACTGCCATCAACTGATGGCTTGTTTGGATGCCAGTAAGTAATTAAATAATTATAATTAATATTTACCCATCCCGGTAACAATAAATTAGTCACAGGATTGTAACGCTTTGGCTCAGCAGAGCGTAATTGCAAATCTTCATGTACATCATAGAGAAATACACTTATTGTTGGCTTCGATGGAATTGAATTTATTTCAGGCAAATCAAAACGAATATCAACATTATTTAAATATTGAGATAGAATATCTTTTAATGCATTATTAACTTCCACAATAGCATTATTAGGCTCAATGATATGTTTCATATCGACTCCAAATTTAAAAAATTAGTCTGCCACTCTTATTTAATTCAAGAATAATTGCTCGCTCTATATGTTGATTCTCAATTTCTTCACTATTATTATCTGCCGCTAATATGGATGCCAATAAGGCAATATTCCTGATATTAGACCCAGTCAAATCAGCTCGTTTAGCCAAATGTGCAAAATCAATCTCATCGGATAATTTCAAGCGTTCAGGCCAAATTACTCGCCACATTTTTTTACGTAGCTCTTCATCAGGATAAGTAAAATGGGTAATAAAGGTAAAACGACGATTAAAAGCGCTATCCAAATGGCTACGATTATTAGTGGCTAAAATCACTAATCCCGGATAATCTTCCAGCCGTTGTAATAGATAAGAAACTTCAATATTGGCGTGTCTGTCCTGAGCATCTTTAGTTTCACTGCGCTTGCCAAACAACGCATCAGCTTCATCAAAAAATAGCACTCCGGAATCCATCTCAGCCAAATCAAAAATGCGGGCAATATTCTTTTCCGTTTCACCAATATATTTATTCACCACCGTAGAAAGATCGACTTTAATCAAATCAACACCAAGATGCCCGGCAATCACTTCTGCGGCCATCGTTTTACCCGTCCCCGATTCACCGTAAAACAGTACACTAATACCGCTACCATAGCCTATTTTTTCCTGAAAACCCGCATCCAAAATCTGGTCACGGTAATTAATCGCCGCAATAACCTCTTTCAATTGTTGAGCTAATGCATCAGAAACCACTAAATCATTAAAATTACGTTTTGGTGTTATCCGGCGAGCCAATTTACCTAAATTTTGTTGAGCGCGAAAACTTAATGCTTTACGTAAATCTATTTCCTCTAATTGACCTCCCGATTGTCGTAATATTTGATATTGATAAGCTTCTTTAAGAATTAACGGCAAGGTCTCTGCGGTAAATGAGAAACGCTGACACAATTGAATAAGATTAATTCTCTGAACGACATTATCCGGTAAATATGCTTTCAACATAGATTCTTTATCTACCCGTGTAACTGCCGGCATCTCTATTTGCACCATTGGCAGATGTTTAATCCATACTAATGCATCTCCCGGTTCTACCAAACAAACTACCCGTAATTTTGGTTGATTTAGCAAAACGGATAATAGGTTATTCGATATTTTCTTTTCATCTATAAGTAAAGAAAAATTACGAATTAATAAACAAGCATTATGTAACCGTGCTTCTCTCACGGCATCTGCCAGCAAATTAGCTATTACAGTTGAATTCTCTTCCGCTGGTAATCGAGCTACATCCAGGGTTAAAGTACTGATGCTGTGAAACGCCATAATATTACTGACCGCTAATTCTCTGGCATTGTCCTGTTTTCCTCTAAGTATCACCAGCGGGCGAACCTCATCAGTTTCATTCAATAATATCTTTTCAAGTGAATGATAAAGAGTTGGTGGATACCAAAGGTGCGAAACAGGAGAATGCCAATAAGCACAAGTTATTAGCGGCGGTAAAATTACCTGTTGTCCTGATAAAAAATGCCAGACAGCGCTGTGGGTTAAAAATTGCGTTTGTAACCAAATAGGTTCTTCGTGGTTATTAAGCCGTAATAATTGGTTATTGATTAACGGTGTTTGCGGTAAAAAACTGTTTTGCAGTAATTGCCAATCATTTTGACGTTGACTAAATAATTCAATTGCTAAAGCAAAACTAGGCCACTGTTTTTTACTATTACCGTGCAAAGCAGCAAATAACGCATGATAACGGCTGTCAAAATGGGGTAATAAACCAAGCAATAAGACATCGCACTCAAATTCCGTGAGTTCAAAACGCTCAACTAATAGAGACAATGCATCAGAAACAAAATATTTTTCGGTTTTCGGATGACCAACAATATCACTCTCCTCAAATAGCCAATGAGGAAAGCCTTGCGGTTGTATCAGATATTCCTCTATTTTATTTTCATCAAGTAAAAAACTCTCCGGTAATGAATCGTACCTTTCCCTCTTTTGATAATAGTAGCGCTGTAATAGCAGATCGATACGTTCCAGATGGGGATAAATCCAGTGTAATTCAGCCATCACATAGTGGCTATTTTTAAGTAAAGAGTTCATTTTATATAAACCTGTTAAATATTTTGCCAGTCAACTTGTAAAGGACGATTTAGCCAAGGAAGTTTGACGATATTTAACGGCCACGGCCAGTCGGCCAATAACAGGTCAAATGGCTGATGTTGTAGCGTAATTTTGATTTCCTGTTCATCTATCAGCAATTCACCCGGTCGTTGTAAAAACAGTTGTCGGACATCATTACAGCTCAGTTTTTTCCAGCCCGGAAGTTGAACGATAATCGCATCCAACCATTGTTCTATTATCCGCTGTTCTTCTGGTTCAACAGGGATTAATTGCGTCTCTTCATCAATCATTAATCCACACAGAACTTTATTGAGTGTTTTTCTTTCTACCTGCCCCTCTTCATTCCCCCAAATAAGATAATCCAGGAAATCAACCGCCCTAAATTGAGCTTGGTGATGAATAAATTCTTTTTCCTCAAGTAAACCTAATTGATTAAATAATGTGGGTAACATCGGCCATAGAATTAATATTCCAGCATTACTTACCTGATATGGAGAAGATAAACCCGATTCAAAATGTGGCCTATTAATATCGCTAAGTTGACTACAATTATTGTCTTTGACGTGTAAATTATCTGGTGTCAAATTATTTGTCATAAAACGTTGTGACAGTTTATTATACTGATCAATAGAGAGATGTTTTTTACAGCGTTGTGAAATAGAGCCTAATTGCCATAGTGGTGCTAACCAAGCTGTACCTGTTTGGTTATATAACGCCGGATGTTGTAATAACTGGAGAATATTTTCTGTTTTTATTTCTCCTTTTTGAATCGCTGTGATTATCAATGAAAGTTGATGCTGACTTAATGGTGGTAAATCTTGCCTATGCTCTGTAGATAATTTCTGTAATAACTCAATAATCATTGAATTAACCGAAACTGTTTGCTGTAAAGATTGTTCTCTAAAAGTCTGGATTTCACCGCCAAAACGATTGGCTAAACTTTTATATTCCTGAACAGAGAGATGTTTTTTACACAGTTTTGGAATCAATTCTATTTGCCAAATTAGCTTCAACCATGCATTTAATAAATCATTTTCAGCTACTATATTTTTGCGAAATAAAGTAATAATAAGCACAATATCAAGCATACTGCTATCAAGTTCAGCCATGATATAGGATATCACTTTCATATCGGGTTTAGGTATTTCCTGAGTATTATGCCGTTGTATATATCCCAAGGCATTTAATACCAATTGCCAAGGAGAAGCTGCCTTTCCTTGATGCTGATATCCATCTATATCCTCCGACAATTTGTGATTAATCGCGGTTAATAAATCTGGTTGACTGATAGCTAAAAGACTTTGCAAACTGTGTTCAGATAAACAACTTTTTGCTAATAATAATGTTAAATTGCTCTCCATTTGCATTAATTGATTAATTAAAGATTTGATATTAATATCAATACGATTATTCTCTATTATTATATTTTCAGAATTTAATTTAATATCTTTTTGATATAAATACTGGATAAACTCCTCGATATCAGATAAATAATGACTATGTAATAAAGATGACTTATCCGTATTTTTGGATATTATTGAATTTCCTGTAAGAATTTTTTCCTTATTATTCTCCTGATATTGATTCAAGGCTTTATTTAGAGCAGCATTAAGCCGAATAGGAAACAATACATTAAAGTTATGTGAATTAATTTCACCAAGATTCAACGTTAATTTATCTAAATAGATATCCTGACTAATCACATATTTATTAAAGTATAAATTAAGTAATTTATGCACACTGACTTGATTAAGTAGAGAATCATATAATACTTTTTTAGCTATCTGTTGGTTATTAGTTTCAATAGTAATGGAAAGTCTACTTAATAAATTTGGTCTCGAAATCATAAATAGTATTCTCTTTACGATTAATGGATAATTTAAATTTTCAATTTCCTCACAAATATTAAAGCTTCATAATAAAAGCCAGAATATAATAAGGAACTGTTATTCTATTACTATGGGAATGTTTTCCTGTGTTTTTTACATCAATCTCATGATTGTGTGTCTCTGGACTGTTTCCGTTTACATCACCTTTAGATGTAGTCATGCCTGTTGAGTAATAGAGATATCTATTTCTGGTATTATTTGAAGAGGCTACCGCTCTCTTGTCTGAAGAGATCTCATAAGCCCCATATTGAGCCATTATATTTGTATCAATAATTATCCCACTAAGATGATCATGATTAGGTATTTGACCAATAGATAACGATCTCCCATCTGTTCTGCCATTGATATTTAGTGTAGCCTCATCAGAATTAAATTTAAATGATTTACCATCTTTAGGTCCTGAAACTTTAGTATTACTTTGCCCTTTAACACCATCAAAATCCCCGCCTAAAATAAATCTATCGACCAGATTTGGCGTACCCTTGTCACCATCACACAATGCCCATCCCTCAGGAGCACTACTGCCAGAAAACATCACAATCATTCCTCTGGGGAGTACTTTGTTAGGATCAATACTGACACCTTTATCATCAACTTTAATACCATTACCCGCTTTAACTTTTACACCACTTTTACTCAGGCTCAAACCACTTACACCGCTCCAGGCATTGTTTGTATTTCCTCCCTCTAATTTCAAATAAAGACCAGTATTATCAGTTACCACAATACCGCCCCCGTCCCAACATTTAACAGCTATACCTTCTGAATCAACGGAAATACTGCCATTATTCTTGGCCTTAACTTCTACTCCATTTCCACTAACAGAAATACCATTACCAGATTTAACTGAAACACCACTGCCATCAACAGTAATACCATTAGCGGCCTTGACAGAGATATTATCTGCGTTTACAACAATACCATTACCTTGACCAACACATATTCCGTTGTCTTTATTAATCAGACCGCTACCAAGATCTACAGATAAAATATCATCTTTTAATATTAATGGAGAATAGTCTTTACTGGCGATAGTACCTATTTTTAAATTAAGCGTACCATTATCCTCCAGCTTCAATCCTGCTCCTGGTCCATTTTGTTGCGGTGCTTGCCCGGCTGCTTTACGGCCAATATCAGCAATATCAATCAAGTGTTCATAATCAACTTGCAGTGGAATACTACCTGCTTTAAAACGTTTTTTTAAATCATCCGCTGAAGGACTTTCTGCTTTATTATCGGTATTTTCTGGATTAATCGCTGAATTTGATAAATCGTTCTTCTTTTCCATTTTTATCACCTTATCTATTCTATTGATAATATCCTAAAATTATGAATGCATAATGAAATAATAATAATTAAAAACCATGAATTTAATAGCACAATAAATATCTCTTATTGTAATACAACATTAATTCTCTTTATTGCGATTAATATCTTCCTGAATTTTCGGTATATATAGCAACTGATTACTGTCAATGAATTTATAGTTCCATTCTGTTTCAGATTCACCAATAACCTCAGCTCTCTGCTTTTCAGTAGCAATTCGCATATTTCCCGTACCCGTTAATGCAGAAGGAAGGCGTCCTAAAGTTAGCATTTCTAGAATATGATATGCTTCATCCCCTAAAGCAGCGCCATTATTCTGCCAACGCTTATAAGTGCTGGCAAAATTCTTAAAATGATCCAGTGGCAACCAATGAATAATCATGGAAACATGAGCAGGAAATTCAGCTAAAATCTCAGTTTTTACCCACAATTCCAGTTTATGCGGATCAACCTTGTTATTTTCAATTAACTGGCGATTAATAGCTATACTGACGACAAATGAAAAACGATCAGTATGCGCGTATTCTGTACCAGAGAAATACCAACGATAACGCCATGCCTCTGACTCTATTGGAAAATCATTTTTCTGGTCTACTATTTTTTTGAGCTTTATCCGACCCTCAATATGATTAAATTCCACTATACGCGCTTTAAGTTCATAATCAGATATAGCATCAGCACTAGCTAACTTTTTTTTAGGTAGCTCATAAGGGGTAATTTTATACTTTAGTGTGATTTCATCTCCTTCTTTGATCATAGCAGGAAAAGGGCTTTGGGGACTAGATGTGATCCAGAGTTCATCGTTTTCTTTATTATTTTGATGTATTTCATCAGCATAAACCAATTGATAATCCATATCTTCCAACCACACCGGACTATTTTGCCAGACTAGTTTTTTGTCAGTAAATGCTTGTTGCACTCTGTCCAAATTATATTCCAGAGCAATACTATTACGGGTATCAAGATAAAATGATTTTTCTGTAATCTCAGTGATCACTTGGCCCCGTAATATGAATTCGTTCTCACCTTTAATTATTAAGTTAATCATCTGACCATGTAATAACCGCCCTGCCGCATTTTGCTGAGTAATAATTAAGTGATGACTTTTAGCATCAGGATGATTTTTAATTTCCAGATTATCAGGTGTTTGTTCACTGTTGAATGCCTCGTCAGGTTTCACTGGCAACAGCCGACGATGCTCAATTAAATAGAAAGGCAGATCAGCCAAATCAGGCGGTTCACTAAAGCATTTTCTTCCCAAACCTAACCGGGCTGCAATTCGTTTTTGCAGCGCCGATACTTTATCAATGCGAATATTATTACGATGATAGGCCAGCTCTGGTTGTTGAGCCAGATAACCACGCTGAGTGGATAGAAAATCCCGTCGATTAAGAATAAGCGGTCTGGCGGCTCGATGAGCGCCAAAATAGCTTAACAGATACTCAAGAATAACCAGCTCTTTTGTATAATTTCGTTCATTGATGCCACCATCATTATTAATTTGCGCATCATCATTCAGTTTCTTAATTAAGTCAGGCATTATCTCCTGATGAACGTTCTGACTCACTGTATTAACTTTAAAAGGCCATTGTACACCGTATATCATATTTCCCCGTTGTTTAAACGCCAATAGTTTCGGCAATAAAGCAAGTTCTGCACAGCCATTCGCTAATATCTGTTCAAAAGGCAGAATAAATTGGTGTAGCTGTATTTGTTGTAAGGTATATTTGTTAGTCTGCAATCCATAGCAAGCGGGTAATTTATTGCTTACCGGGTAATAATCCCGCACTTTACGATATTTACCCCAGTCCAATAATTCTGGTTGTATATTAATTAGCGATTCTGTAATGAGCCTTTTCTCTATCTCTTCGCTAGAAACCGTCACTTTCACGCCACCTTTGGCAATAATAGTTAATGGGCTGTTTGATGAGGTAATCAATGTTAAGGGATCTTCACCCCATAATCTGGGATAATATCCTTTCGCAATTTCCCAAGACCAATTATCGCCCGGTAACGGAGAAATAATGCTAGCATCATATTTATTCTTATCTAATTCCAGCCGGATTACACTTTGAACGCCTTTAATCGCCAATAATCGGTTAACCAAATGGCTTAAACTTAACACTATGGCGTCGTTGTAATCTTTGGTCGGCGGTAATTTAGGTATCCAGCCGTGATGTAAATAAGGCCCATCAAAAATTTCTTCATTACTGTAACCCATTTCTTTCATTGCTTGGGTGGTATAACGTAACGGCTTTTCCAGTACTGTTTGTTCTGCTGTCATATAAATTCGAGCAATTACGTCAGCGATATCTTTAACGTCATTATCAAGCTGAATATCCATCTTCAATGGCAAATCAACCGGGTTTAACCAAATAACCCGACTCACCCATTCTCCCAAATTACGATTATCTTTCAGGAAAGCGTTAAGTTTCTCCTGCGCCAGCTTATTATCGATCTGAGTTTCCCGGCCTGGGAGTAAATAAAGCCAATAATTTCCTCTTAATGTTAACTGTTTGCTATCTGAATCTGGGGTTTGAGTAAAACTGTATTCACGCTTCTTTTTGCTATACCAGTATGTATAGCGTTGATCTTTAGGTTCGCATATCAGTAGTACATCATTAAATAAAAAGTAACCACCAATCGTGTCATCACTATGTAAATCCAGCAACGCCCGACGATAATCCGCCAACGTAATTGGACCACAAGTCAGCATCTGTTGCGGGCCAAATTCTTGGGGAAAAATACCGTCGCCGGCTGTCTGTTCCTCTTTTCTCGGCGTAAGAAGATCCAAAAGCGGCAACGAATGACGGTAAGCTAAATCTGATGCGCCATAACAACAAGCTTCTAATAAGGTAATACCGGGATCATTCTCACTCATATCACTCCAACATTGACCGGATTGTTGCTCAATAACAGCCTTAGCCTGAGCAAGTAAGGTATCAAAAGCAATATCGTCTTTAACGATGGGAAACAGAGCATCCTGATGACGCATTTATTAACTCCTTATTTGAGGAATGTTTATCTGACCAGACTAAAATCAACACTTCATTATCATTGGCTTCGATAGTTGCACCCACGGTACCCGTAACTCGGTTAGCAATGGTTATGCTTAAATTGGTGACGCGTTCTACCAGAGGGGATTGTTGGATGGCGGCTAACAACTGGTAGTAGTCAATGCAATTACCCATTGTCACGCCGATAGCCGGATTCTCTGCCCACGGCATATATGTTCGGCTTAATTGCTGTTGTAGCTGATGATGACCATAATCAGAATTAACGCCAGAGATAAAGGCCACTTGATAATCCACTTTAACGTCAACATAAGTAGGATTGTTGATTTCAATGGTTGCCCAAGGGCTACTTAATTGACTTAACCATGCAACCATCTCCGCCAATCGTGCCGGGTTCAGTTTTGGGCGTAATGCATCATCATTATCCTTGTAACGGTTGTCTGGAATGATTATCAGTTGTTGCTTTTCCGGCGCCGGAATGGTGGTTAATTTACTGCCTGAATGGTGTCTGACATCAAGCAGGCTAATAAAATGATCTTTTAGTAAGGTGACCATGTTGCCCCAACTCAACACTCGGTTACGATGGGACAACCGGACAGGAATTCGTTTTAAGAAGGCTTGCTCAGTCTCTTGCGGACGACCGTTCCAAGAAGCCCAAGGTTGCGTGACGCCGCTGATTGCAGCAATAGTGTTTACCGGTTGTTTTATGCTGTTAGCAGCCAATCCGTTGATAAAGTGAGCCTGCTCAACAGGTTCTGCGTTAGCTAAGGCGGCGGTGGCGGCGTTATACAGTAGGCCTTTAATACGTGGGCAATCTTGGGGATCAATCTTTCCAACTATCTCGGCTTTCAGCCAGTACCGCCCCGTCGGCATCAGGGCGGCCTGATTTGAAGCATCTTGCGGCAATAAAGTGCGCCAGATACCCCGGTCGAACAGGTTACCAGTTTGATCATCAACTAATTTATCCAATTTACGCCAGGTATTGCGCTTATCGAGGTAAAACCAAGATAAATCGAGCGCTTTAACCCCTTCTAGTTGCCAATAGAGAGATAAAGTTTGCCCCGGCAGTACCCCCGTAAAACCTAAATAAAATGCCGCATCGGTGAATGCTGGCTTCTCTGCCGCCGCCTCACCCCAGCCAAAAGGCGTCAGAGGGTAAACAGCAAATTGCTCAGATTTAGCTTTAACGCTGAATTGAATCTGCAACGCACTGATTTGCGGGGTATAGGGTAAGTTCTTACCGGTAGGATCTTGCCAATATTGGCTATGCATAAAATCCTGCTCGGCCAGTTCTATACGCACTGACGCCGGCCAGTCATTGGGAGATGGACTGTCTGCAACGGGATAATTCATTGCTGGCAAGGTAAAGCTTAGGCTTTGCTCTTTTGGCGCCTCATCTCCACCAAATAACGATTGGGTGGCATTGAGAGTCTTCCTTTCCTGAGGAGTGACCAAATAGCCTTGTACTTTAAATGCGCCATTATCGGATTCAGGACTATAACCTTTATGCCATTCTTTAAAACTTTTAGTAGGTAAGCCAACCCATTGAGGGGTAATCGTCACTATTGCGTTTTCAGTGCCATACCATTCAGGAGCAATCAGATGAAATCCAGAGCCTAGCGACGGTGATTGACCAAAGGGAAAGCTGGATGCATCCGTTCGGTCAATACCGCCATCAGAGGCATAGTACACACTACGGTTGTCATTAATGCTGATTTCGATGTCTTTAATCTCAGGCAGAACAGGACCTTGAATAGTGCCTAGCTTTAATACCGGTACATCAAACGTCATATTATCCAAGACATCAGGAGGAGTAATTGGCGCACCACTGGCGGACAATCCGAGTTCAAGCGTTGTTTCATTGACAAGCTTTACCTTCAAGGAAGACCAGCAATTTTCTGCACTAATATTAGCCGTGATGTGCTCAGATTTACCTGTCCACTTGCTTGTTAATGTAACTTTAATCGTGCGCTCTCCTGCTGACAGCGTAAATAAAGACGAAGCAATTAAGTAACCAGACAAAACCGGAACATCATTAGGTGTTGGGCTAAAAAGCCGAATACCGTTTTCAGGTAATGCAATATTATCTGCAAGATTCAGTGGTATTGCCGATTTCCAACCATCACCCTCTTTTCGATACCAACACAAGTCAGTCAATTCTCCTTGATTTGCCAATACATTCGATTCGGATACATATTGTAATGGATTGCCAGCACTATCATGTCCGGCATCAAAGTAGGTTCCTTGAGGAACAAGATATTCGGCATTATCCCCATTCAAGGTAATACCTATCGCCACCCGATCCGCTTGGGCATTTCTCGGCGTTAAGCCTAATAATTCCCGATAATAAAGATCGCGATGGCGCGCCGGAAAGGTATTGAATAATATTTTAGTGGTTTCTAACAGTTTTAAAAAAGCCAATAAAAAAGTCTGATGTGCAGGCAAAAGGCCATTGGCTTTACTCGCATCTTGGTAAATATCCGCTAATTGTTGAGGGTTGTTTTCCTGAATAAAGTAGAAACTATGCCAGAATTCCTCTTTCTCCTGACCAAAAGGAATTTTTTTAGCGTACTCCTGCATCCAATTTAATATATCCAGCGTACTTCTTTCATCAAGTTTAAAATCCGTATCCGATACCATAGCGGCAAGTTTATTTTCTAATTCGGTCTGTCCCATATTTATACCACCTGTTATTTGAATATAATTTTAATATATTTTCAGGAGATCATTGTTATTCATAAATAAATCAAAGGATTATTTACCCGGCACTAACAGCGTATTGACTGGCAATAAATCGACCTTTACCCATACTGGGTGCGGTTATATCCGGGCCGCTCGATGGATTATTTGCTGGCTGTGATGGGGTAAAACGGGCAATAAATTGCTGTCCAACAATAATTACCGTGGCAATGCTACGGCAAAAGTTTACTTGCTGGCTGGCATCCAATTGAGCAATGGTAACCATACCCATGCCGGGTATTGGATGGCTAGGCGTAATATACTGCGCTTGAAGCTGTATCTTTTTTTCATCACCCACGATGACAATCTTTTTGCCTTGGATTTTGGCATGTCCGCTCCCCCGGATGATTGCCGGCCCCAGAATGGTGACCTGTCGGTTACCGAACAAGGGCTCGAATAGCAACGTGTCGCCATCAACCACCAATTGTTTGCTCATAAGACACCTCTATCGGACCTTCTCCAATCTCAAGAATACCTTCGATTTGCTGGATAATTTCACTGCCTCTCAAGGCATAATTCACCTGAATATGTAAGGTATTCGGTAAATCGGTTTTCTGGCTCACCTTAATTTCAATCATTTCTGCACGGGGTTCATAACGTAATATTCGTTCTTCAATACGTGTTTGAATTCCAGCCATTAATTCATCACTGATATTTTCAAACATATAATCATTGAGACCACAACCATAATCTTCACGCATAATCCGCTCGCCGGGTTCAGTCAGAAAAAGAATTTTCATACTCTGGCGAACATGTTCTGCCCCTTCTGCCATTATGACTCCCTCCTGAGAAGAAAATTGCGGCGGAAATGCCCAGCCCCGACCATAAATATCGGTTAATATTTTATCTGCCATCTTATTTAACCTATTATTGTGTTAAATTAATTTTCGCCCCCTTAATATCAACCCCAGATTTTCCAGCGGCTGATAGGGATTTTTCGGCCTGAATATTAATTTCCTGCGCATGAGTAATGAGATTTTTAGCAGAATTAATGGTGATATCTTTATCCTGTTGCAAAGATAAGGTATTTTTTCCACTATTAAATGCGAGCGTATTGTCTTTATTATCGAAGATTAATGCTTGTTGATTTTCTCCCTGCTTAATCACTAACGTTTTTACCAGATTTTTTTCACTGGGTTCTAACGGTGATCTATTTTTAGGATTGTGCATGGCGCCTAATATCACCGGGAAACGGGGATCACATTCAAAGAAACCAATAATCACCTCATCTCCCGGTTCTGGATAGAAGCAGAATCCACTCTCATGACTGGCGTAAGGTTTACCTAAGCGGGCAAAAAGAGTGCTATTGGTTAAGTTTAAGGCCGGTATTTTGACCGGAATACGGCCTAACGATTGGCTATCCTGTTGGTATTTTTCTACGATCCCGACATGCAGCTCTTTAACCTGAGGGATAACCTGTTCTACGTCTGATTGCATGCCTAAAGTTAACCGGGTACGCCAACCCTGCCGTTGGTTGATGGTCTGACTGACGCCGGTGATAATCGCCTGACCATCCATTCCCGGCCCAAAGCCTGTTAACGCCAAAACATCCCCCGGCTGATAGCAATCATCACCTGCAACCTCAAAACTGCCGGATATATTATGGTTTCGCCGGTTGCCCATAATACCTTGAGTAAACTGCCTGGTTTGTTCATTATCCAACGGGTAGCTGAAAATCCATTGCCACTCTTGATCGGTCAACGGTTTCAGCATGTCCGTAGCAAGTTGACCATGCCCAAACCCACTACTTTTTACCTGAATCGCCTGAGACAACTTTTGTTGGTTAATGTCCCAAGACTGCACACTGACTGTTTTTGGACTGCGCTGATTATCCCATTGCAGATTAGCTTCAAACAGCACAACGCTCTGATGGTTACCACGCTGGTAAATGGTGTGTACGGTTGACCGAT
This sequence comes from Photorhabdus aballayi, assembly GCF_026153155.1. NCBI lineage: Bacteria > Pseudomonadati > Pseudomonadota > Gammaproteobacteria > Enterobacterales > Morganellaceae > Photorhabdus > Photorhabdus aballayi. The sequence continues at coordinate 207,629 of NZ_JAPFCD010000001.1, read as the reverse complement.
TAAGTGATTCCGGCGTTACCAATTTAACCGTATCATGGCCGGGAAGCAGCCAGGTATTCGTCGCACTCAGCCGGCTTTTTAAGAATGTCCAATCATTGCAACGAAACTGCACCATTTGCTCATGCACCGTTTTAAGTTGAGGCGCTTGTTTTATTGTGACAGGCACACCGGCCTGGCTGAATAGCTTCTTGATAATCGCCTCATCGCTCTGCTTACTGAATAGCTGCGAGTGGAAATTATGCGTTAATTTTTGCAGTGGATGTTTCGCCGTCAGAATCATTAGACTGTCCTGACCTTTAAGCCCCAGTGTCTGCCGAACGATGATCCCTTTGAACAACACATTTTTTTGCATCTGCACAATAAGTTCATGATTCGGGCGACAACTTGCCAACTCAGCCTGCGCCTTGGCATCGAAAATATGGCTGGTGTCGCCAATAATACCTAACGTGACGTTAGCCGAAGGAATGCCATTGACAGGATAATTTACTGACAAACTGATAACCGTAAACTGATTGAGCGTTTTGCCGCCTATCTTAATCATGATCGGGGGTATCTTCATGCTTCCCTCCGCGCTTGTAGCGTTTGTCCCGGCGTGAAATCATCAAGATTATCCAGATCGTTTTGCCAAGCCAGCGAAAGATAATCAATACCGCCCGCCAAAGCAGCGCCGGCACCCAGCGCAATCAATGGCAGAGAGAGCATATCGGTTACGCTAACCGCAGTAGCCGGCGGCGATTTTAACTGTTGCTCAGTGGCCTGAATAACAAAGCTCTCATCCGCCACCAGCGATAAGGTAGCTATTGCCCGTAACGGCATGGCATCCCGGTCAAACAAGGTGTAATGAATACCGAGGCCGCTGGCCCGGCAAGCAAAATAACCTTTGTTTTCCCAACGCATTTTGCCCCATTTGATTTTAAGAAAATGAGGAACTTTGGTACCGGCATCAACGGCACAGAGGGTTTTCAACGTCGCTAGTTGGGTTTCGATCGGCGTATTGTTGCCGGGCATTAATGCGTCAAATAATAGATCTAATGACAAGCCCGCAGGTTGGGACGACACATAGTGGTTACTTTGGTGGGTATGGGTAATACTTTCATCGTTTTTATAATTGGCTTGATAATTGAACTGGATCGCATCAGGGTTATACATCACCGGTAAACTGCCCACCAAAATTTTACCTTCCCGATCTTTAAAGGCAGTCAGAGTGAGTTTGGACAAGCTACGTTCAATTAAGCTCATAATGGCCTCCCGTTTCACGTAATGCCTCTAACACCTCCCGTTTAATCCTTTCAATCAGGCGAACGTCATCCAGCGCTTCTTGAGCTAATGTTCGCGGGGATGATAAATCACTGGCAGAATCGGTAACTTTGGCCTGAATAATCAGTTCCTTAATTTCTACAGTCATACTTTCACTCCTAACCAACGCATATCCTGATAACGTAATTCCAGAGAATTGACCAAAACGGCATTGCTATTAGCATCAAAGTCACCGGTAGACCAACGAACCGGTAACGCGTTACTCACCGTCCAACTTGCCGCCGGTAAAAAATTTTCATTCAGCAACATAATGACCACATCAGCATAAACCGCTTTTTCTCCACGCAAGACACGATCAAATATCAAAGTCAGCGGTGTAATCGTCATAACACCACGTTCCAGTACTAAGCTACCGTGCTGGATCTTCTCGGCCAGCCAAACATTTCTGGCGTTTTCCCCTCCCTGACTATGTTGGGTGGTTTGCAGTTCACGGCTGAGTCCCGATATGCGCTGAAAGGCAATATCAAGTGGACTGGGAATATTGTTAAACAGAAAACTGGCGATAAAACGGTGTGATACTGACGGGGTGTATAGATTATGCATATTTTGCCCCTGTTTAATTTAATCCCGTTGTCCCGGTACGCGTATCAAACGTCAAACTCAGCTCAATAAATTCCGCCGGAATTAACAGAGCCAGTTTGATTTTCATGACCATTTTCCCGGCCCGCAGATCCGCTTCACTCATTGATTCGTTAACACCGAGTAATATGTCAAACGCTCGCTCCTCCTGAGTACCTAACAACCCACCTTTTAACCATAATTGATGCAGCCAGTTGTAAGTTTGGCCTTTAAGTTTCATCCAGGTAATAGCGTTGTTGGGTTCGAAAACAAAAGCCCGGCCTAATCGGGTCATATGAGCTTCAATATAGGAGACCAAGCGGCGAGTTTGGATATAACGCCAGGGAGAACCGGGAATGTTGTCCAAAGTTCGGCATCCCCAAACTCTAATTCCCTTACCGGGGAAGCTACGAACCAGATTCAACGAAGCGCCATTCTGATTAAAGAGCGCATCAGCTTCAATAAAGGATCGTACTGGGCTGACTACCTTAGCTAAAGCTACGTTGGCTGGCGCGGTCCAGATACCTTGCTGATGATCATTACGCTGGATAACCGCCGCCACCGCCGCGGTAGGCGAAAGGATAATATGTTTACCATTTTCTTGGTATGTGGTTTTCAGCCCCGGCCAATATACCGCGCCCCATTGCCGGTCACTTGAGGAAAACTGCTCTAAACATTTAGCGGCCAGTACCGGATCATCCGGGGCATCCAGCAATCCCATGATGCCACGTCGGCTTTTACACAGATCGAGTATCGACTGCCAAAATTGCAACCAAAGATCTATGTCAGCACCAGACTCTCCCATCTGATTAAAGCGGACAATATCAGGAGCAACAATCAGTGTGATAGCACTCTCCGCGGCAATAGCCTGCTTAAGCCAATCCTGTTGCAGTGCGGCGACCAATGATTGAAAATCATTCAGTGGTTCATCAGGAGCCAGCGGCAATACATAGGCTTGTTGACCGCCATTGTCAAAAAAGTGGCGCACGGAGTAGTACATTAATCCTGACTCACGAAATTTTAGGGTAAAGTCGGTCAGGCTGTTTAATTTGACTGTGGTTTTGCTGCCCGAACTGGTTTTATTGCCCGAACTTTTGGGAATATGACCGATAAAAACCGGTGCGCCAATAAATGCCTCATCCGGCTTCTGGGATATCAGGTTCTCCTCAATTGTCACGCCCGACTGTGTTATTTCCATTATCATTTCCTCTACAGGACAGGCGCGGCAAACCGCGCCCCAGTACGGTTACTGTGCTACTTTTTGCGAAAATCGCAGGATAATAAATTCAGCCGGACGCACCGCCGCCATCCCAACCTTGACCACCATTTTGCCTTGCTTAATATCGCTCTCGGACATGGTGATACCTTGACCAATCTGCACAAAATAAGCTTCTTGGGGGTTACTGCCAACCAGCGCCCCTTGTTGCCAGAGTTGGTGAAGATAGTTATCAATGGCTGACCGTACTCGCTCCCAAGTCGGTTGGCTATTAGGTTCAAAGACGGCAAATCGCATTGCCTGTTTGATATCTCGTTCTGCTGCATTAAATAGACGCCGTACCGGAATGTAGCGCCAGTTGTCATCATCTTTCAGGGTACGTGTACCCCACACGACGAATCCTCGATTATTGAAATAACGGATAGCATTGATACCTTTTTGATTCATGGTACCTTGCTCATCTTCGGTGAGCCGTTCTTCGACATCACTAATGCCGCTCAGAACAATATTAGCCGGCGCTTTCCAGACGCCACGGCTGGCGTCAGTGGCGCAATAGACACCGGCCATTACTGCACTGGCGGGAATAATGTTTTTGTTATCAGCAATTTTTTGTTTTATTGCCTCAATAACTTGCTCATAGAGTTTTGAGTCTTGCTCTTTGAGTTGCGCCAGATTTGTGATTACATCGGGTTTTGTTTCTGCATCTTCATAACCTGAAACTGCGATCAGGCTATCTTCCACTGGAATAAGCTGTGAGACTTTCACCGCCGGATAATACGTCGCCGTTTGTGAAGGCACATTAACACTAATAGCAGTTGTTTTATCTTGGTTATCAGCGATAAGGAAATAGCCCTTATTCAATAATGAAGATGTCAAGCTGTTATATATCTTGCTCTGATAATCAGAATCTTGTTCAGGGCAGACGAGCAAGGTAATTTCTAAAGCCTGCTCAATTAATTCGGGAATTAAGCTCAGAGTTTCAGTATTTTCCAAATCAGCAATTGGTAATATATAACAAGGTCCACCGCCATTTTGAAAATAAAGTTTTAACGCATCACTGCTTATCGTGTAATTAGATACTGTCACCTCGTAAGTGTAACCAGCCTTTTTTTCTTCTTCATCTGTATCGCTATTAACCTCTCCATTTTCTTTCGTAGCTTTATTTTCGGCTGATATATCACCTTCAACTTTCTCAACTTTTTTAGATTTTTTAGCAGCAGGCGGGGGGGTTGATTTAATAACTATTGACGTAACACAACCCACATGAAACTGGTTAGCGAAATCCAACCAACTACTAACCCGTGCCACTTGTGGCGTTATGCTAGTTTTCTTAGGTGAGAAGCGGCCAATAAAAACAGGAATTGCCGTGCTCCCTTGGCTAATAGAAAACGCCAGTGATGCATCTTCTTCAATATAGACGCCCGGATAAGTTGGTGCTATTGGCATATTACCTCCAATTATTGTGCGACGTTCTGTGTAAACTGCAAGATAATAAACTCGGCAGGACGAACCGCCGCCATACCCACTTTGACGATCATTTTGCCCTGTTTAATATCGTCATCAGTCATAGTGATACCTCTGCCTATTTGAACAAAATAAGCTTGCTCGGCTTTATTTCCCACCAATCCGCCTTGTTGCCAGAGAGAATAGAGATAATTATCAATAGCTCGACGCACAACTTCCCAAGTGGGCTGGCTATTAGGTTCAAACACCGCAAAACTCATCGCATTTTTAATATCTCGCTCCGCACTATTAAACAGGCGGCGAACTGGGATATAACGCCAATTATCACTGTCCTCAAGCGTGCGAGCTCCCCAAACCAATGTGCCGCTCTTAGGGAAATCGCGGATCATATTCAGTGCTTTGCTCTGGTTATATTTTCCTTGTAGGTCATCAGTCACCGGATATTTAGGTTGTAATCCACCTTGAATAGCGACGTTAGCCGGCGCTTGCCAAACACCTCGGTTGTTATCGACACTGGCATAAATACCCGCCATCACTGCACTAGGTGGAATATCAACGCTAGCTCTTTTCCCTTCGTTATCTTTTTCTCCCCACTCAGTGGTCAGCCAAGGATAATAAACTGCGCCATAAGCAGTGGCGGTATAAGGTTTGAGTACTTTATCTGGATCGGGTTTTTTTATATCGGTGGCGCCATCTTGTTTGGTAACTTTAGTCACTTCGGTGATATCAGCTTGTGGACCATCAAAAATGGCAAATAATCCTTTGCCCGGTTTACAAAGCATCCCGACGGCAGTATTAATATCTTCTCCGGCAGCAACCAGCAATGTGACATCATCCAGCTTCGGAACTTGGTTTACTAACTCTTCGGTTTTAACAAGATAACAATATCCACCGCCGTTAATAAAATAGGCGCGTAATGAGATATCAAGTTTGTCGTTGGGATTAAATTGTCTATTTCTTAGTGTCAGATATTCTAACCAGCTATTAATACGATAATAGCCGTCTCCTGACTTAAACAAATTTTCATCTTTGACAGCAAAAACAGGGACCGCCGTGGCGCTTGTACGAACAGAGAGCGCCAATGATGCATCTTCCTCAATATAAACACCCGGATAATCATAAGTTGTCATAATATTCGCCTTTAAAAAACACTACATTAACGTGCCAGATTATTCCTGACAGCAAACAGCGTATTAATGGAATTCAACAGTCACCCGATCGGCTTTCAGGCTCATTTCATGCACCGCAACTTCATTACTGGTTGCATCAAAACTAGGTGCCGTCAGTTTTTCTGGGAAAGCATTAGCAATATTCCAAGTAATCAGCAAATTTGAACCGGTTTCATCAGTCAGGCTAATAGAAATATCTTTCTTTTCTATCTGATTAAGTGAAATAGAATTAATCCAATCGTACAATTTAGATTGCCCTTTAAAAATACCGCGTTTCAAGGTAATTGTTGGTCTCTGACGCTGACCAGGCATTTGTAACCAATTACCAATGCCATCACGATACTCAATGGTGTCATAGCTAATATCTAATCCCGATACACTTTGAAAAGACATTTGCTCATCACCAACAGTCACGACAAAACGGTAAGTTGGAATGGGGTATTGAACAGCAATTTGATCGGCAGTTGTAGACATTGTGATTTCCTTAAGAAGAGTTAAATTCATAACCGGGTTAGAACACACATCATTTTAATTTTAGGTACGCTACCGCCCTTAGGTATCATGCCTAATGCCTTACTTGTGTATTCACTTGCGGCTTTAATATCCAAACCCTCATTCTTGAATGAGGCGACCTGACTACTGACTAACGTAACGTATAAGTTAATACGTGATAAACATCACACTGTTGGTATTGGAGCTTTAAACTTATTCTTCTTCCTTTAAACAAACTTTAAAAAAACCATTCATTGAACAGTAATCACTCAAATGCCGATAAATAAAAGTTAAAAATAAAAAATAATTACTTTTATCGATTTTTTACCTGTTATTTCAATTACATAAATAAATCACCCCCAATCCAAATCATTATGGCTCGTGGATACCTATTGATTAATTTTTACAAAATGAATTTATAAACTACAAATAATACCTAAAAATATTTTATCTATATTTCTAAATCTGCCATCATTTTATGAGCAATAGAGGTATAATTATCACAATATAAATAAAACTAATAATTAATTATCATTAGTTTTATTTGTTAATAAAAAACACAAAAATAACTCATATGACAAAATAAAATAAAAGATTTTAAATCATTTATTTTCTTGCATTACTCATACGAAAACTATATAAACTCTAACAGGCATAAGCCTAATTGAGCCCTCCTGGCTATAGCGAATAGACAAACACTAAACAGAGGCAGAGAATGCGTTATGTTGAAAATAACTAGAGATGTTTATTTAGACTGTGACTCAAACAAAATAATTCATGGTAAAAATATATTTATCATTACAGAGAAAGAGAAGCGCCTGCTACTCGCACTGTGGGAACATGCATCACAAGGGAATACATTAAATCGGGAACAACTGATCCCTCTGGTTTGGCCTGAACGCAAAAATGGAGTAGCAGAAACCAATTTACTGCAATTAATCTGTAAGTTACGCCGGACATTACGCTATTGTGATCTAGGCGAAGCCATACACACAGTGTACCGACAAGGTTATCGTTTTATTCTGCCATTTCAAGATAACGAACAAGATAATAGTCAGCCCCAAAATACCAAATTACCTATTCCCACCGTTACACCCCCAAAGCCATTTTATTGGCGTTTCACCAGGATGATTGTTATGTTTATCACCGCAATCATCTGGATATCAACTATCCTATATACAGCCCCCTTTCTGGCTAAGAGATAATGATCACTTTTATACCCAATAGATTTCGAGTTGCAGCGCAGCGGCAAGTGAACGAATCCCCAGGAGCATAGAGAACTATGTGACTGGGGTGAGTGAAAGCAGCCAACAAAGCAGCAGCTTGAAAGATGAAGGGTATATTTACAAAACGATTAAATCCACGTCAATGGAGGTCCATTAAATTAAAAAGCATACAATCGAGTTACCCACTTCTTCTTTGCGGCTCATTTCAGCAATTTATGGGCCGCTTTAATAAGGAAAGATCATGATTCATGATATTAAATTATCTATTTTTTATCGGTGTAACTCCTTCGTCATTAATTACGACTACCGCTATCGGCAATAAATCCGTTAGGAATACATGTCCCCGCCACTGTCGGGATTTTCGTATCTCTTTGACTGATAACAGCCATAATCATAGCTGCATCCAGATGCCAAGCAGCTTGTCCATGAATTTCATATTTCCCCCCACTAGAAATTAAGCTCCCGTTAAACGTGTGCGAAAAAATAAAAGGCCACGCAATGCGTAGCATGGAATGTGTATTAACCGCTTTTATGTTTACCTTATTCCTTTTACATCACTGATAAATTTCAACATTTAACTTCTCATGGAAAGTGTTAAATTAAATTTTGCAGGTAAAGTCACCTGATTATATATGCCAACAAATAACAGCAATAATAAGGAAACCAATATGACATTCACAGATTTCAAAATATTCCTAAACCCTAATCAAGCTATCGAAGCTTATAAAAATGGGAATATAACCATTCCTATTCGATGGAGAAATATAGCAATAAAAAACAAAGGCCAAGCAGCAATGAGGGTTTTAAATTTCTGGGCGTCCCCATTTGGGGAGTATGAATTCTATAATTCTATTGATGTCTGGCCTGGAGAAACTAAAATACTCAACGCGCCCCCTAACGTTATTTATTACTATAGAATTACAGCCGTCAATTTAGACTCAACCCTAACCACAGAAGCTGAATTTAATTGGGTATAAAGATTCTTAAGAGTTAGCTATATATCTCTCGTATCTAAATAGTTCAAACTTCACTACGCAGAAAGTAACATCTTAATTTTCTGCTAAATACTTATCAACTACCGAGAATTACTCGGTAGTTGAAATTAAATGCCACATCAGACATTATTAGATTACTTCTCACCACTCCCGGCAGGAAAATTACTAGAATCACTTTAGAAAGCGACCTGAATATGTTGTTATAATCAGGCCACTATGATAATAATTCCTATTTTTATGTTATCCAATAAATTATCGCTGTTTCAATCTCATCACTCCTTTTTAAATCTTAATTACCCCATCACGCTAAAAAAGAATAATTCTCATTCATGCCATACGAATAATAAGACAGCCAATAACATCAAGAGAATCCCATAGCAAAACTCCCTCTTCACTGAGAAAAGTATAATCACGGATCTCACCCATATAGCCAAATACCTTCATCGGAATATCTGTAGTGATATTTATCCTAACAGCTATTCTGTTAACGAAAACAGTTAATGGTTACACTATTTTCTGATTTATCTCCAATAGATTAACATTGCAAAAACTCCATAAAAAAACCTGCCGGAGCAGGTCTATATGTTTTTCTTAGTAAATGAGTTCATGCGCTTACATGATTAAGCAGTCTTAATTCCCGCTCATTTAAGCATTGGAAAGAATCTTCTACGATATGAACAAGTTTATCTAATAGCCTATCAATACGCGAGTGTGCATCTGGTATCACTACAGCCACGACCTGATAATGATTTTCATAATACCAATGTTGAGCATAAACCAGATAATTGTCACTTTTCCTGTTGTGTAGCATTACATTTGCCGGCCACGGTTTTTCATTCAGGGGAAGAATATGTAACTTCCATATTCCTGATTCCATAGCCTGCATGTTACGCTCAAAACGCCCTTGACACCCAAGCCAACCAGACACCTCTTTTACCCCACTCAAATATTTAGCCAACATGGTTGCGTAATCATGAGCAGCCGCATTGACAAGTAGATCTTCCGCCACGCTGACGTAAACCATATACCTAACCCCACACAGGTAATGGAATACCCAGCTTTTTATGCGAGAGATTCACCAACTCTTTATAACTTTCTGCGTCGGCTTTCGGTGTATATTCACCTGTATTAACTGGTAAGTACTGCTTTAACGTTGTTGCAATACGCAACAAAATATTTCTATTATTTGCAAAAACCCTCAGAGCTCCCTGAGAATGTGTTTGGAATAACTTGACATGCGGCCCCCATGCAGGCGAAGACTCCGCAAGAATATAGCTTAATTTCAAGAGATGGAGTTGACTCGTGGCGATTTTTGCTGCGGATTCGTAGCACTCGACTACATCACGAATATCTATATCTGGTTCTATCCCGTCACGGTCAATGGTTTCAAGTAATTCAACACCAATTTGGGTATTCTCTTTCAGGTAAGCAAGCGCCATTTTAGATTCAGAAAAATATGACATCACTTCCTGAGCTGTCAGCGTTTTTTGTTCCGCTCTGTCTTGCACCAATTGAGTAATTGGCGCAGAAAGATACTCTGGCAACTTGGCCAACTGATTAATGTCTGGAAGCGGAGTTAGCAACGTTACTAACGTTGTCATTCCTACTGTCATGTGACCCCCCTTTGATTTGTCTGTGGGATAAATACATAGGAGTACAGTATACATATCGCTCTCCGCACTACCTTACATTATTCTGCATACTTGCTTATCAAAGTACAATCAGATTTACTAAAAGAATTTGTCTCTGTAACCTCAGGAATTTAGCACGCTAATTTTAAATTTCTCACTCCTAACCTTACATAATTATATCCGTTTTCCATCACCAATTTATTAGTTAATAAAACTATTTTATCCACAGGTGTATCTCTTCTCATTGCACCCTGAATAGTATAATCTTCTATTTAATCTTGTATGGTATTTTTAGTGAAAATACTTTCACTCAACTTACTTTTACTCAACTCAAGATAATCATTAAAGAATTCACCTAAACTCTTACTCTTTGCCGGAAATGCTATAATCATCTTATTTTTTCAAAAAATACGATTTTTAATGCACACCCCTTTGCACCACCGATATAACAGCATATCAAACAAAATATTCAAGCCTCATAACAACAACATGACATTTATTGACAAAAATAAACTGGCATTAATTGTCATAAAATGAGAGGAAGTTGAACATTCAGTTATAATCAGATAATCCCCTCATGAGAGTAATATTCTATTTTCATTTTTATTCAATATGTTACATGAATCTTAATCTCATATTGCCTTTTAAATATCATGTATTAATTCACTGTAAAAAAGAATAATTCTCATTCATGCTATACAAATAACAAGATATCCCGTGATGTAAGATAAAAAACAGGCCAACCCTTATCGCCACCGGGCACGTGTAAAGGTACTACCACGAATACAATCCGACAGATTAATCAGAATATTGTTAATGATATTCTCTCAAGATATCTGTTCTTTCACTATCCTTAGAGTTAGCCATTAGATTAACCTATTCAGAAAACGTATTATCAGAGCAAGTGTAATTTGTATGTTACGCTGATATACCCACCATTTATTCTTTATCTTCTACAACAAAATAAATCATTTATAGATGAGATAACCTCCTTAATTAGCCGATAAAAAAGTCAAGACCTTTTTATCACAAAACGTCTCTCATTTAATTTTGGTTAAACTTCAACAATAAATGACCAAATATCTTTAAAAAAACCGTCAACCAGCCCAATTAATATGATATTGATTGATAACATTTTCATTTATTCTTAATGAGAATTTATTTAGAAAGATAGAGGTAAATGAGTACTACGACGCGGAAAATAATTACCAATTAATCAATAAAGTCACTTTGTGATGTTAAATAAACTCATAAAGTCATGGAACTATCTGCCTTGTTAAACTGTCATAAACTTGTTACTCATTCCCTTACAATTAAGGATGGAAATAATAATGGCGCTAAAACAACTCATCTCAGCCATTCTGATTTTTAGTTTACTACCAACTGCTGCACTCGCAGAAAAACCACAAAACTATCTCTACACTTCATCCGATGAGCTCAATCAATTACGTCCTCTGTTGGAACATCAAGACACTGGCGGTATGCAAGTTGTTTATAGCTGGAAACAATTGGAGAGCGTACCAGGGAAATATGATTTTTCCGCGATCAAAAAAGATTTGTCGTTGCTTAACAGAATAAAAAAGAAGCTGTTTATTCAGATCCAGAATCGTTTTTTTGAGAAAAATGCCCGCTATATTCCATTTTATTTCCAACAAGACACAAAATATCAAGGCGGTTTAGTTGCTCAAGTTGATAATCCCAGTGAAGGCAAAGCACAAGGTTATGGTTGGTAGTGATTCAGTATATGTCTCGCTTTTTTAATTTCGCTGCAAAAAATAAGATCGATCCCAACGGCCCCGATATCGTGCCATATCAATCTGCTCAGATGAAAAACGCTTATCCCTTTTTCAATCGTTACAAAGGCAAACTGGACTTGGTGGCAATGGCAGTCCAAGAACCCACACTGACCTATACCAACCCAAAAACCAAAAAACCCCTCACTCAGGAGGAGTTTACCAATTTTGCCGAAAACTATTTGGAGGCTAACGCAGTAAGGTAAAAGCCATGCAAATTTATGCATGCACAATGGGTTGTACCAAACGCCAGATGAGAATGAATCATAATGTCAGGCTGGTAGTACACGTTGCCCCAAAAGGCGAGGAACAGTCCATTTTTCCTCACCACTACCAAATATTCACTTGGAATATTCAAATAAGAATTATAGATATAAATTTATCATTTAGGTACAGTGAAAAATCTTTATAATTATCTCCGTATAACAACAACGCGGAGCTTACAATAATCTTCTCCGCGTAGATGAATTTTAACTCATGTCATTGACTGAATCGATAAAACGATTAAGTACGCTTGAGTGTGATTTGGACTTGTAAATATAACATTGATTTGCTGCGCCAGGTTTTGCTATAGGAACAAAACTCAAAGCGTCTCCTCCTTCCAATTCATCAGGATGAGAATCGGTAATAAATATATAATCTCTGGAATAAATGAAATTCATGCAGCATCCCATATTATCCATCTGACGCATATTTACTTTTCCACCACTTTGAATAACTTCTTCTTCCAGGTTTTTAATGAAGCTACTTTTATAAAGTACAGGATCACAGAGCCAAGTATTACTCTTTAGCAATTGCATCACATCGCCGCCGGCAATATCCAATAATTCTTTTCGGCAGCAAATTCCCAATTCAGGCCCTTTGATCTTACGAATGAGACTAAAACGGTCACTTAGTATCTTTTCTGAGCTCAGAATGAGCGTGTTGCCGTCGTAATCCACTATTTCTTCAATGTTATCATAACTAAACCGGAATATATTTACCTGGGAGCTATTTCTGTCAGCTGCTTTATATAAATAAATAAGATGTTTGTTTTTCCCCCAATCGTAATAAATATTAACTATGTTACATATACTACCACTTATATGTTTTTTAGTTATTTCTTTTTCTTGTAAATAAAGATCTTTAAGATCATTATATAATTCTAAACCATCTTTAGTCAGACTCATCCCAAATTTCTCCCTTTTGAAAAGGCGCTTCCCTAATGTTGCCTCGAAGTCTTTGATTGATTTAGCTACTGGAGGAGTTGTACGGTTCATCACTCTTGCCGCTTTACTTAAAGAACCATTTTCCACCACTGCCATGAATGCTTCTAATTTACGAGAAAAAAACATAATTCACCGTTCCTATATAACCTGTGGCTAAAATAATTTCTTTGAAATAGCCTTCACCAAATGACAGCTAAATCAAGTTTGATACTGTGAAGGCATAAATTTTGTACAAAAAAACAAATACTTCTCAAACATATACCACATAAAAAAAGCGTATGTTCAATACATAGGTGGCTCAATAAACTCTATTATTCATGTTTATCATGGTTCAAAAATTAATCTTAACCAATCAACCATTAGAAAATATAAACATTACTAACGAGCTCAATTTTCTATCAAAGATTAGGATAGGGTTCTACATTTTTCAGTAATCAATTTTTGTAACACTTGAGATAAAAACGGTCTAACTGAGGCTCTTTCTCACTACAAATTATTATATTTTCCACAACAAATTATAATATTAGGGGGCCCGTTACTATTTCGTACTGACCATTGTCAATAGTTACTTTTTAAGATCCATCTGTTATTATTGTTCCTGTGTCTTTTTACTGGATGGCTGTAAAAGATGAAATTTATCTCTTTTAATATTAATGGATTACGTGCCCGCCCCCATCAGTTAGCTGCGATCGTCGAGCAACATCGACCCGATGTTATCGGCTTACAGGAAACAAAAGTTCATGATGAAGCGTTCCCTTTAGAAGAGGTTAGAGAACTTGGCTATCATGTATTTTATCACGGCCAGAAAGCCCATTACGGCGTCGCACTGTTAACGCGCCAGGCGCCTCTTGCTGTACATCGTGGTTTTCCAGGGGATGATGAAGATGCTCAACGCCGTGTTATCATGGCGGAAATGGAGACCCCGCACGGGCCATTGACCGTTATTAACGGCTATTTTCCACAGGGAGAAAACCGTGAGCATCCAGTGAAATTTCCGGCAAAAGAGAAATTTTATCAGGATCTGCAAAACTACCTGGAGCAAAACTTAACCCCTCAATCACAAGTGATTATTATGGGTGATATGAATATTAGTCCGACAGATCTGGATATCGGAATTGGCGAGAACAACCAAAAACGCTGGTTAAAAACCGGTAAATGTTCCTTCCTGCCAGAAGAGAGAGATTGGATGGCGCGCCTGAAAAATTGGGGCTTGGTTGATACATTCCGTCATCTCAATCCTGAATGTAACGACCAGTTTTCCTGGTTTGATTATCGCTCCAAAGGGTTTGATGATAATCGAGGGCTACGTATTGATTTACTGCTTGCAAGTAAACCTTTGGTGGAGCGCTGTATCGCAACAGGTATTGACTATAAAATCCGTGAGATGGAGAAACCGTCGGACCATGCCCCTGTTTGGGCAGAATTTAAAATTTGATATTCTATTAACATCGAATATCAATCGTTTATTTTAAAATAACGCTAATAATTGCTGCGCCCTATGGCGCAGCCGTTTTAGTGTTTTTTATTGCTTTCGTTTTTTTCCCTCTTTTATCTTTAATCGGCAATGGTGGTAAGTCACGAAAAGCCGTTAAATTACGGTTCTGTTTAGCCTGCCAAATTAATTGCTGCAATGTTTCCTCAAGCGGCTCCATGAAATCTTGATAACGAAACTGTTTTTCGCTGATTTGCGTTAATCGGGACTCCCAATGGGCGGTCATATCCGGTAAAGCGGCCATATCAGGCAATACATGAATCAACGCTCTACCCGCAGGTGTTGCATGAATATGACGCCCTTTTTTATAAAGAAACTCCCGTTTAAACAGTAATTCGATAATGCCAGCCCGTGTTGCTTCCGTCCCCAGTCCATCTGTTGCACGAAGAACTTTTTTCAGTTCCTTATCCTGTACAAAACGGGCAATTCCTGTCATAGCGGAAAGGATAGTTGCATCAGTAAATGGTTTCGGAGGTTGAGTTTGGCGCTCTACCACCTCTCCTCTTTCACACAATAATTCATCGCCTTTAGCAACAACGGGTAATGGCGTTCCATCATTCTCTTCATCACGCTCTTTATTACCAAGCAACGTTCTCCAACCTGCCTCAGCAAGAAAACGGGCTTTGGCAATAAATTTTCCACCCGCAATTTCTAATTCAATAACACATTTACGGAATATGGCATCCGGGAAAAATTGCATTAAATATTGTCTGGCAATCAAACCATAAATATTAGCCTCGTTATCCGTCAGATTTATATGACTACTTCGTGCCGTAGGGATAATTGCATGGTGAGCATCAACCTTTTTATCATCCCAACAACGATTCTTTCTATCTATTTCCAGTAATTCTTGTGGCAACAGATTTTTTGCATGAATAGATATCGCGTTAAGCACCGCATGACGACCGGCAAAGTGTTCATCAGGCAAATAACGGCAATCAGAACGGGGATAAGTAATTAGCTTATGTGTTTCATATAATCGTTGACAAATGTCCAACACTTGCTGCGCATTTAATCCAAAACGCTTAGCCGCTTCAATCTGCAAAGAAGATAATGAAAACGGCAAAGGAGCGACTTCAGATTCCCGTTTATCCTGATAAGAGGTCACATAGGCTGGCTGACCGGTTATTCTGGCTACAACATGTTCAGCCAGAGGCCGGTGGATCAATCGCCCTTCTTCATCCAAAAAATCAATACAAGATTCACTTGGTTGCCAGATAGCGATAAAACGTTCATCTTTCGGCGTAACAATATGCGCTTTCACCTCAAAAAAATCTTTCGGTACGAAGTGCTCAATCTCTTCATCCCGGCGAACAACCAATCCCAAAACCGGGGTCTGAACCCGCCCGACAGATAATACTCCCTGATACCCCGCATTGCGGCCAAGCAAGGTATAAGCACGGGTCATATTAATGCCGTACAGCCAATCAGCTCTGGCTCTGGCGAGAGCTGAAACACATAGCGGAACAAAATCCCGGTTATCTCTTAATCGCTCAATAGCTCTGGTCACCGCCTGTGGATTTAGATCGCTTATCAAGCAACGGCGAACGCTTTTTCGCCTTATATCATCTAGCTTCAAAAAATCCAGAACCTCATCCACCAACAGTTGCCCTTCTCGATCCGGGTCGCCGGCGTGCACTATTTCATCGGCTTTTTTCAGCAATGTCTGGATGATGTTGAGCTGCTTCTCAACAGAAGGTCGAGGTTTTAACTGCCATTTTTCAGGAATGATTGGAAGATCAACTAATGACCAACGGGCAAAACGACTGTCATAAGCATCAGGTTCCGCCTGTTCCAGCAAATGCCCGATACACCAGGTAACAAACTGGTTATCGCCACAAGCGATAAAGCCATCACCACGGCGATGCGGTTTTGGTAAAACATCGGCAATCGCCCTGGCTAGGCTAGGTTTTTCTGCAATAAAAAGCCGCATGGGTGTTATTCATTGACCTCAATGAGTACTCTGCCTGGCTGTTGCTCAGACAATTCACCAATCGCGGTCAGTTCGATGCCATGACATCGTGCAATCGCTTTCACTTCGTCTATAGCCTCTGGTAGAACAGCCAACAACAAGCCACCGGATGTTTGTGGATCACATAACAGTTTGCGCTGAAGTTCTGTCATTTCACCAATAAGATGACCGTAACTATCAAAGTTACGCCCGGTTCCCCCCGGAACACAACCCTTTTCAATATAAGATTCCACTTCCGGCAGTTTAGGCACTTTTGCAAAATGGAGAGTGGCCTGAACTCCCGATCCTTCACAAATTTCACTCAAATGCCCTAAAAGACCAAATCCGGTTACATCGGTCATTGCTGTAACACCCGCCACCTCAGCAAAATCCACCCCCAATTTATTTAAGCGGCACATGGTTTCTATCGCGACGCCCTGATGTTCAGGTAACAGCAAGCCTTTTTTCTCCGCCGTGGTCAATACGCCGATTCCAAGCGGCTTGGTCAGAAATAGCTGGCAACCCGCTTTCGCTGCGCTGTTCTGTTTCACTCGGTCAATATTAACGATACCGGTTACAGCCAGACCAAAAATAGGTTCAGGCGCATCAATAGAGTGCCCTCCCGCCAGTGCAATCCCAGCCCCTTTACACGCAGCTCTACCACCTTCAATCACCTTACGGGCAATTTCCGGCGCCAATTTATCGATAGGCCATCCCAAAATAGCTATCGCCATAATGGGCTTACCGCCCATCGCATAAATATCGCTGATAGCATTTGTGGCAGCAACGCGCCCAAAATCAAAGGGATCATCGACAATCGGCATGAAGAAATCTGTCGTACTGACAATACCGATACCGTTGCCAATATCATAAACCGCAGCATCATCACGGGTTTCATTGCCAACCAGTAAGTGAGGATCAAGAAACTTCTCCTGCTCACTATGCAGAATGGTTTCCAAAATTTTTGGTGAAATTTTACAACCGCATCCAGCACCGTGGCTATATTGGGTAAGGCGAACTTCTGTTGACATAACAGACCTCGGTTACAAGTAGCTGACAAAATGGGTCATATCAGGCGGAGTAACCTTATTTGGCGCTCTTAGCGCAGGCGTTCCAAGGTAGAGAAAACCCACGATTTTGTCATGTTCACAACAACCCAAACCGGCACGCACGGTATTATCATCAATCCACGGGCCGGTACGCCAGATACCGCCAAACCCTTGAGCCACAGCAGCCATTTGCATCGCATGTACAGCACAACCAGCGGAAACCACCTGCTCCCACTCAGGTATTTTGGAATTCTCAGCCACTTTTGCAATAACAGCGATGATTAATGGCGCACGATAAGGCGCGCTTTTCGCTTTTTCTTCCGCCTCAGCGCCAAGCTGGCTATCAATGGCTGCTTGATGAAGTAATCGACTAAACCGTTCAATACCTTCATCCTGCATGACAATAAAATGCCACGGACGTAATGCGCCATGATCAGGCGCTCTCATTCCCGCCTCCAGAATACGCTGCAATGCGTCACCTTGAGGCGCCGGGGTTGTTAAACGTGATACTGAACGTCTGTTCAACAAAAGTTCTAATGCGTCCATCTTTTCTCTCCTAGATAATGTATTTTGTTATAAGCTAACATTTTCTGTTTATTTGTTAACAAATAAAAGCCCTAAAGCTGTCTTTTCAGGCAATATGCCACGATTTGAAGCTGACATTTACCTGTCTGCTCATTAGGATAGCTGCACTTGATCCTATTTTTGGAGATGATATGCGTATTTTATGGAAGTTGATCGCAAGATTATTTAAATGGAGTTGGCGATTATTAAATTTTATTCGGGAAGTCATTTCAAACCTGATTTTTATCATGCTGATTCTGGTTGTCGTTGGCGGTTTTCTGCTCTATCAACAACCAAACAAAACAGCAGATAGTTATCGGGGAGCATTATATGTCAATCTCACCGGTGTTATTGTGGATCAGGTCTCTAATCGTACTCCATTGACTCAATTGAGCCGTGAACTGTTTGGCACATCCAGCAATAAATTCCAGGAAAACTCCCTGTTTGATATTGTTGATAGCATTCGCCAGGCAAAAATTGATAACAAAATCACAGGGTTGGTGCTGAAACTTGATGACTTTATCGGTGCCGATCAGCCATCTATGCAGTATATCGGTAAGGCAATTAATGAGTTTAAAACTTCCGGTAAACCGATCTATGCTATCAGTGATAGTTATAATCAGTCGCAATATTACCTGGCTACCTTTGCCGATAAAATCTATCTATCGCCACAAGGAACGGTTGGCCTTTATGGCTATTCAACCAATAATCTGTATTACAAATCCCTATTGGACTCATTGAAAGTTACCGCGCATATTTTCCGCGTCGGCACGTATAAATCGGCCGTTGAACCGGTTATGCGTGATGATATGTCCCCCGATGCCCGCGAAGCTGATAGCCGTTGGGTCAACGGGCTGTGGAACAACTACCTCATTACCGTCGCTACCAACCGCAAACTCACTGTTGATCAAGTATTCCCAGGCGCTGATGAGATGATTGCTGACTTACGCGCTGTTGGCGGAGACAATGCGCAATATGCGCTTAAACACAAACTGGTCGATTACGTTGCGCCACGTAATATCATTGAAAACGATATGACAAAAGCCTTTGGTTGGGACGAGAAAAACCGCCACTTCAACGCTATCAGCATTTATGATTATGCGCCGCAATTGATGGAAGGCAGGTCATCATCCAAAGGCAATATCGCCGTTATTGTCGCACAAGGCGCAATCGTCGATGGGCAGCAAACTCAAGGCATGGTTGGCGGTGACACAACCGCCGCTCAGATTCGTCAAGCTCGTCTGGATGATAATATCAAAGCCGTTATTCTGCGGGTAAACAGCCCCGGCGGCAGTGTGAGCGCTTCTGATGTTATCCGCACCGAATTAGCTGCGCTACGTGCAGCCAATAAACCTGTAGTGGTTTCTATGGGGGGAATGGCGGCATCCGGTGGTTACTGGATCTCTACTCCGGCTAATTACATCATCGCAAACCAAAGTACCTTGACGGGTTCTATCGGTATTTTTGGCGTCATCACCACGTATGAAAACAGTCTGGAACATATCGGTATTCACACTGATGGCGTTTCCACGACACCATTCGCAGGTATTTCTGTTACCAAAGGGCTCAGCAAAGAGTTCTCAGAACTGATGCAGCTTAATATCGAGAATGGCTATAACAACTTTATCGGCCTTGTTGCTAATTCACGCCATAAAACACGTGAAGAAGTCGATAAAATTGCTCAGGGGCATGTGTGGATTGGTCATGATGCTAAAACCAATGGATTGGTCGATCAATTGGGGGATTTCGATGATGCGGTCACCAAAGCGGCTGAATTGGCAAAATTGGATAACCCAGAACTCGACTGGATGCAGCCTGAAATGTCATTCAGTGAGTTGCTGATGAGCCAGTTGACAGCAACCGCACAAGCTATCGTACCGGAAGCGATTCAAGCCTGGCTCCCCGCGCCGTTGGCTCAAGCAGCTCAGGAAGTGAAACAACAAAGTGAGTTCTATCGCCATTTGAATGATCCGCAAAATCGTTATGCATTCTGTTTAAATTGCGGAGATATTCGCTAAGCAACTCATAACAATGCATGATTCCAGCAATAGCTCGATTAATTTAGCCTGACAGATCCCTGCCAGGCTTTTTTTATTCTGTAATACTCCTATAATCCTGCTGATCTTTTTATGAGGTGCAATCATGCAGAAGAAGTCTATTTACGTCGTCTATACTGGCGGAACCATTGGGATGCAACACTCATCTCAGGGATACATTCCCGTTTCCGGGCATTTACAACGCCAATTAACAAAGATGCCCGAATTCCATCGACCAGAGATGCCGACATTCACCATCCGTGAACATCAACCACTGATTGATTCTTCTGATATGACCCCAGAAGACTGGCAGTTTATCGCTGATGATATCCGAGAAAACTACCATGATTATGATGGGTTCGTGATCCTGCATGGTACGGATACAATGGCATTTACCGCTTCGGCCCTCTCCTTTATGTTTGAGAATCTGGGTAAGCCAGTCATTGTCACTGGGTCGCAAATCCCACTGGAAGCACTGCGCTCCGATGGGCAGACAAACTTGTTGAATGCGCTTTATCTTGCCGCTAATTACCCAGTGAACGAAGTCAGCCTGTTTTTCAATAATAAACTGTTTCGTGGGAACCGGACCGTCAAAGCACATGCCGATGGTTTCGATGCTTTTGCTTCGCCAAACTGTTCTCCATTAATGGAAGTCGGTATTAACATCAAAACCTTCAATACATGTTTTGCCCCTGCTAGCCACGGAGAGTTTATTACTCATCAGATTACCCCTCAGCCAATTGGCGTAATCACCATTTATCCTGGCCTTTCCAGTCAGGTTGTGAATAATATTTTAATGCAGCCGGTTAAGGCTCTCATCCTACGCTCGTATGGCGTCGGAAACGCACCTCAACACCCTGAATTATTGAAAGAGCTAAAACAGGCGACAGAAAGAGGGATCGTAGTTGTTAATTTGACTCAATGCATTTCCGGCCGAGTCAATATGGACGGTTATGCAACGGGCCATGCTCTGGCCGAAGCAGGGGTAATAAGCGGCTACGATATGACTTTTGAAGCAACTTTAACCAAGTTGCACTATTTACTCAGTCAACCCTATAGCAATGAACAGATTCGTTATTTAATGCAACAAAATTTACGTGGTGAATTAAGTTATATACCCAATGGATTTCAAGATGCATCGCGACGGCAAGGGAGCGAATCCCCGGGAGCATAGATAACTCTGTGACCGGGGTGAATGAGCGCAGCCAACAAAAAGGTAACTTGAAAGATAACGGGTATACTGATAAATAATCAAGGAAAGAGATGAAAACAGCCCTATTACTTATTGATCTACAGAACGATTTCTGTACCGGCGGCGCTTTAGCCGTAGAAGAGAGCGAACAAGTCATTGTTGCAGCAAATCAGGCAATTGATATTTGTCTGAAACACAATATCAGCATTATCGCCACCCAAGATTGGCACCCTGCTGAACATATGAGCTTTGCAGTAAATTCCGGCCAAAAGATCGGCGATATCGGTATATTAAACGGTATTCCGCAAGTTTGGTGGCCGGTACACTGTGTTCAAGGTCAGCCCGGCGCTGATTTCCATCCACAGCTAAACAAGCAGGCAATTGTTGAAATTTTCTACAAAGGTGAAAATCCACAGATCGATAGCTACAGTGCTTTCTTTGACAACGGCCATCAGAGTAAAACCCGGCTTGATGATTGGTTGCAAGCACAGCAAATTGAACGCCTGTTTATTATCGGTATCGCTACCGATTATTGCGTGAAGTTTACCGCGCTGGATGCGCTGGCATTAGGTTATGAAACTTGGGTCATTACCGATGGTTGTCGAGGGGTTAACCTCAGCCCAAATGATAGCCAATCAGCATTCAAAGAGATAACAGAGAAAGGCGCTATATTGATAGAACTTGCTCAACTAGAAGGCGCTCTTCTCTGATATCAATCCAAGGCCAGGCTGAGTTTACACACTCAGCCTTTTCATCACCTACTTGCGAAAGATTATGGCTTAAATGTTGCCACCAACTCAGACTGAAAGATCGTTTTCAGTTCTTGTTTACTCTTCATCACCAACTGACCATTAGTACCAATCGTCATATGTTGCGGATCATGGTTATGCCTTGATTGCCATAACATAATCATTTGCAAACTATGCTCTTTCTGCTCTACCGTTAGAGGTACACCATCCTGCCATTTACCCAGTTCTACTGCCTGAACCAAGCGTTGATATATTTCTGGTGTCATTACAGATAACAGATCATCCAGTTCCATTGATATTTCCTCATTATTTTCCAGAATTAGCTGAAACGATTTTTTGCGTAAATTAAGATTATGTCCGCAATAATAAAAACGATTAACCGACTGTTTTCTCGCCTGTATTTTCATCAGTAAAGCTTAATGCAGCCGAATTGATGCAAAAACGTTCTCCTGTCGGTTGCGGGCCATCAGGGAACACATGTCCCAAATGAGCGTTGCAATGACTGCAACGTACCTCAATACGATGCATATTGTGACTATCATCATCAAGATACTGCACTGCATCATGAGTAACAGGCTGGTAAAAACTCGGCCAGCCACAACCAGAATCAAATTTAGTGTCGGACATAAATAACGGCTGCTCACAGCATAAACAATGATACACGCCGCTTTTCTTATTATGTAGCAATTTCCCTGAGAATGGCGGCTCTGTCCCGGCATTCTGGGTTACATGACGCTGAATATCAGTAAGTTCTTCATAGAGGGAAACATCAGGATTCTTAGCCATAACGACCACCTTAATAATAGGACTCATGCTTTCAATAAAATTGATTAATTATAACAAAAGATTAACATTACAGCAGTGGAATTTATTTTCCGCGGTTAACTGGATCGGTTTATCCTACTAGTTTGTGATGTGACTCGCATATCTAACCAATTAACTTTCAATATCTGTCTACGCCTTGATAATGATGGGCGGCTCGATTTGCCAGTACCCTATAGCAAGCGTCTAAATGGTGAGCTCAAAGCTAAGTTTTTCAGCTATTGACACGATTCCGCTTGACGGCTGGCAAGGTTTTGGTAACTTTAGTAATAATTTTTAATTCACTAAAAAATAGCTGGTGGAACACTATGACTATCAAAGTAGGTATCAACGGTTTTGGTCGTATTGGCCGTATTGTTTTCCGTGCTGCACAAGAACGTTCAGACATCGAAATCGTTGCAATCAACGATTTGTTGGACGCCGAATACATGGCTTACATGCTGAAATACGATTCAACTCACGGTCGCTTCAACGGCACTGTTGAAGTAAAAGACGGCCACCTGATTGTTAACGGCAAAGTTATCCGCGTTACAGCAGAAAGAGATCCAGCTAACCTGAAATGGAATGAAGTGGATGTTGATGTTGTTGCAGAAGCAACAGGTATCTTCCTGACTGACGAAACCGCACGTAAGCACATTGCCGCTGGTGCGAAAAAAGTTGTTCTGACCGGCCCATCCAAAGATGACACGCCTATGTTTGTTATGGGTGTTAACCACAAAACTTATGCAGGCCAGGACATCGTTTCTAATGCTTCCTGTACCACTAACTGTCTGGCGCCGCTAGCTAAAGTTATCAATGATAAATTCGGCATTGTTGAAGGTCTGATGACCACTGTTCACGCAACAACAGCAACTCAGAAAACCGTTGACGGTCCTTCTGCGAAAGATTGGCGTGGTGGTCGTGGCGCTGCTCAAAATATCATCCCATCATCTACCGGCGCAGCTAAAGCTGTTGGTAAAGTTATCCCTGAGCTGAACGGTAAACTGACTGGCATGGCTTTCCGCGTTCCTACTCCTAACGTATCGGTTGTTGACCTGACTGTGCGTCTGGAAAAACCAGCCACTTATCAACAAATTTGTGACGTGATCAAAGATGCTGCTGAAGGTGAACTGAAAGGCGTTCTGGGCTACACCGAAGATGACGTCGTATCTAACGATTTCAATGGCGAAAAACTGACTTCTGTATTTGACGCTAAAGCGGGTATCGCTCTGAACGACAACTTTGTGAAACTGGTTTCCTGGTACGACAACGAGACCGGTTACTCTAACAAAGTTCTGGATCTGATTGCTCACATCGCTAAATAACTGAGTAACTTCCTTGCTGAAAAGAGCTGCCCTTCCCCGGCAGCTCTTTTGTTTCAATCTGTGCACAACATGCGTTATTCTTGGGGCCATGCCATCTCCCAGTTTTGGTTCAAAGGTTATACGGATGAACGATAGAATCTTTTCATTACCGGTTGCAGAACAAATTTCTCCAGCTATTAGTCAACGAAATATAGATGGCTTCCCACTGATAGTCGTCTCTCATCCTAAAGTTCGTGGCGCAATCAGTCTGCAAGGGGCGCATCTCATCGCCTGGCAACCTAGTGGTGAGGAACCGGGGTTGTGGTTAAGCAAGAAAACCACATTTGCAGCAGGCACGGCTATCCGCGGCGGCATTCCTATTTGTTGGCCTTGGTTTGGTTCCTCAAGAGCGCCAAGTCACGGTTTTGCCAGAATTCTTCCCTGGGAATTTAGCGCACATAATGAACATGAAAATGGCGTCATATTAACTTTCACGCTGAGAGACAATGAATATACCCATAAATTGTGGCCTCATGATTTTACCTTGATTGCCCGTTTCAAACTGTGTGAAACCTGTGAAGTGGAGCTGGAAACCTATGGTGATTATCAAGCCACCTGCGCCCTACACACTTATTTGAATATAGGCGATATTAATCAAATTTCAGTCAGTGGTTTAGGTAAACATTTTATTGATACCGTTGCTGATAAAGAGCAATACACAACAACAGAAGATTTTATTTTCAACGGTCGTACTGATCATATTTATACCGAGCCAGAAGATTTTAATCTGATAAGGGATAAATCGCTGAAACGAACAATTGAAATTCACCATTATCATCACAGTGATGTTGTATGCTGGAATCCAGGCGCCCAACTATCGAACAACATGAAAGATATGTGTAATGAAGGTTATAAAAATATGATTTGTGTAGAAACAGCGCGTATCCATAAGCCATTAATTTCTAAAGATGATAGTCCAGCCCACCTTTCAGTTTTAATCCGTTGCCGGAAAGACTATCAGTAAATATCTCACTCATTCACATCAGAAAGACTGAATACTACCTAGTGAATTCAGTCTCTATTCGATATTATTGCTACGAGCAATTAAAAACTATATGTAATACCTGTCCAGACAATACTTGAATATGACTTATTAACCATCGGACTATCTTTAATTTCACTCGGTAAACGCTCAACACGCCCCATCATAAATGCAGACCATGTCTGGTTAAATTTATAATTGGCAGATAATTCCACATAGGGAATCCAGCTATCATCTGGAGTATATTTTTCTAATCCGCTACGGCGCGATTCATTATCTTTGATGCCATATTCATAACGATTTTGTTTTTTACTATTCCAAACTACACCTAATCCTGGTTGTAATGACCAATCATCACTTTTAAATTCATACAAATAAGCCAGATCAATCGTTATGCCTTTACTTTTACTCAAAGTATCCGCAGCAAAAGAGCTACGCAGCGTTCCCCAATCTTCAATATGACGATAGCTAAAACCGCCCATCATTGTATCATGGCGACGATCCAGTCTTTTCATCTGCTTATCTTCATTATCTTTTGGACGGAAACTTTGAGGATAATAATAGACATCTAAAGATAGTTGATCTTTTGGTTGATTCCACACATAGTACCCGGCGGCTAAAGTATGAAAGTAGAAATTGTCACTTTCATAATTAACCATTGGAACAAACAACACTTTATCTTTATTTTTTACTCCTTTATAAGGTGATGCCTCAGACAAAACAGAGGCGCCAATTGACCACTGCCCCGCATAAGCTAAAGATGAAGAAAGACCAAAAGCGACGACTGTGGCTAAAATTTTAGCTTTGTTGATCATGATTAACTATTTCCTTTAAAACAATTATGCGATTAGCTATTATCAAGTGTAAAAGATCATTTCCCTCATTTCCAAGTAATAATGTCCCATTTTTCTTAAAGAGCACAATATGTTTAATGCCCGCCTAATTTTTCTGACAAAAATAGACAGATTACATCAAACAAAAATATATTAATTTAGCGAAAACGGTAACTTATTTCCTGCAACAATACCAGACGCTAACTACTATTTGTTGACACGCCGTCTGGTATTTAACGACATATATACCCGTTATCTTTCAAGTTGCCTCTTTGTTAGCTGCACTCGTTCACCCCGGTCATATAGTTCTCTATGCTCCCGGGGATTCGCTCTTTTGCCGTCGCGATGCATCTTGAAATCCATGAAGTATAGATACCGGAACCCGATCTGCCAATGCACACAATAATTCATAGCCAATGGTTCCAGCGCTCTCCGCCACATCATCCACCGGCAAATTTTGCCCCCACAATTCAACAGGACTGCCAATTTGGGCCTGCGGACAAGGCGTTAAATCCACCGACAACATATCCATTGATACGGTACCTAATACTTGGGTCCTAACACCATCGACAATAATAGGCGTTCCCGTCACTGCACGACGGGGATAACCATCAGCATAGCCACAGGCAACTGTACCGACTCGCATAGGGCCTGGCGCGGTATATTGACTGCCATAACCGATTTTGTCTCCTGCTTTGAGATTCTGAATGGCAATAATTTCACTTTGCAGGCTCATCACTGCTTTCAATCCAATATCGGCAATATCTTGCCACTTTCCACTCGGTGAAGCGCCATACAGCACAATACCAGGACGTACCCAATCTCTATGAGTTTGCGGATACCATAAAGAAGAGGCTGAATTAGCCAGAGATTGAGAAATATCCAATCCCTGACTGACCGAATTAATAACGTTAAGCTGTTCAGTAACGCCAATTTCCTTATTATCCGCATTGGCAAAATGTGACATTAATGTTATTTGCCCAATTTGCCGGATACACTTTGCCGATGATAAAACCGTTCTATATTGATCCGCAGGAAATCCCAATCGATTCATACCGCTATTGAGTTTGAGATAAATATCGATCGGTTTACTCAAATTGGCCATCTCTATTGCTTTCAGTTGCCAATGACTCTGCACTACTGTTATTAACCGATATTCATCAATTATCGACAAATCTTCGGGTTTAAAAAATCCTTCCAATAGCAAAATTGGCCCTTTCCACCCCCGCTCCCGTAATAAAATCGCCTCATTAAAATCAAGTAAAGCAAATCCATCAGCCTGATCGAGATATTGCCATACGCAACTCAGACCATGCCCATAAGCATTTGCTTTAACAACAGCCCAGATCTTACTATTACCGACCTTATTACGAATAATCGCCAGATTATTTTCCAATGCATCAAGATGAATCGTTGCTGAAATCGGACGTGGCATACTCTATTAGCCTCTCAGTTCAGTGTGTAATTGATGGCTAAATGGCGCCAATTTTGCATTAAAACCATTAATATAACGAAATACTGACAAATCATCAGATGCAATGGCGGGCTTTTTACCCGAAATAATATCAGCCAGCAACTGACTGGAACCACATGCCATTGTCCATCCCAATGTACCATGCCCTGTATTTAGATAGAGATTGTGATATTCAGTCGGACCAACAATCGGGGTACCATCCGGCGTCATTGGACGTAATCCCGTCCAAAAACGCGTCTGAGTGATATCGCCGCCGCCTGGATAAAGGTCTTGCGCCACCATTTTCAATGTTTCATAGCGTGCTTTAAGCAGATCCAAATTGAATCCTACAACTTCTGCCATTCCGCCCACACGAATACGGTTGTCAAACCGGGTAATCGCAATTTTGTATGTTTCATCCAATGCAGTAGATACCGGAGCCCGTTCTGCATCGACAATAGGCATAGTTAATGAATAACCTTTCAGTGGATATACTGGAATTTTGACCAGACCTTTTAGCAATCCTGTTGAATAGGCTCCCATAGCAACAACATAGCTGTCTGCTGTCATCACGCCATCTTCGCACTGGACGCCGGTAATTCGATGCCCTTCCACCAATAACTGTTTGATCTGTTTATTAAACAGAAACGTTACGCCCGCCGCTGCCGCCATTTTTGCCAATTCTTTGGTGAAAAGCTGACAATCGCCCGTTTCGTCGTTCGGTAACTGTAAGCCCCCCGTCAATTTGTGAGCGACATGCGCCAATGCCGGCTCTACTGTCGCCAGTTTATCTGCCGTTAATAAATTGTAAGGAACCCCTTCCTGTTCAAGAACGGCTATATCATTCACAGCATTATCAAACTGCTTATTAGTACGGAATAACTGAAGCGTGCCTCCCTGACGCCCTTCATATTGAATACCAGTATCTGCCCTCAACTGTTTGATACAGTCACGGCTGTATTCTGCCAATCGTACCATCCGGCTCTTATTTATCGCATAGTGACTGGCATCGCAATTACGCAACATCTGCCACATCCAGCGTAACTGAAACAACGATCCATCAGGACGAACAGCCAATGGAGCATGGCGTTGGAACATCCATTTAATGGCTTTCAATGGAATACCCGGCGCTCCCCACGGAGTCGCGTATCCCGGCGAGATCTGCCCGGCATTAGCGGCACTGGTTTCCTCAGCAGCACTTCCCTGGCGATCAATGACAGTGACTTCATGACCTTGCTGTACCAAATACCAGGCACTGGTTACACCAATAACACCACTACCTAAAACAAGGATTTTCATCATAACCCCCGGACGATTTAAAATTTTAGGCAAGCATAATATGCTGTTTATAAAAAACCAATATAGAACAATCATCGGTCACGTCAATAATCTACATTTATGATTTAGGTCACAATTAGATTACATTTATGCAACAGATTTATTTGTGATTTATACATAGCCAAATTATAAAAATTAATATTAAAATCATGAAATTAAGGAAATAATTACGATACAAATCGCATGCTAATTATTTCATATCCAGTCATTATTCTGATTTTTTCGGCGAAAAAAGCGAATCAATTAAATAGCCACAAGATACCAATAACCATCAATTAATCGAAATAAAAATTCAAATAAAATCCAAATATTCAAAATAATATTCTGAAATAGAGATATTAACGATTGGCTTGAGATTAAGTGAGAAAAAAACAAAACTCCCGGTACAGAGCATTCTGTACCGGGCCAATTCAAAATAATTTTGATTTGAAACTAATAGATCGGATAAGGCCAGGAATTAAGTAAAAATACTAACGAGACATCAGCGACAATTCAGATAAATCACTTGGCATCGTACTTTGCATACTGTGCCAAATGACACCGCTCTCTTTACCATAGTTACGTACACATTCCATGACATTATCGTAGGATTTATCATGGCATAATATCACCAGTTGCTGATAAAAATTCAGCGCCAATTTACGCGCTTCAGGATTAGAGAAGTAATAACGCCCTATACGAGTATATAGCCCTTTCAACCCATTGATAATAAGGCCGTAAATTGGATTACCTGAAGCAAAAGCTAAACCGCGGAAAATATCATAATCTAGTGCGCTAAATGACTCTGAATTATCTTCCACCTGCTCTTTTTCTGCCAGTACTTCCAATGACTTACCCGGATTATGCCTAAAAGCGGTGCGAATAAATATCGCCGCGATATTCGTTCTCACCGCCAGTAGGTTATCAATCAACTCAGGAACGCGATCGTGATCAAGACGGGCCAGAGTCTCTAAAATATTGAGGCCCGATGTTTCCCAAAAGTTATTCACTTTTGTCGGTTTGCCATGCTGAATAGTTAACCATCCATCGCGTGCCAAACGCTGCAATACTTCACGCAGGGTGGTTCTTGTCACACCAATTAACTCAGATAATTCACGTTCTGCCGGAAGAATGGAGCCAGGAGGAAAACGGCCGTTCCATATACTCTCAATAATATACTCTTCCGCAAAACCTGCGGGACTTTGAGCCTTAATGACCATATTTTTGTTATTCCAACGTGATTTTTTCAACTAATAATAGATGAAATTATATCAGAATACGCAACTTCAACATAGCTATGTAGTCTAGAAAGCGTAAAGGCGGTCATGAAAAAAAGCGTACTAATGCTTAATTACGCCTCATTTCCCTTAAAATATTCTGTATTAAAGCGTACTATTGTTTAAAGAACACAATCTTACGAATTTTAGAGGAACTTTAATTGCAATGGAAACCAGTATCCTAAAAACAACGGTAAAAAACTTTCTCGGCAACTCGCCAGATTGGTATAAACTAGCTATCATCATTTTTCTCATCACCAACCCACTGATATTCTTCTTCATTAACCCATTTGTCGCAGGCTGGTTGCTAGTTATCGAATTTATTTTTACTTTAGCAATGGCGCTTAAATGTTACCCGTTACAACCGGGCGGCCTGCTAGCCATTGAAGCGGTCATTATCGGCATGACCTCGCCGCAACAAGTCAGTCATGAAATTGCTAATAATCTAGAGGTTATACTGTTGCTGATATTTATGGTTGCAGGAATTTACTTTATGAAGCAATTACTATTATTTGCTTTCACTAAACTCCTGCTCTCCATAAAATCTAAGCGCATGCTTGCCTTAGCATTCTGCCTGGCTAGCGCATTTCTATCAGCATTTCTCGATGCCCTGACCGTTATCGCGGTGGTTATTAGTGTTTCCCTTGGCTTCTATTCTATCTACAACAACTTTATTACT
The DNA here is from genome assembly GCF_026153155.1 of Photorhabdus aballayi. NCBI lineage: Bacteria > Pseudomonadati > Pseudomonadota > Gammaproteobacteria > Enterobacterales > Morganellaceae > Photorhabdus > Photorhabdus aballayi. The sequence goes on along the minus strand of NZ_JAPFCD010000001.1, from coordinate 176,821 downwards.
GATCAGCATGATCAACTTAACTCTAAACATGGCGATCACATTGAGGCAGAAAAAAGGAAACAAACGCTTGAACAGTTTCGTGCTTTTTTGCGTAGTCTGATGATGCATGCAGGTTTAGGTACTGCCCTCGGTGGTGTGATGACGATGGTAGGAGAACCACAAAATCTGATTATCGCCAAAAACGTTAATTGGGATTTTGTTACCTTCTTTATTCGCATGGCTCCGGTTACCCTACCTGTCTTTATCTGCGGGCTGTTAGTCTGTTTTTTGGTCGAACACTTTAAGCTGTTCGGTTACGGTGCAGAATTGCCAGAACGTGTCCGACAGGTATTGGAAAATTACGATAAAAAAACTAGCGCAAAACGAACACGGAAAGAAAAAACGCAGCTTATTGCTCAAGCGCTAATAGGTATATGGCTCATTATTGCGCTGGCATTTCATCTGGCAGAAGTTGGTCTGATCGGCCTTTCAGTCATCATTCTAACCACATCATTCTGTGGTATTACCGAAGAACATGCATTAGGTAAAGCATTTGAAGAGGCGCTACCATTCACGGCATTACTAACAGTATTCTTTTCTATCGTTGCAGTCATCGTTGACCAGCAACTGTTTACGCCATTTATTCAGTTCGTATTACAGGTTTCTGAAACTTCTCAACTTTCCCTATTCTATCTATTCAATGGCCTGCTCTCATCAGTCTCAGATAACGTGTTTGTTGGTACGGTTTATATCAATGAAGCGAGAGCAGCTCTGCAAGAGGGGCTAATTTCACATAAACAATTTGAATATCTGGCTGTTGCGATTAATACCGGCACTAACTTGCCTTCCGTTGCCACACCTAATGGACAAGCAGCATTTCTGTTCCTGTTGACTTCGGCATTATCGCCATTAATCCGGTTATCTTATGGCCGCATGGTGATAATGGCATTACCTTATACCATTGTCATGACTTTGGTCGGTTTGCTGTGTGTGGAATTTCTGCTAATTCCAGTCACTGACATGATGGTTGATTGGGGCTTAATTACTTTGCCATAACCGGCAAAAATTTATTTCATAGCATAATCAAAACCGTATTGCGTATCGACTACACACAATACGGTTTTATTTTTTCCCCGAAAAAGCCAGATTGACCTTAATTGGCTTTTTTTGTTACCTGTAAGTCGGCAAAATAGGCGTTCAATTATTTATCTTAATCTGTATGGAAAAACGGAAATGATGCGATTTTTAAACCACTGTTCTCAAGGACGAAGCGCATGGCTGTTAATGACCTTGACTGCCCTGATACTGGAAGGCTCGGCATTATACTTTCAACATGTGATGAAATTACAACCCTGCGTGATGTGTATTTATGAGCGAGTGGCGCTGTTTGGTGTGTTGAGCGCCGGAGTATTGGGTATGATCGCACCAAAAACGCCGTTACGCTGGCTGGCTATTATTTTGTGGATCTACAGCGCCTGGAGTGGCCTACAACTCGCATGGGAACATACTATGATGCAGTTGCACCCTTCTCCATTTAATACCTGTGATTTCTTCGTAAACTTCCCTTCATGGTTGGCGTTAAATCAATGGCTTCCCTCTGTATTTGAAGCTACAGGCGATTGTTCAGTAAGACAATGGCAATTCCTGACATTAGAGATGCCGCAATGGTTAGTCGGTATTTTTGCCGCTTACCTGGTTGCTGCGGTATTAGTACTAATCAGCCAATTTTTTATCCGTAAATAACGACCAACTCAGACAGCTAAAAATGATTGTCTGATGAATCAAATATAGTCGCAGAATCATGCCTAAGGCTGCCTATAACCGGATATCCGAACGGCATGTTCCTGCTCATATCAGTTACTTAATTTCTACCTCAAATTGATGCACAGGAACCTTGCAATAGCGCCCTTTCATCACAACGCTTACCATTTGCCAACTGGCAAACAGGTATTTGCGCGCCATTTAATTGTATTGCTAATGCAGGCATACCACCTGCATAAGAACAGATTGCTCTGGCATTATCCCTAAGAGCAACTTCCGGTTGAGAATATTGTATTGCCTGATATTGGATAGATGTTTTCCCTGCCTGGCTACTACAACCCGCTAATACAGCAATACTAAAAAGTACTCCTAATAAGACTGTCTGGAATCCTTTATTATGACTAACGTTTAACATATCTCTTCTCCAGAAAACGATTCAGGGAAAACAGAAGCGCCGTTAATTGTTAATTAATGTGCACTGCTATTAGAAAGCAGGTTTATTACCATTACACCGGCAACAATAAGAGCCATACCTAAAATAGCCGCCCAATCCAGCTTCTGCTGATATAAAAATATCGCGGCAACAGAAACCAACACAATACCCAAGCCAGACCATATGGCGTAAGCAATCCCTAATGGCACCACTTTAACTACCTGAGATAACCCCCAAAAAGCGATGCCGTATCCAACAATGACCAATATAGAAGGGAATAGTTTACTAAACCCATCAGAGGCTTTTAATGAAGCCGTTGCGATAACCTCAGCAACAATTGCCATTGCTAAATATGCAAATCCATTCATATCCTTACTCTCTATAGTAGAAAAAATAAATCGACCAACGTTAATAGACAAAAACGGATTGAATCTATCACAAACGCTTTAAGGTGTAACGTAACAAAATTGATATATTTCGTTCCTTAAATCCAATTCAAACCTTATTTACTCCCTGTTCGCAGAAGTACCGCACAGACAGGAAAATCGTTGCAGATATTCTACAATAAATATGAAAAAATGCTAATCATAGGTTCCAACTTTGAGATTCAGATCAGAATCATTCACACGATAACCTTTAAGATTATTTAAGTAAAATATGTATTGTAAAATTAGCAACCAGTATACTTATAAGTTAAAAATAATCCTAACATCTGATTAAGCCATCAAGAGCACGAAACTATCAGGAAGTTATGTTGTCTAACGTTGAATCAACATGTTAAACACGACTACGGAAGCAAGAAGAAAATAGAGTATATTATATTTCTTTTATTGATCTTTTCATTATATCAGTAGATATTTACAAGATAAACCAGCATAATATCAATAAAATAATTAGATTATATACATGCTATTAATAGGAAAAAATGAGAATAAATGGACCTGATAATAAATACATACACCAATAACCTTACAGTTTTATTCAAGATTTATCTTTTAATTTAATTCATTGAATAAAAACATATTTCATTACCATTAATACAAGTGGGACATTCTTTTTCATACCAATGGTAATGTATTTAAATTTGAAAAACACTCTTATATTCTAACCAAAATATAAGCGTATAAACTGTATTTATCAATAAACCATCTCATCCCAAATAAGATATCCTGATGTTCCCGCCATATGATGTCGAAAAGTAATATTAGCATACTGAACCGAAACAACCTCCTCCGGCTGACCATTATTATCATTAATAACATGCGGATAATTAACATTTAAATCACAAATTCTTGCGCCAGTGAGCAAGATGGAATAAAAAAGTTCTTGTGAACCTATTGAAGAGGTCCGATAAATATCAAATGTCAATTCCAGTTTTTCACGGTTAGCAGCCGCTATCATTAGCAATGGGGAAGATTTATCTAATAATTTAATAAAGTTTACCGGCTGATAATTGACATGCTGAGCGACAGTCAAACCATGATTGAATTGCAACACCATAATTTTATTTTCAAATCCACTCTGATATCGGTTACCAATAGAATCTAAAGTTGAACACCCTTGAGAAATAAGCCCTTGGTTTTCGCCTTTTATCGTCACATAAATCATATTTGCCATATTACACCTTAATTAACTTACCTTATTACACCTTAATTAACTTACCTTAATTAATTTACCTTATGTTCCACTCCACATTTTGAGTTATTTTTCTTCGATTTCAATAAGAGAATTGTAATGAATCGTTAAGTATCTTATATAAATGTAAATATTGAAGGCTCGTAGTCAGACCAAAGATAATAAAAAATTTTCATCACTATTGCTATCCTTTAGTAAAGAAAAAAACGTAAATTAATCAATATTAACAGACAAAACCAGATTGAATTTATACATCACTTAACCCTCTATAAATTCTCACTCCGTAGAGATTAGAAACCCGTTTGCTATATGTTGAAGATAATCCGATTATCTGATTAAGTTATGTCATCTAACGTCAGGCCAACATGTTAAAAGCTACCACAGGAACAAATAGAGTATTATGAAAAAAAACATTCAACCCGGTTTCTGTGTCGTACAGCAATCTGGAGGATTGAGTTTTCAAGCAAGTCTGTTATTCAGCCATTCAAATAGCGAAGCGGCCCGGTATTTTATGGCATTAAATTCAAATTACCGATTCCTGAAACCGGGACAAATCCTGCTGGTTGCAGATCCAGATTCCTATAATCCGCCACACATAATACAGCTATTAAAGCAATCTCAGTATGAAGTAAACCGATCCATTTCAGCTTTACCTAATGAATACGCGGCACTTTTGCATCGTCATTTTGGTCTGTTTCACTATGTGCTGGATCAGGGAGGAACTTTGGTTGGTACCTCTTCATCTCTGGGTAACTCTTATTTCTCCCAAATTAAAAAAAATCTGTCAAAATTACAGAAGCTTTATCAAAAAGAATATCGGCTAAATGGGCTAAACCGAAAATATGTCAGTCCCGAGTTTTATGTAGAAAGACAACTGATTATGGGTAACCTAAAGAGATTATTGAATAAAGTTGGCCGACTCTCTTTGAAAATCGACCAACATCCTAATCTAAAGCATGCGCTAAAGTTATCAACTAAAGCCATTGCTCATCAATGGGATAAAGTCGGAGTTGGCGCAATAAAGGGATATAGTCAAACAATTATACAAAGTGAAAAAATGGTTAAATGGATGAAATATGGTGGCTGGGTTGCAATCGGCTTAGATTTTACTGATACCACCGGGCAAGTTATTGATGCCTGTAATTATGGGCAAACAGGGAAATGTGAAAAAGTAGCTATCAAGGAATATAGTAAATTTGCTGGCAGGACAGGAGTAGGAGCAGGTCTTGCATATATTGGTGGAATTACCGCAGACGCAGCATGTGTTGCTCTTGGTGCTACATCTGGGGGACTAGTTGCTGGAATTTGCATGGCGGGTGGCGGCCTTGCCGGTGGTTATATTGGTAGCAAAGGAGGAGAATTGCTCCTCGAATTTATTGTTGAATCTTCAATGGGACTTTAATATGAATAGAATCACTTTCATCATCTTGGTTATTTTTTTTATCTCTTTCAACCTTTTTCTCATTATATCGATAGCCATTTACAAAATAAATCAAAAAAAGATGGATGAAATTATTGAATTATATATGGAAAAAGGGTTTTGCTTATCAACAGCAGCATACATTGGTCATTCTATGGGTATTCATGGTCAGATTCATCCTGCCGTATTTTTCTATAAGTTATTAACAGGGAAAAGAATAAGGATAAATGAGCCTGGTAGTAAATATATGCCCCAAGAATCTTATGATTTCATTCAAAACTTACCCTCCAATTTGACCCACTGGATAAAAATATATTTCATCACTATCAATATAAGCCTTGTATCCTTATCTATATCAATGGCAATATACCTATTTGAAAAATACGCTTAACTATATGGATATTCATGGGGTGTCAATATGAATATAATCACCTTTATCATTTTACTTGTTTCTTTTTCTTCTTTTCTTCTTTCTCTTGCTATATCAATAACTATTTATAAAATAAATCAGAAAAAGATGGATAAAATTATTGAATTATATATAGGAAAAGGGCTTTTGTTATCAACAGGTGTGAACATTGGCCGTTTTATCGGTGTTTATGGTCAGTTTCAAATTGCTACATTTTTCTACATGTTATTAACGGGAAAAAGAATAAGGATAAATAGACCTGACAGTAAATACATGTATCAAGAATCTTATGATTTCATTCAAAATTTACCTTCCAGTTTAACTCATTGGATAAAAACATATTTCATCACCATTAATATAAGTTTTATATTCTTCTTTATATCAACAGTAACGGCTTTATGTCATAAATACTCTTATGTTTTCAACTAAAATCAGTTAAAATACGCACTAAAACCTGGAGATCATATTATGAATAAAAATGGAGAACGCAATGGATAAATCTTCTATTAAATATTTTCTCGGAAATTAATATAAACAGAATAATTACTCTTATTGTTATTATCTCTTAATCAGTTTATTATCTTTCGCTATTGGGATAGTATTTCTTACATATGACAAATATATCTTGCCGTTCTTTAATTAGGACTTTTTCCAGAAGAACACGTAGCCAGGAAGGCTATAGGTAACTATGGATTTGAGAAAGCTGCGGAATTTACTATAGATTTATTTATAGGAAATTAACTATGAGAATATTGGATTTGATAATGACAATATGTCTTTTCTTATCTCTTTTACTTTTGATTATATCAATAGCCATTTATAAAACAAATCAAAAAAAGATGGATAAAATTATTGAATTATATATAGACGAAGGATTTTATTTACCAATAGGAATAACGATAGAACGCTTCGGAAGGATGCGTGATCAGTTTCAAGTCGTTATGTTCTTCTACAGGCTGTTAACTGGAAAAAAAATGAAAACAAACCATCCTGATAGCAAATATATGCACCAAGAATCTTATGACTTTATTCAAAATCTACCCTCCAGCTTAACACACTGGATAAAAATATATATCATTACCACTTATATAGGTGCAGCATTTTCTCTCATATCAACAATAATAATCTTAATTCAAAAAGATTATTAATCGTGCTAAACCTATTTAAGAGTTTCAATAAGCATTGAATATCAGTTCCAGTTTTTCACTTGTTAACAGCCGCTATCATTAGCAATGGGGAAGATTTATCTAATAATTTAATAAAGTTTACCGGCTGATAATTGACATGCTGAGCGACAGTCAAACCATGATTGAATTGCAACACCATAATTTTATTTTCAAATCCATTCTGATACCGGTTACCAATAGAATCTAAAGTTGAACACCCTTGAGAAATAAGCCCCTGAGATTCACCTTTTATCGTCACATAAATCATATTTGCCATACTATACCTTAATTAACTTACCTTAATTAATTTACCTTATGTTCAATTCCCCATTTTGAGTTATTTTCCTTCGATTTCAATAAGAGAATTGTAATGAATCGTTAAGTATCTTATATAAATGTAAATATTGCAGGCTCGTAGTCAGGCCAAAGATAATAAAAAATTTTCATCAATATTACTATCCTTTATCAAAGAAAAAACTGTAAATTAATCAATATTAACAGACAAAACCAGATTGAATTTATACATCACTTAACCCTCTATAAATTCTCACTCCGTAGAGATTAGAAACCCGTTTGCTATATGTTGAAGATAATCCGATTATCTGATTAAGTTATGTTATCTAACGTCAGGCCAACATGTTAAAAGCTACCACAGGAACAAATAGAGTATTATGAAAAGAAACATTCAACCCGGTTTCTGTGTCGTACAGCAACCTGGAGGATTAAGTTTTCAAGCAAGTCTGTTATTCAGCCATTCAAATAGCGAAGCGGCCCGGTATTTTATGGCATTAAATGCAAATTACCGGTCCCTGAAACCGGGACAAATCCTGTTGGTTGCAGATCCAGATTCCTATAATCCGCCACACATAATACAGCTATTAAAGCAATCTCAGTATGAAGTAAACCGATCCATTTCAAGTTTACCCAATGAATACGCGGCATTTTTACATCGTCATTTTGGTCTGTTTCACTATGTGCTGGATCAGGGAGGCACTTTGGTTGGTACCGCTTCATCTCTGGGTGATACTTATTTCTCCCAAATTGAAAAAAATCTGTCAAAATTACAGAAGCTTTATCAAAAAGAATATCGGCTAAATGGGCTAAACCGAAAATATGTCAGTCCCGAGTTTTATGTAGAAAGACAATTGATTATGGGTAACCTAAAGGGATTATTGAATAAAGTTGGCCGACTCTCTTTGAAAATCGACCAACATCCTAATCTAAAGCATGCGCTAAAGTTATCAACTAAAGCCATTGCTCATCAATGGGATAAAGTCGGAGTTGGCGCAATAAAGGGATATAGTCAAACAATTATGCAAAGTGAAAAAATGGTTAAATGGATGAAATATGGCGGCCGCGTTGCCATTGGTCTTGATTTTGTTGATACCACCGGGCAGGTTATTGATGCCTGTAATTATGGACAAACAGGGAAATGTGAAAAAGTAGCTATCAAGGAATATAGTAAATTTGCTGGTAGAACAGGAGGAGGAGCAGGTTTTGCATATGCTGGTGGAATTGCCGCAGGCGCAGCATGTGTTGCTCTTGGGGCTGCAACTGATGGCTTAACTGCCGGACTTTGCATGGCGGGCGGCGGTCTTGCCAGTGGTTATATTGGCAGCAAAGGAGGAGAATTGTTCCTCGAATTTATTGTTGAATATTCAATGGGGTTTTAATATGAATAGAGTCACTTTTATCATTTTACTTATTTCTTGCGCTTCTTTTATTGGTTTTTTCATTATATCATCAGCCATTTACAAAATAAATCAAAAAAAGATGGATAAAATTATTGAATTATATATGGAAAAAGGGTTTTGTTTATCATCAGGAGCATACATAGGGCATTTTATGGGTATTCACGGTCAATTTTATACTGCCGCATTTTTCTATAGATTATTAACAGGAAAAAGAATAAGAATAAATAAACCCAATAGTAAATATATGCCAAAAGAGTCTTACGATTTTATTCAAAATTTACCCCCCAATTTAACTCACTGGATAAAAACATGTTTCATTACCATCAATATAAGTGTTGCATCCTTCATTATATCAATGGCAATATACCTATTTGAAAAATACGCTTAATCATACTGAAAATTCAATAGGACTTTAATATGAACATAATCACCCTTATTATTTTGATTATACTTTACACCTCTTCAACACTTATTCTTTTTATATCAATAGCCATTTACAAAATAAATCAGAAAAAGATGGACAAAGTTATTGAATTATATATAGAAGAAGGACTTTATTTGCCAACAGGCATAATGATACAACGCTTCGGAAGGATGCGTGATCAGATTCACGTCGTTATGTTCTTCTACAGGCTGTTAACTGGAAAAAAAATGAAGATAAATCAGCCTGATAGTAAATATATGCACCAAGAATCTTATGACTTTATTCAAAATCTACCCTCCAGTTTAACGCATTGGATGAAAACATGTATCATTACCACTTATATAGGTGGAGCATTATTTTTTACAGCAACAATAATAGTCTTAATTCAAAAAGATTATTAATCGTGCTAAATGGATATGCGTGGCTGTCGGCAGTGTAGTAGGTGGAGTTACCGGAAGCACAGCGGAAAATTTCTTAATCGATAAAATAGTAAGTGAATAACATGAATATCCTAATTAATACAATTAACTTTCTCATGATTTCTTTATTTTTAGTTAGTCTGTTTTTGCTACTATTTTTATTCTTTTTTTATGGGGTAAAGAAAGCATCCTTCGCAGAAATCAGAGAAAAATATACACAAAAAGGATTTTTTATACCACAAATTATATATGTAATATCGTTCTCTGGTTTTTATGGTAGTTATTATTTATCCTGTTTCTTCTACCAGATAATAACCAGAAAAAAGACTATAATATCTCGTGCTTATATAGGTAATTCCATACCGGAAGAAGCATATGAGTTTGCAAACAGTATACCTAAAAAACTTGCTTCAATAATAATTATATATTATTGTTTATTTTCTATTTCTATATTACTGTTCACCTTAAGCAGTATACTTATCTTGTTATACAAGTGTTTAACGAATACATAAAACACACCCTACTTTTACATCAACAATAATAGCCTTAACTCAAAAACATTATTCATTATGCTAAACCTATTTAAGAGGATCAATATAAATAACAGTCAGACCATGATTAAATTGCAGCACTGCAATCTGATTTTCATCTCCATTCTGACACCGACTACCAATAGAATCCAGAGTATGCGCGCTCTTCATCTTCGACAACAGAAAAAACTATCAATTGATTAGCATTAACAGGTAAAAACGAGCGGAATCTATCGCAAACTCTTTTAAGGTGTCAGGTAATAAAAATGGTATACTCCATCCCCTAAATCCCATTTAAACATTATCTACAGAGTGTCCGTGGTGGATCAGAAACAACAATATAACCTGAACAAATTACAGAAGCGTTTACGCCGTGATGTCGGTCAAGCAATCGCTGATTTCAATATGATTGAGGAAGGCGATCGTATTATGGTCTGCCTTTCTGGTGGTAAAGACAGCTATACCCTGCTATCTATCCTGCAAAATCTGCAAAAAAGCGCTCCGGTTAATTTTTCACTTGTTGCAGTTAATCTGGATCAGAAACAACCCGGTTTTCCTGAGCATATCCTTCCCGCTTATCTGGATGAACTGGGTGTGGAATATAAAATTGTCGAAGAAAACACTTATGGCATAGTGAAAGAGAAGATACCCGAAGGTAAAACAACCTGTTCACTCTGCTCCCGTTTGCGCCGTGGGATCTTATATCGCACAGCCACTGAGTTGGGCGCAACGAAAATTGCATTAGGCCATCACCGTGATGATATTTTACAGACCTTATTTCTCAATATGTTTTACGGCGGCAAACTAAAAGGTATGCCGCCAAAGTTGATGAGTGATGATGGTAAACATGTTGTCATTCGTCCTCTCGCCTATTGCCGTGAGAAAGATATTGAGCGCTATGCAACCGCCAAAGCATTTCCAATCATTCCTTGTAATCTCTGTGGTTCACAACCCAACCTGCAACGTCAGGTTATTAAGGATATGCTACGGGAATGGGATAAGCGTTATCCGGGCAGAATTGAAACTATGTTTCGTGCGGTACAAAATGTCGTTCCATCGCATCTCAGCGATTTTAATTTATTCGATTTTAAAAATATCACTCACGACAGCGAAGTTATTGATGGCGGCGATCTCGCTTTTGACCGCGAAGAATTACCCATACAACTCGTCGGTGATATAGAAGATCAGCCCGATTACCAATCAGAACGGCTGGATGTTGTTGAAGTAAAATAGTTATACCCAATGGATTTCAAGTTGCATCGCGACGGCAAGGGAGCGAATCCCCGGGAGCATAGATAACTATGTGACTGGGGTGAGTGAGTGCGGCCAACAAAGAGGCAGCTTGAAAGATGACGGGTATATTCTTAATCATACCGCTCTGGATATATTTCAGAGCGTCAATTTCTTTGTCTCTTTTGCCTTGATTTTTATTTATTTTCCTACAACAACGATAAATAAAAAAAGCCGACATTATAAATTAATATCGGCATAAGAATGGGCAATTATTCTGTATAAAGACTTATGTGAGAAAAACTACAATTACGGAGAACAACGTTCATCGCTTAACGTTGTTTTCACCTGCGAGAGTTATCATGCCTCAATGACGTCTGGCGAATATTGATATATCTCAAATTAAGAGCTAATTTTAGTAACACTTCCCCCGCAGTTGTGTTTCATCTCGCCAAATAACTCTCTAATTATCACAGCCATTTACTTCTTTTTAACCACAAAGCAACAAATATAATCAATCCCAATAACAGCAAACAAAAAATACTAAAGCCTAGATGGTTTTCATTGCCAGGAATACCACCAAGGTTGACACCAAATAATCCGGTCAGGAATGTTGTTGGTAAAAAAATCATAGCAAGTAATGACATAGTATAAGTACGACGATTCATCGCATCCGCCATCATGGATGTAATTTCATCTGAAATAATTGCTGTACGAGCAATACAACCATCCAAATCATCCAATTCTCTTCCCAAGCGGTCAGCTATTTCCTGCATTCGATGGCGATCTTCATCACTCATCCAGAGTAATTTTTCATTGGCGAGACGGGCAAATACATCTCTTTGAGGCGCCATATAACGACGAAGAATGATCAATTGTTTACGCAGTAAAGCTAATCCACCTCGCTCTGGCGTCCGTTGCTCAAGAATCATATTCTCAAGCTCAATAAGGTTGTCATGAAGATCTTCAATAAAATTACCCACTTCATCAGTTATTGCATCAGCCATTTCAACCAACCAATGCCCGGTCGTTTTCGCGCCTATACCATTTTGTAAATCACTCAGTACCTGTTCAAGTGAATGAACTTTACGATGGCGACTGGAAACGATAATTTCAGCATTAATGTAAATACGGAATGTGACCAATTGATCGGGACGTTCACTTTTATTGCTATTAATTGTCCGCAGCGTGATCATCGTACCATCACCAGTACGCACTATTTTCGGTCTAAAACTCTCTCCAGCCAGCCCCTTTTTGACCGTTTCTGGTAACAAATCAGTGTCCATTATCCAGCGATAACTCTTGGGATTATGGTAATCCAGATGTTGCCAGAAAGGTTGAGCTGGTGTGGCTAATCCATTCATATCAATCGATGTCATGCCGCCTTGACCATCAAACTGACAAGCATAGACTGCATCAGCCTCTTTCAATGATGAGCCATAAATGGTCTCCACATCCAGCTCCTTACCCTCAATGCTTAATTATGTACATAGTATGGCTATATGCCACGTCTTCAGGATTGGTGATCGGGTATCCTTTTAACCAAGGTTTTATCAACCTGCCGTTAGTGTACTGATAAATCGGTGCAATAGGCGCCTGTTCAGCAATCATTTGCTCCGCTTTGTTATAGTCATCGTTTCTTAAAGCATCATCTGTTCGCAAACTAGCAGATTGTAGTAATTTGTCATAATTTGCCTGATGGAATTTAGCAATATTGCCACTATGCGTTGAAGTTAACAGGCTTAGAAATGTAGAAGGTTCATTATAATCACCCACCCAAGATGCTCGAATAACATCAAAATCGCCCGTGTTACGGCTATCAATATAAGTTTTCCATTCCTGATTCATCAAACTCACTTGCGCCCCCAATTTTTTCTTCCACATAGAGGCAATAGCAATCGCAATTTTCTGATGGTTTTCGGAATTATTATAGAGCAGAGAAAGTTTCAGTGGATTGTTCGGCCCGTAACCCGCCGCTTGTAACAAAACCTTAGCCTGTTGATCCAATTCTGCCTGTGTATGTTGTTCCATGTCACTGAGCGCAGGATGGAAACCAGCAGTCACATCCGGCGTAAAATGCCAGGCAGGTTTCTCTCCTGTCCCTAAAACTTTTTCAGTAATGACTTTGCGATCAATTGCCATAGAAAGCGCTTTACGTACTCTGGCATCATTAGTTGGCGCACGTTGAGTGTTAAAAGCATAATAATAGGTTCCCAACTGATCCGGCGTATAGACTTGCCCAGGTAATTCATGCTGCAATTTTTTATACATATTTTTCGGGAAGGATTCAGTGATATCTAAATCATCCGCCAGATAACGTTTAGTCGCGTGTGATTCCTGATTAATGGGCACAAATGTGACTTTGGTTAGGACGGTTTTTTTATGATCCCAATAATAAGGGTTTGGTGTCAGAACGATTTTCTCATTAACAATTCGATCATGTAATTTGAAAGCGCCATTTCCCACCAAATAACCAACTTTTATCCACTCTTTCCCATATTTTTCTACTATCTTCTTATTTACCGGGTAGAGACTGAAATTCGCCGTCAGATTGGGGAAATAAGGCACAGGCCGGTTTAATGTCACTTTTAATGTGTGCTTATCAATGGCCTCAACACCCAGTTTTGCTGGCAGCAGTTTGCCGTCAATAATTTCCTGCGCATTTTCAATACCTGCAAGTGCGGCAAACCAAGCAAAAGATGACGTATTAGCCGGAGTGACTAACCGCTGCCAACTATACACAAAATCTGTCGCAGTAACGGGTTCACCGTTTGACCAACGGGCATCAGAACGCAATGTAAAAAACCAAGTTTTGTTGTCTACAGTTTTCCACGCTGTTGCTACACCGGGAATGGCATTGCCATACGCATCCTGATTCACCAACCCTTCAAACAGATCGCGCTGAACTTGCGCTTCTGTCAGGCCTACGGCATTAATCGGGTCTAAGGACGCCGGTTCGTCTTTTAGATGACGTACCAGTTCTTGTTTGTCATTAAGCTGAGTACCAGGAGGAACTTCCGCAGCAAAAGCAGAAACGGTGATAAGAGAACTACTGATAATAAGAGAACTATTGATAATAAGAGAACTATTGATAAATAGTGCACAAGAAATCAGATTGAAATAGCGCATAAGGTAATAATCTGCCCTGTTATAAAATAGATATCCCATTGCTAAATTATAAGCCATTGTCGAAATGACACAATCAGACAATTTTACTCTCACAAGCACTATTTTTGATGGGCAAGAGCCGAATATTCTTCTACACTGGGCAATCGTGGTTCATTTATCAGAGGAAGAAAACTATGACACAAACAGTAAAATTTCAAGGCAATGATATCTCCGTAAGCGGCCAGTTCCCAAAATCAGGGGAAAAAGCGCAAGATTTTACTCTGACAGCCAAAGATCTCTCCGATGTCTCTCTTAGCCACTATGCCGGAAAGCGTAAAGTGCTGAATATTTTCCCAAGTATCGATACCGGTGTTTGCGCAGCATCAGTACGTAAATTTAATCAGGTAGCGAATGATTTGGAAAATACCGTCGTTCTGTGCATTTCCGCCGATCTGCCTTTTGCTCAGTCCCGTTTCTGCGGCGCGGAAGGGTTATCGAATGTCGTCACGCTGTCTACCCTGCGTGGCGGTAGTTTCAGTGAAGATTATGGCGTTGCCATCAGCAACAGTCCTCTGAGTGGTCTCACAGCCCGTGCAGTCATTGTGCTTGATGAAAGCGACAATGTGATTTATAGCCAACTGGTTGATGAAATCACTAATGAGCCAGATTACGATAACGCACTGGCCGTACTGAAATAAATCCCGTGATTTGTATAATGCCCACTTCCGGTGGGCATTATTTTACTCGTCGTCATCCGGTTCATATTCAGTAGCATGTTTCCTGCTACTCAGACCATATTCTCTCAATTTATTGGCAATCGCAGTATGCGATACCCCAAGACGTTTAGCCAGTTTACGCGTGCTTGGATAATGCCGATAAAGACGCGTCAACACTGAACGTTCAAAGCGTTTACTGATTTCATCCAGAGAACCATTGAACACATCTTCACTAAAAGACACCTCTGTTTCAAACTCTGGCAGTTGGATATCCCGCGGCGTCAGCTCCATATTTTCAAGCTGAGTCAATGCGCGATAAATAGCATTTTGTAACTGCCTTACGTTACCGGGCCAACTGTAACTCATTAGGAAATGGGAAAGTTCAGGGGACAATTTAGGTTTCAGCACCCCCTGCTCTTCGGAAAAACGCTCAATAAAATACTCCACCAGCGGCATAATATCTACTTTGCGATCACGCAATGGCGGAAGTGTAATCGCCAATACATTAAGACGATAATAGAGGTCTTCGCGAAATTCCCCCCGTTGCACTAATTCAACCAGATTTTTTTGTGTAGCACAGATAACTCTGACATTCACTTTAACTTCGTTTTCTTCCCCTACTCGGCGAAAGGTACCATCATTAAGAAAACGCAGTAACTTAATTTGCATCTGTGGCGACATTTCCCCAATTTCATCCAGTAAAACAGTGCCGCCATTGGCCTGCTCGAAGAAACCTTTCTTTCCTTCAATCGCATTGGGATAAGCGCCGGCAGCATAGCCAAACAGTTCACTTTCTACTACATCATCCGGCATTGATGCGCAGTTCAACCCCAGGAAAGGTTGCTTTCCGCGTAAGCTGTGCAAATGACAAGCTTTTGCCAGAATATCTTTACCTGTTCCTGTCTCGCCAATCAGCAGCAGCGGCGCATCCAACATCGCCATCTTACGGGCCTGTTCAATAATCTGAGTCATTTTTGGGCTGACAGCGATAATTTTCTTAAATTCACTGCCATCATTGTCAGTCAGTTTTTTCAGTTGATTCCCTATTCGGGCGGCAGATTTGAGCATAATCACCGTACCAACACACTGCATTTTCTGCTTTTCATCAATCAGTTGGATAGGCGTAATATCCATCAGGTAGTCCAAACCTTTGAGAGTTATCCTTTCCACACGCTGCTGGATATTTTTATTTTCAAACCAGCGCGAAAAGTTATAACCGCTGATAAACTGCCCGATAGGTTTTTGATAAGTTTGTTCTTCACTCACACCAAACAGCTTAAACACCGCAGAGTTAGCAAGTTCAATATTTCCTTTCAGATCAACCGAAAAAACAGGCTCAGGCAAGGACTCCAACAATGCGCACATCGCTTTGTGTTCTCTTTCGGAAGGCATAAAAGAGACGGTACGAACATCAATAACACCATTAATACGACGAATTTCCGCCATCAATTTACGAAATACATTGAAATCAACTGGTGAAAAATTAAGGTAAATCCGGCCGATTTGGGATATTTCTATCCCTTTTAAATCAATATTCTCTAATACCAGTAGATCGAGCAATTCACGGGTAAGCCCAATTCGATCATGGCAAATAACTTCTAAGCGCATCTGTTTTGACCTTATTTACACTAATACATATAATTTTTTAAAATACTACTCTCTACGATTATTCATATGAAGCATTCTGTCAGTAAAAATTGACCAGACTCCGGTTTTTTCAATGTCGTAAATAACACAGCATTTGAAACTTTCACTAAAATAAACAAATTCTACAATTGATTATAAAACAGATTAATAAAATAACGTAAAACGTTGTCGTTATCTGGATATTTTGTGCCTTCATATAGAATTAAAGCATATATCATTTAATCAACTATATTCTTAGATTTATTTGGCAGGATATTCTTAAGTTGAGTGATTAGCTGACGACGGAAATCTCCTAATTTAGGTTTGTCACCTTCTATCCAAGGTAAAGGCCTACATAATTCCATCGCTTTAATACCCAGCCGGGCGGTCAGTAAACCGACACCGATCCCTTGGGCGGCTCTGGTAGAAAGACGCGCGGTGATATCCTGCGATAACCAATCCATACCCACTTCCCGTACCATTTCTGAGACGCCGGAAAAAATAATATTCAGCAGAACAAGGCGGAAAAGCCGAATACGACTGAAATATCCCAATTCAATACCATATAGAGCTGCAATACGATTAATTAGCCGGATATTACGCCAGGCAATAAATGCCATATCGACAATCGCCAACGGGCTAACCGCTATCATTAATGCCGATTCCGCAGCATAGCGGCTGATTTCAGCCCTGGCTTGAGAATCTAAAACAGGTTGAACCCATTTGCTGTACAACAGCACCACTTCACGATCATTATGTGTATCGTGTAAAGCGGCCCGCCAACGCTGTAACGCCGGGTTATGCTGTTCGATACCCGCCTGACTTGCCAACCTCTCACAAAATTCCCGCCCTTTACCCATACCATGATGCTGTAATAATGCTTTCGCAGTATCACGCTCTTCAGACCGCATTCTTAGCCGATAAAGACGACGCCACTCACTGACAAGAGAACCTATACCCGCAAAGACAATCATGCCCCCTGCTGCCGCTACACCTAATGCGCTCCAATCCTGTTGCTGCCATGATTGATAAATCCATTGCACAAACTGAGCAACAGCGCTCACGCCTAGTAAAATCAGAGCGCCATATACCATTTTACGCCAGCAACTACGCTTGGGTTTCAATGCCGCATTAACTATCCCTTCTACCTGACCTTCGCGCTCTTCTGTCTCAAGTTCTGGCGATACAGGATAGAAATTCGCCATATCTTTTTCATCGAAAATCTGAGCGGGTTTTAAAACCGGCTGTTGTGGCCCTGATAAGGGTTCTTCAAAGTCAATTCTTGGCTTCAAGGGCTCGGTCATCTCACTTTATCTCCCACTAAAAATTCCAGCACGGTATCTAACCGAATATGAGGCAATGGCGTATCAGTATCTACCGGACAAGGGCCAAATTCCTCGAAAGAGAAACCCTGCTTTTGCCAGAAATTATCATCAGGTAAACGCCGCGGTACTTCACCGGGAAAAAATGTCAGTGATTTACCATCTGTAAGTCGATATCCCTTCAACGCCGGAATGCTTTCACCGTGATGTTCAATCACGCCATTTTCTGTCGCCCGTACCGATGCCAAACCAACACAATCCATGCTGATACCTTCGAAAGCCGCATTTTGTCTGGCTTCCTGAACCAATTGCTGAAGTAAGGAAACCAAATTAGCATGTTGATCGGCAGTAACATGATCTGCCTTACTGGCAGCAAACATTAATTTATCAATGCAAGGGGAAAACAGGCGACGGAAGAGAGTGCGTTTACCATAATGAAAACTCTGCATTAATTGTGTCAGCGCCAAACGCATATCATTAAATGCTTGTGGTCCACTGTTCAATGGCTGTAAACAATCTATCAACACAATTTGCCGATCAAAGCGTAGAAAATGCGCTTTATAAAACCCTTTCACAACTGACTGGCAATAATATTCAAAGCGCTGACATAGCATACCAATATTCGTGTGTTTATCTGCCTGAGCAAATTGTGACTCAACGATATGGTTGATATCCGGCCACGGAAAAAATTGCAAAGCTGGAGCGCCCATCATATCACCGGGCAGAACAAATCTCCCCGGCTGGATAAAATGCAATCCTTGCTCTTTGCATTTAACCAAATATTCCGTATAGGCCTGAGCAATAGCAGCCAATAGATTCTCATCTGCGGGCGCCAGTGGATCGCACTGTTTACAAAGTTCCAACCAAGGCTTTGCCCATTCAGCTCTTTCTCCCTGCAATAAGCTGTTCATCTGGTGTGACCATGTTAAATAACTTTGTGCCAACATTGGTAGATCTAACAGCCATTCACCGGGATAATCCACAATTTCCAGAAATAACGTGGCTGTTTCTTTGAAATGACGCAGCAGAGAATTCTCAGAACGGTAACGAAGCGCCAGCCGGATTTCACTGACACCCCGTGTCGGCGTCGGCCAGGCAGGTGGTGTGCTGTAAAGTGCGGCCAATCCTTCATCATAAGTAAAACGGGGAACGCCCAAATCACGTTGAGGAACCCGTTTTACACCTAACAAGCGACCGTCACGCACAGCAGAAAATAGCGGCAACCGGGCGCCGCTATGGAGGTGAAGTAACTGGTTAACCAAAGATGTGATAAACGCTGTTTTACCACTACGACTTAATCCTGTCACCGCTAACCGTAAATGGCGATCCATCCCACGATTAACCAGTGCAGTTAATTCATTTTGCAGCCGTTTCATGTCTCTCCTGTGATAAATATGACGATCAGGCAATACCAGTTACCAGTTGCATCATTTAACTTTTCCTGCAACTCGTGCTTGCAGAGCTTCACGCTGACATTGCATCTCTTGTTTGGCCAACTTATGAGAAACCCAAACCGTGTTAGGATCATCGGCCTCATTGAGACCTTGTTTCACTTGTTCCCGGAACCAATTATCGTGTTCCGCCGCTTCATGAGTTCGTTTCAACATTAATGACTCCACAACTAGCCCAAGGCATTCCTAAATTATTATCAAAGCTGCTTGAAACGACTGCGAACACTGAACGTTTCAGAAGTAATATAACGTTCCATTTGGCGCAGACGAATCTCTCCCGATTTCAATTGATAGTCGATTTCATTCAGCAAACTTTGGGCTGAAAAATAGTCCTCTTGGGTATAACCCGGGGGTGCCGGGTCAAGGACGAAAACCAATACAATATAAGCGACAACCACAAACCCAAACAGGCCAAAAAACAGTGACAATACCGCTATGACACGAATCAAACGCACTGGTACATCAAAATAATAGGCCAACCCAGCACAAACACCTTTAATTTTGCCTTTTTCAGGTATTCGATACAGTTTCCGGCGATTACCATTCGACATTATGATTGCCTCCAATCAGGATGTTCTGCATCCAGAATATCTTCCAATGTTTTGATTCGTGCCTGCATATGTTGTACATGCTCTGCCAGACGCTGAATTTCATTCTGATCTAACTGGCTTTGATTGGAATTCCGGTCGCTATAATGCAACCACAACCAGATGGGTAGCACAAAAAGTACAAAGATAGTCAGCGGAATGCCAAGAAATATAGAGCCCATCACTTTTCCTTATGGTTAGTTAAGCGCGCCAACATTTAATGTTGTTCTTTATTAGCATTTATTTTAGCCTTCATTGCCGCTAATTGTGCACTGATTTCATCGTCTGCTTTTAATTCAGCAAACTGTTGATCCAGAGATTTTTGTTTTCCCATGCCCACGGCTTCAGCTTCCGCTTCCATATGATCGATACGGCGTTCAAATTGCTCGAAACGAGCCATTGCCTGATCAATTTTACCGCTGTCGAGCTGACGACGAACTTGTCGGGAAGAGGCAGCCGCTTGATGACGCAGAGCTAACGCCTGTTGTCTTGCTCGGGTTTCACTCAGTTTGTTTTCAAGTTCAACAACTTCCCCTTTCATTCGCTCAAGTGTCTCTTCCAGTATGGCTAATTCATGTTTCAATGTATCCACTAAAGCAGCCACCTTCTGTTTTTCAATCAGAGCCGCTCGCGCCAAATCTTCTCTCTCTTTACTCAACGCCAGTTCCGCTTTTTCCTGCCAATCATGCATTTGCTGTTCACCTGCGGTAATGCGGCGGGATAACTGCTTTTTCTCTGCCAGAGTACGGGCAGAAGTTGAGCGAATTTCAACTAAAGTGTCTTCCATTTCCTGAATCATCAGGCGAATCATTTTCTGCGGATCTTCCGCTTTATCCAGTAATGAAGAGATATTGGCATTCACGATATCAGCAAAACGAGAGAAAATACCCATAGTAAATTATCCTTTTTGATTAAAATTAGTTAATACTCTGTTCATGTCACTCTTAAATCTTATCAAGAACCGTGCCAACTTTTTTTCTCTCTCTATTCTCATGAAATATAAAGAAAATTTTTTATTTGATTTTTTAGCGCAACAGAATAAAGTGGTCTAAATAACTAATTATTGGTGAAAATAACCATGAATGACGCCACAGAAAATCTATTAGGTGAAGCAAACAGCTTTATCGAAATCCTGGAGCAGGTATCCGCACTAGCAAAATTAAATAAACCCGTCATCGTTATTGGGGAACGCGGAACCGGCAAAGAGCTGATTGCCCGCCGCTTGCATTATTTATCCCCCCGCTGGCAAGGGCCATTTATCTCCTTAAACTGCGCAGCGTTGAATGAAAATTTATTGGATTCAGAGTTATTTGGTCATGAGGCTGGCGCATTTACCGGCGCACAAAAAAAGCATCAGGGCCGATTTGAACGTGCCGATGGGGGAACGCTATTTCTTGATGAATTAGCAACCGCACCAATGCAAGTTCAGGAAAAGCTATTGCGCGTTATTGAATATGGGCATCTTGAACGCGTTGGCGGCAGTCAACCATTACAGGTCGATGTTCGATTAATATGCGCCACCAATGATGATCTGCCCGCAATGGCAACTAAGGGGCAATTCCGCGCCGATTTGCTCGATAGACTGGCTTTTGATGTGGTCAAAATCCCTCCATTGCGCCAACGACAACAGGATATCATGTTGCTAGCACAACACTTCGCTATTCAAATGTGCCGCGAACTTGATTTGCCACTATTTCCCGGTTTTACTGACCAAGCAAAACAACAGTTACAGAATTACACTTGGCCCGGTAATATCCGTGAACTGAAAAATGTTGTGGAACGATCGGTTTATCGTCACGGCGAGAATGCTGATCAACTTGATAATGTTATTATTAATCCATTCGCCTCCACACCACATTTTATAGCTCATGTTGATGACGGTAATGATTTATCTTCACAACTTCTGCCTTCACTGCCCGTTAATTTGAAACAGTGGCAACATGACAGCGAACGGCAATTAATAGAGTTATCATTAAAAGAGAGCAGGTTTAACCAAAGAAAAGCGGCAGATAAACTACGGCTGACCTATTATCAGTTACGAGGCTTAATGAAGAAACATGATATCAATACCGGTGATAAATGAGCCGAATTACAGATAAAAAAAAGCCAGCACCCGAGCTGGCTAAAAAAACACTGGAAGCAATGTGAGCAATGTCGTGCCTTTCCTGGGACATAAAACCTGTTCCCCGGAAGTGCGATACAGATGATAATGGTTATCAATACGTTTTGTAAAGCACTTTGTTGAGAATTTTTCTCATTATCATCACCGCAGCGTTTTTTTGGGCTCAAGCGCTATTTGAGATACAATGTGTCAATTCTAATTAATAACAGATGCCATATATGCGTAGTTTGATTTATTGGATCATATTATCCCTTTCAGCCCCGGCTATTGCAGAAACAATGGCTACGCCTGAAAAAAAGCCTCACGTTCCGGCTGACATTCAGCAACACGGGTTTATTTATTGCGTTAATGGCAATCTGAATACCTTTAATCCTCAACTGACTAGCAGTGGTTTAACTGTCGATACACTGGCCGCCCAACTCTACGAACGTCTATTAGACGTTGATCCTTATACGTACCGTTTGCTCCCTGAATTGGCCTCTCATTGGGAGACACTGGATAATGGCGCTACTTACCGCTTTTATTTACGCCGTAATGTCTCATTTCAATCAACAGACTGGTTTACTCCGACCCGTACAATGAATGCTGATGATGTCATCTTTAGCTTTAAGCGTCTGTTTGATAAGCAGCACTATTATCATAACGTCAATGGCGGGCATTACCCCTATTTTGACAGTCTCCAACTGGCCGATTCTATTCAAAGTATCCGTAAAATTAATGAATATACGGTGGAATTTCGCCTGAACGAACCAGACGCCTCTTTTCTTTGGCATTTGGCAACCCACTATGCCCCAATACTTTCACAAGAATATGGGCAACAATTGCATCAAATGAATCGCCATGAACAAATTGACTGGAAACCTGTCGGCACAGGCCCGTTTATGTTGAAAGATTATCGGACCAGGCAATTTATCCGTCTGGTTCGCCATGATAAATACCGGAAAGGCAAACCACAAATGCGGCAAATAGTTATTGACGTCGGCGCCGGCGGCACTGGCAGGATGTCTAAGCTTTTAACCGGTGAATGTGATGTATTAGCGTATCCCGCAGCCAGCCAGCTTACGGTTTTACGAGATGATCCTCGCCTGCGTCTGACTTTACGCCCAGGAATGAATGTCGCTTATCTGGCTTTCAATACCAGCAAGCCGCCTCTTGATAAACTACAGGTTCGGCAAGCCATTGCCTACGCTATTAATAACCAACGGCTGATGCAATCCATCTATTATGGTACGGCGGAAACAGCCTCATCAATTTTACCTCGGGCGTCATGGGCTTATGATAATCAAACTGAGATTACGGAATACAACCCAGAAAAATCCCGCAAAATACTTAATGACCTTGGATTAAATGGCTTGCAATTGAGCTTATGGGTACCTTCCGCCTCTCAATCATACAATCCAAGTCCACTCAAAATGGCAGAATTGATTCAGGCCGATTTAGCACAAGTTGGTATTATCATGAGTATTAAGCCTGTTGAGGGCCGATTTCAAGAAACCAAGCTGATGGATAAATCTCACGATATGACCCTATCAGGTTGGTCAACTGACAGTAATGACCCAGACAGTTTTTTCCGGCCGCTGTTAAGTTGTGCCGCTATCGCTTCACAGACCAATTTCAGTCATTGGTGTGATCCAGCATTTGATAAAACTTTGCGGGAAGCTTTAATTAACCAGCAATTATTATCCCGAATTAAGTATTATCATGCAGCTCAACAAATCCTTGAACAGCAATTGCCTATATTACCATTAGCCTATTCTCTGCATTTACAGGCTTACCGTTACGATATTAAAGGGCTAGTACTCAGTCCATTTGGTAATGCCTCTTTCGCTGGTGTTTATCGGGAAAAAGAGACTGATCAAATGACCCAGAAAGGTGGCAAATGATTATTTACACTCTCCGTCGTCTGCTTTTGCTGATTATTACCCTGTTTTTCCTGTCGCTGATAAGCTTTAGCCTCAGCTACTTTACCCCTAATGCTCCTCTCAGCGGGGCATCCTTGTTTGATGCTTATATATTCTTTTTCCACAGCTTATTACTATGGGATTTTGGTGTATCCAGCATCAACGGTGAACTTATCAGCGAACAATTATGGGAAGTGTTTCCCGCCACAATGGAGCTCTGTATTCTGGCTTTCTCTGTCGCGTTGCTAATCGGCATCCCACTCGGGATTATTGCGGGAGTATGGCGTAACAAACCAGCGGATACTTTTATTACCTCCATTGCCTTAATCGGATTTTCTATCCCGATTTTTTGGCTAGCACTATTACTCACCCTATTTTTTTCTCTTTATCTCGGCTGGCTACCGGTCTCAGGACGCTTTAATCTGCTATATCAGATTGAACCTGTGACAGGTTTCTCATTAATTGATGCCTGGTTATCAAAATCGCCCCATCGTAATGAAATGATCATCAGTGCCATGCAACACTTGTTGCTACCCGTTATTACACTCGCCGTTGCACCGACAACCGAAGTTATTCGGTTGATGAGAAACAGTACAGAAGAGGTTTTTGGCGAGAACTATATTAAAGCCGCCTCAACCCGTGGTTTATCGAGGCTGACAATTATCCGTCGTCATGTATTACACAATGCATTGCCCCCTATCATCCCGAAATTAGGATTACAATTTTCCACCATGTTGACACTGGCAATGATGACGGAGCTGGTATTTAACTGGCCGGGACTTGGTCATTGGTTAGTCAGCGCCATTCGTCAGCAAGATTATTCCGCCATTTCTGCGGGTGTTATGGTGATTGGCACACTGGTGATTTTAGTCAATGTTCTGTCTGATATTATTGGCGCAATGACTAACCCTCTGAAGCATAAGGAATGGTATGCCCTTAGATAATTTTTATCGTGAAAAGAAAATGCCATCACCGATAAAGGTCATCTGGCGCTTTTTCTATTCGGACATGTTGGCAATGATGGGGTTTTATGGGGTGCTTATTCTGATTGCCCTAAGTCTGTTTGGTGAATATCTGGCCCCCTATGAACTCGATCAACAATTTCTTGGTCACCAGCTACTGCCGCCGTCATGGTCATATCACGGTAATATCGCATTTTTTCTAGGTACCGACGATCTTGGGCGCGATATCCTCAGCCGATTGCTAATAGGTACGGCATCTACATTCGGTTCAGCGCTGTTAGTCACTTTAGCGGCTGCTTTATGTGGTTTGATTATCGGCTGTCTGGCAGGCATGACACGAGGACTGAAATCCGCGGTACTTAATCATATTCTCGATACATTACTCTCTATCCCATCACTATTGCTGGCAATTATTGTCGTCGCCTTTGTGGGCGCCAGTTTGCAGCATGCAATAATCGCTATTTGGTTGGCGCTGTTGCCACGTATCGTTCGCACGGTTTACAGCGCAGTTCACGATGAGCTAGATAAAGAATATGTCATTGCCGCTCGTCTGGATGGCGCCTCTAATTACCATATTCTATGGTATGCGGTATTACCAAACATTACCGCCGCCTTGATCAACGAGCTAACACGCGCCCTTTCTATCGCCATACTTGATATTGCTTCACTTGGTTTTCTTGATCTTGGCGCTCAACTTCCCTCGCCTGAATGGGGAGCCATGTTGGGCGATTCACTGGAGCTAATCTATGTTGCGCCTTGGACCGTTATGTTGCCCGGCGCAGCAATCATGTTCAGTGTCTTGTTAGTCAATTTATTAGGTGATGGATTACACCGTGCAATTAATTCCGGGGTGGAATAATGCCATTACTCGATATTCGCAATCTCACTATTGAATTTATGACTGCCAAAGGGCCAGTTAAAGCGGTTGATCGCGTTAGCATGTCACTGACAGAAGGCGAAATACGCGGTCTGGTGGGTGAATCCGGCTCAGGTAAAAGCCTGATTGCCAAAGCAATAAGCGGCGTCACTAAAGATAATCTTAAAGTGACGGCTGACCGTTTTCGCTTCGATGATATTGACCTGCTCCGCCTGACTCCACGGCAACGCCGAAAAGTCATCGGCCACAATATCTCAATGATTTTTCAGGAGCCACAATCCTGCCTTGATCCTTCTGAAAATATTGGTCGGCAACTCATTCAAGCCATCCCCGGCTGGACTTACAAAGGCCGCTGGTGGCAACGTTTCAAATGGCGAAAACGCCGGGCTATTGAATTACTCCACCGTGTGGGAATTAAAGATCATAAAGACATCATGAGTAGCTTCCCTTGCGAATTAACGGAAGGAGAGTGCCAGAAGGTGATGATTGCTATCGCATTGGCTAACCAACCACGCCTGCTGATTGCAGATGAACCAACCAATGCGATGGAACCGACCACCCAGGCTCAGATTTTCCGCCTGTTAGCACGATTGAATCAGAACAATAACACCACCATTTTACTGATAAGCCATGACTTGCAAGTCATGAGCAAATTAGTGGATCGCATTAATGTTCTGTATTGTGGTCAAACGGTAGAAAGCGCCGTTCCCGATGAATTACTGGTAACGCCACACCACCCCTACACACAAGCGTTAAGCCGCGCTATCCCTGATTTTGGTAGCTCTTTGCCTCATAAAAGCAGGTTAAACACCTTACCCGGCGCCATTCCATCCCTTGAGCATCTACCCATCGGCTGCCGTTTAGGCCCGCGTTGCCCTTACGCGCAAAAAACGTGCATTGAAACACCGCGATTGCGGGTGATAAAAAACCATGCTTTTGCCTGCCACTTTCCACTGAATCTGGAGGAACAGTAATTGGTTAATACTCTGCTAGAAGTCAGGAACCTGGCTAAAACTTTTCGTTATCGAACCGGTTTTTTTCATCGTCAACACCTTGATGCGGTGAAACCCGTCAGCTTTACCTTAAAGGCAAAACAGACACTGGCGATTATTGGTGAGAACGGTTCTGGAAAATCAACACTGGCAAAGATGCTTTCAGGCGTTATCGAGCCAACTTCCGGCGAAATCATGATCGACGGCCACAAACTCACTTACGGTGATTATAGTTATCGCAGTCAACGCATTCGCATGATATTTCAGGACCCAAGTACATCGCTAAATCCTCGTCAACGTATTGGACAAATTCTTGCTATTCCCCTTCTGCTTAATACAGAACTCAATACAATGGAACGGGAAAAACGGATCAACCAGACATTGCGACAAGTTGGCCTGTTACCGGACCATGCCAATTATTATCCACATATGCTCGCCTCAGGCCAAAAACAGCGAGTAGCACTGGCGCGCGCATTAATATTACAACCTCAGATTATTATTGCTGATGAGGCATTAGCATCACTCGATATGTCTATGCGATCTCAAATCATTAATCTGATGTTGGAATTACAGGAAAAACACGGTATTTCTTATCTCTATGTCACCCAGCATCTTGGCATGATGAAACATATCAGCGATCAGGTGCTTGTCATGCATCAAGGGGAAGTTGTTGAACGGGGAAATACAGCAGAAGTGTTGGCTTCTCCTCTGCATGATATGACTCGCCGTCTGATCGCCAGCCATTTTGGGGAGCCACTCACCGCTGATGCCTGGCGACAAGATATTCCTTAACATATAGAAAACGATAATCACTGCTCGGAGCAGAACGCAAAATACAGCATATTTCTCTCTAGCGTGATAGAATTACTGGGTTTATTAACAATAAAACGTCATATTGATATTGTCTCTGTGAGCAATTTTAATCCATGAATATCATTACCGGCGTTATCACACAAGGATACTGTTATGGGTTTTATGACCGGCAAGCGCATTCTGATCACTGGCGTCGCCAGTAAACTCTCCATCGCTTATGGTGTTGCAAAAGCAATGCATGACCAGGGAGCTGAGCTGGCTTTCACTTATCAAAATGACAAGTTGAAACCTCGTGTTGAAGAATTTGCTGCTTCTCTGAACTCGACTATTGTTCTGCCTTGCGATGTAGTTGAAGATGCAAGCATCGAAGCCCTGTTCACTGAATTGAGTAAAGTTTGGCCAAAATTCGATGGCTTTGTTCACTCTATTGGCTTTGCGCCTGCTGACCAACTGGATGGTAACTATGTCAGCGCCGTTACCCGCGAAGGCTTTAGAATTGCACACGACATCAGCTCTTACAGCTTTGTTGCTATGGCAAAAACTTGCCGTGAAATGCTGAACCCAAACTCTGCTTTACTGACTCTCACCTATCTGGGAGCGGAGCGCTCAATCCCTAACTATAATGTCATGGGTCTGGCAAAAGCATCTCTGGAAGCTAACGTTCGTTATATGGCTAATGCTATGGGTGCTGAAGGCGTTCGTGTTAACGGTATCTCTGCCGGTCCTATCCGCACTTTGGCTGCATCCGGCATCAAAGATTTCCGTAAAATGCTGGCTCACTGTGAAGCCGTTAACCCAATTCGCCGTACCGTAACAACTGAAGATGTTGGTAACGCTGCGGCATTCTTGTGCTCGGATCTGTCCGGCGGTATTACCGGTGAAATCCTGCATGTTGACGGTGGTTTCAGCATTGCTGCAATGAATGAACTGGAATTGAAATAATCTAGTTAATAACCAGTAATTTTCAATTCACAAGGTCCGAAAAGTTAGTTTTTCGGGCCTTTTATTATTGGTAATAATAATAGATTAATTTCTTCATTAAATCATCACTAATTGATAAGAATTAATTTCAAATTAAAATATAAAAAAATATTAGAGGGAATTATTAAACCCTTTGTAATTAAAGAGTTAAATGATATTACCTTATAATTGTTTTACTGAAATAAAAAATATCATCTCGTTTCCTTGCACTAATCAGTAATATGTCCTTTAATATAATCAACAACTTAATTTCATATAATCGATTATCATTACGATATTTTTAGTGCAATATTTTATTATCATTTTGAAATTTTAGTTTGGATTTTATATTTCATGCTTTTATACAATTTAATGATATTTATTATTTTAGCAAGGTGCATAAAATGAAAAATGATTTTTTAATTATATCCAATATGTTTAAATCAATCAGCAATATAAAGCTGCCAGAATGCCTGAAAAATCATAATCTATCCCAAGAAATTGTCGTTTCTTGGGATGAGTTTAGTGAATCATTATATCGCTGGCCATCAACATTGGAAGATTATGAATATGCATATAATTCCGATGAACAAGATATTGATAGAATTATTAAAAATATACACAAAGCAACAACCTATTTAGGTTCGCTTAGCAGTGGATATTTAGGTCTTGGTTATATTGCCAGAGTCAGCCATGCATTGAAAGAAATTGAGTCAGATTTTAGCAGGCTAAATGATTTCATCTCAAAATTGCCACAACTCTTTGAAATATCTCAAATTGATTTTGAGCGCAAGAAAAACTTCGCAGAAAAAACACATATAAAAATACAACAATTATTAAAGAATATTCCTGATGGAGAAGATAAAAAACAAATATACAAGGTATCTTTATTGATGGAAGAAATCACTTTGAACATATCAGATGTTTCATTTAGCCTTAGAAATATAAATAATTCCATCAATAGACTTAATGGACAAATAAAAACAATTAATAAGATTTATAATGATTTAGTCGAAAGCTTTAATGAAGAGAATAAAAAAGATATTTTCACAAGAAACTATAGACAATGCATGGCTTATTTTAGTGACTTCACAAATAAATTCAATTTATTTTCCTATGATTACAAATCATTTAACAAGAATAATATATTAATTATCTTATAACCAATATAAGATAATTTTTTGCAACTATCAATAATCTCTATTATTTATTCCGTATAATATAACCAGTTGTGAAATATGCTATATAACACAAAATACGGGGAAGTTTTGGATAAGTCGCTTCATCCACGACTACCCCCTAAATTTCTATATTAATGCAACCCATCCACTTGAAAATAATGATAAAAAAAACAGATAATCGCTGCTATACCAGATCATAGAAAAGGATTAATCACCATATAATCACACCACCTTATATCTATTTAATTATCAATTTGATATAACATATTTCCATATGCCGTGGTAGTATATACTAAGGCTATGCCTTACTGAGTTCCTTTGTCCTATATATCTATTACCGGAAATTTTTAAGGAGCGATACATGAAACTTTATTACCAACCTGGAGCTTGCTCCCTATCACCCCATATTATACTTCGTGAAGCGGGGCTCGATTTCAGCGTGATTAAAGTTGATCTGAAAACTAAAAAAACGGAGAACGGCGACGATTTTTTCGCAGTCAATCCAAAAGGCCAAATACCCACTCTTCTGTTAGATAACAATGAAATCCTTACTGAAGGAGCTGTTATTGTTCAATATATTGCCGACCAGAAACCGGACAAAAAATTAATTGCGCCAGCCGGAACTATGGAGCGATATCATCAACTTGAATGGCTTAGCCATATTTCCAGTGAAATTCATAAAGGATTTTCACCCCTGTTCATGCCAGGAACACCAGAAAATTATCGCCCTGTTGCTATTAATAATCTACTTAAGAAATTCAAGTATATAGATGAAGTATTAGCAAAACAGCCATACATTGCCGGGGAGCATTTTACTGTTGCTGACGCTTATTTATTTACACTCAGTAACTGGGCGCCTTTAGTGCAATTGGATCTATCCAATCTGGTTCATCTTAAAGCTTATCAAAAGAAGATTGCAGAACGTCCACATGTTCGTGATGCATTGAAAGCCGAAGGATTAATTTAAAAATAAAAAACCGTTCCACTCAATGTCAGTGGAACGGTTAAATATCTTAATCCAATTGTGTCGCACAGAATTTATGACCAGGCGCCGCCATCCTGTCCTGAGCAGCCACAATTTGTAATTCGTATTCGCCCATATCTTTCGTTGTTACCATCACTTCATAAACCGCAGCGGCAACATATTCAAGGGCAGTTTGTAAAGACTCGCCTTTTAACAAATTAACCAATAACAAGCCGCTGGTTAAATCACCAACACCAACCGGCTGGCGTTCACCAAAATCCACCAAAGGCCGACTCACATGCCAGCTATGTTCTTTAGTCACTAATAGCATTTCAAAATGATCAGGCCGATAACCAGCACGACTAAGGTGTTTAACCAGTACAATATCCGGCCCTTTTTCACATAATGTTCGAGCAGCCACAACAGCCTGTTCTACATTAGTTACTTTCTGCATACTGAGTGTTTCAAGCTCCAGTAAATTTGGCGCAATGATATCACTGACAGGGAGCGCTTCTTCACATAAAAATTCGGCCACCCCAGGCACCACAATACAACCTTTTTCTGGGTGACTCATAACGGGATCGCAGAAATACCAAGCATCAGGATTCACTGCTTTTACCCGTTTCACTATATCGATAATATGGCTCCCCTGCTCCGCTGAGCCGATATATCCACTCAATACCGCATCACAAGATTTGAGCTGTTCGATTTCTTCTATGCCCTGAACGATCTCTGTAAGATGGTTCGCTGGCATAATACACCCTTTCCATTGAGCATATTGGGTGTGATTTGAAAACTGTACTGTATTCAACGGCCATACGTTTACCCCCATCCGACGCATAGGGAATTCCGCAGCGCTGTTACCAGCGTGACCAAAAACAACATGGGATTGAATTGAAAGAATATTTTTCACAATGACGACCTATATTTTTATTCTGGCTTTTGTTTATAAGATTAAAGTCATAGTAAGAGGAAGGGCAACATTACCGTTGCCCCATCATATACCCGTCATCTTTCAAGTTGCCTCTTTGTTGGCTACACTCGCTCACCCCAGTCACATAGTTTGCTATGCTCCCGAGGATTCGCTCCCTTGCCGTCGCGATGCATCTTGATATCTATAGGGTATATATAATATTAGTTATTTCCAGCAGATCAAACAATCGTGTTTTTTACCACGACGCAACAGGGTATAACGACCAAACAGACGGTTACTGTCAGTAAACAGATATTCAGGTTCAGATTGTTTTTCACCATTCACTGCGACAGCGTTGGAACTGATCATCGTACGAGCCTGACCACGAGAAGGTACTAACCCGGCATTAACCAAAGCTTGTTGCAAATCTGCACCTTTTTCCAACTCGATTACCGGCATACCATCCTGTGCCAATTGAGCAAAATCCGCTTCGGTCAAATCAGCAACAGCCCCGGAGAATAAACTTTCTGTAATCCGTTTAGCGGCTGCCAACCCTTCTTCACCATGCACCATACCAGTGACTTGTTCTGCCAACACATACTGAGCACGAGGAGCTTTGCCGCTATTTTTATCTTCTTCTTCCAAAGCATCAATATCTTCAAGATTCATAAAGGTAAAGAATTTCAGGAAGCGATAGACATCGGCATCCGCAGTGTTAATCCAGAATTGATAGAATTTATACGGGCTGGTTTTCTTTGGATCCAACCAAACAGCGCCACCTTCCGTTTTGCCAAATTTAGTGCCATCAGATTTCGTGATCAATGGAACAGTCATGCCAAATACTTGTTTCTGGTTGATACGACGAGTTAGATCAATACCAGAAGTAATATTCCCCCACTGGTCAGAACCACCAATCTGTAACTCAACACCATGTACTTCATTCAGGCGAACAAAGTCATAGGATTGCAGTAGATTGTAAGAAAACTCAGTGAAAGAAATGCCCACATCATCACGGTTCAAACGCTGCTTAACTGCCTCTTTATTAATCATCTGATTAACTGAGAAATGTTTGCCGATATCACGTAGGAAAGTCAGAACATCCATGTTGCCAAACCAATCATAATTATTGGCTGTTTTAGCGCTATTTTCGCCACAATCAAAATCGAGGAAAGGTGAAACTTGTTTACGAATTTTCTCCACCCACTCTTTAACGGTATCTTCAGTATTCAATTTACGTTCGGCGGCTTTGAAACTTGGATCGCCAATCAAACCCGTAGCCCCACCAACTAACGCCACAGGTTTATGCCCGGCTAGCTGGAATCGTTTTAAACACAGCAAGGGAACCAGATGCCCCAAATGCAAGCTGTCAGCGGTCGGATCGAAACCACAATAGAGGGAGACAGGGCCCTGCGCCAGTCTCTCCGCTAACGCATTCTCATCCGTCACCTGGGCAATGAGGCCCCGCTCTTGCAGTTGTTTTATCAGGTTATTGCTAGACATTAATGACTCCATCAATTTGTGTATTTTGTCTGGTTATACCCGTCATCTTTCAAGTTGCCTCTTTGTTGGCTGCACTCACTCACCCCGGTCACATAGTTATCTATGCTCCCGGGGATTCGCTCCCTTGCCGTCGCGATGCATCTTGAAATCCATTGGGTATATATAAATCGCTACTTAAAAAGAGTGCGGCATAGCATAAAACGCCGATACTATAAGTGCTAGTATTAAAAATGATAATCCACGATTTATGGTGCAAGCCTGTCAATACTCCAGCTATCACCTTGTCGTTGATAAATGAACCGATCATGGAGCCGGTTTGCGCCGCCTTGCCAAAATTCAACAGAATCAAAGGTCACTTTAAATCCTCCCCAAAAGCTAGGCAAAGGCACCTCACCATTCAGGAATTTCTGTTTTAGTTCAAGGAATTTCCCTTCTAAAACGCCGCGGGCGGAAATACGAGAAGATTGTTGTGACGCCCATGCAGCAATCTGACTATCTCTGGGACGACTATGGAAATATTTCACCACTTCAACAGGAGAAAGACGTTCCGCTTTACCAAGAAAAGAGACTTGCCTTTCCAGAGGATACCAAGGGAAATGGAGGCTGATTTTGCTATTCTGCGCCAAATGTTTTGCTTTCCGGCTGCCTAAATTTGTATAGAAAACCAAGCTATTGGTATCAAAATGCTTCAATAACACAATACGTTGATAAGGTTGACCGTTCTCATCGACTGTCGCTATACACATTGCAGTTGGATCACTCAACTTAGCTTCGAATGCTTGCTTGAGCCAACGCTCAAAAAGTTCGATAGGTTCTTTAGTCAAATCTTTACGTCTTAACCCACCGCGAATATATTCACGGCGTAATTCTGCAACATCAAATTCATTATGTTCTGACATTAACGTAGCTCTGTTTATGACTCACTAAATACCAGACAGCTTATCATTGTTATTGATTAATAACAGGATAAATCGCTCCCAAAATAGTTTCAGTACTCGCACCGGTAACAGAGGGTAAATTCCCTGGCGCACCTGACATAGTACGGAATGCTAACCAGGCAAATGCCAGCGCTTCCATATCATCACCACTTAGGCCATATTTATCTGTCGGGCAAACTTCTGTCCCCGCTAATAATGCGGAAAGTCTACTCATTATCTGTGGGTTACGCGCGCCGCCGCCACAAACCAACAGACGTTCACACCCACCACTCAACATGATTTGCTGTGACACAGATACGGCTGTCAGCTCGGCCAGTGTTGCCTGGACATCAACTGGTAATATGTCAGGAAAATTAGCTAATTGCGCCTCCAACCAACTCATATTGAAATACTCTCGACCTGTGCTTTTAGGAGCTGGTCGTGAAAAGTAGTGATCAGAAAGCATTTGTCTCAGTAACGGGTTATTAACCGTACCTTCCCGCGCCCATTGCGCATCTTTATCATAAGGTTTTTTCTGATGGCGCCATACCCAACTATCCATCAGCATATTACCCGGACCTGTGTCATACCCTTTGACCGGTGATCCCGGTAATAGCGTCGTTATATTGGCAATACCACCGATATTGAGAATTATCCTACGTTCTGTCGGATGACCTAAGACGGCGAAGTGAAAAGCCGGAACTAATGGCGCTCCCTGTCCGCCATATGCCATATCCCTCCGACGAAAATCGCCAACCACAGTCATCCCAGTTAAAGCTGCAATACGGTTATTATCGCCAAGTTGCATAGTGAAAGGCGTGTGACTATCTGGCTCATGCCAAACGGTTTGTCCATGACATCCTACAGCGATAATGTCACTGGTGGTCAACCCGGTTTTAATCAGTAAGCCTTGTACCGCTTCAGCGAATAAAGAACCAAGTTCATAATCTAACCGACCGATTGCCGATAATGTCGTTTGTTGCCCTTGACAGACTGCGAGAATTTTCTGTTTTAATTCGTGTGGGAATGGATGCGAATAACTGGCTTGCTGAGCCACAACTTTATCATTGATTGCCGCAAGCACCACATCAACGCCATCCAAACTTGTACCTGACATTACACCAATATAACGACCTGACTTTATAACCATTGAATTTGCCTTCCTGCTTAAAATCTGTCTTGATAAAATCAGAAACCACGCCAATAACTATAAAGCGCAGTGGTTTTGGCTGTATATGACTAATAGACAAACTAAGGAATAAAACCTGAGTTTTGGAAACAACTTCACAAAAAATGCTGAATTTCTCATTAATAGCTATTTCTTTTAAAAATCTCTATTGACGTTTAATATATGTTTAGCACTAGATTGCTAATGTACTGGCATCGTATTTGAATAAACTTTTTATTACTTATTGCCAATGCCAGTTGTTAGCCTGATTGCTCAGTAAGCTATCAGATTTCCGCAATCAGGCATCGAAATTAGGAGTTATTATGTTTAAGCACTTTTTAGTTAGCGCGGTTGCCGTCGCTTCATTATCAGGTTGTGTCAACACCGATTCTCTTTCTGGTGATACCTATACTGCTGGACAAGCTAAGCAGGTCCAGACTGTCTCTTACGGTACAATTGTTTCTGTTCGTCCTATCAATATTCAGGCGGGTAGCGATGAGAATGTATTAGGCGCAATTGGCGGCGCAGTTTTAGGAGGCTTGGTCGGTAATACTATTGGCGGCGGCAGCGGCAACACATTAGCGACTGCCGCGGGCGCGATTGCCGGTGGCGTCGCAGGCCAAAATGTTCAGGGAGCTCTTAACACAACTAAAGGTGTAGAACTCGAAATTCGTCGTGACAGCGGTGAAAGCATCATTGTTGTCCAAAAACAAGGCAAAACTGTCTTCCACAAAGGCCAACGTGTAAGACTTGCAGGCCAAGGTAATAATATTACTGTTTCACCTCGCCAATAAGGAGACAGAGATAAGAAAACCGTGACTTCATTTCAGTAAGTCGCGGTCTTCTTTCATCCGGTTAGCATTTCATGGATATCGTAATTACTATCTACTCTGTAATTGGATAATATTTTGCTCTAACTTCTGTACTAAAGTGGAAAGAAAAGCAAGTTCCTCGCGTGAAATACCCTCCAGAATCTCATTTCTTGTGGATTCAATAACACCATCCAACTCCCTAATAACCGATGCAGAATCTTCAGTTAGCTTGATTCTCTTTGCACGACGATCATTGGCACAAGTATGCCGGGTGATAAGTTTTTTTTCCTCAAGTTGATCTAATGTCCTGACCAAAGATGGTTGCTCAATACCGATAGCTTTCGCCAACTGTATCTGAGATTGCTCCTGAGGTAACCGGCTAATATTGTATAACGTTACCCAATGAGTCTGAGTTAATTCTAACGGCTTTAAACGGTAGTCAATTAAAGCACGCCAAATACGAACTAACCGTGCCAGATCTGATCCCAATGTAGATTCCAATTGTCCCTCCTTAAATAACTAGCCTACTAAACATAACAGCCAAATTTTTCTAAATCAGGCTAACTAGCCTTAAAAAAGTATATATAACTTCTGTATAATCACAGTAAATTCTTAGCAACTAACTAATTCAGGTAACTATAACCAAGAATAACTAAACTTAATTTAAACTCAGAACAAAACAATTAACATACAATATTTTTACCACAAAAACTATCAGAACTATGAATACAAGCAGACAGAAACCAATAAATATCATTCAATACTTTATTCAAAGTACTATAAGAATAGCTGTCATCTAAATGCTAAGCTATCTATTTTTACATTAATGTTGTTTTTATTTTACATTTATCACACAATCGATCTTAAAACTACATTTAAAACATAAAGTTATAAAAACATTCAAATAAGCTCCCTTAGTCTTTTCGTTAAGTCAGAAATAAAAAAATAACAAACAAAATGCTTAAGATTATAGTAGAACATTTATAACTTCGCCAAAAATATAACCCTATATAAGTAAATCATTGAATTGTTAACCCTAATAACATCAAAAATCTCTAATTAAAATAGTGATGGCTGTTCAGGTGGTTCTCCATCTGTCTGATTTTGTGCTCTCAATGCACGTAAATATCTTTGCCGGCACAGTCGCAATACTTCACGTTTTTGCCCATCAGACATTTTCATCCAATTAAATCTTTCTTCCCGGCTGCGATAACACCCCAGACAAAAACCTCGCTCATTAGCCTGACAAATTCCTCGACACGGACTGGGAATAGCAAAAAACTCCAGTTGCTCAGCCATCACATCCCGTTTCCTATACAATTAACATACTATATTTAATTATAAACCTAGATGAGAATAAATTATAATTATGGGCAAATTGAACTGTAACCGTAAGACACGTTATAGTTAGTGGTTTTTGTGCGACCTATCGCACAAAAATATCGGTAAAACCATTAAATTAGAGGTAATTATGCGTTTACTCCATACCATGATCCGTGTTGGCGATCTGCAACGCTCCATTAATTTTTACACTGAAGTGTTAGGAATGCGTCTGCTACGCACCAGTGAAAACACCGAATATAAATACTCACTCGCCTTCGTTGGCTATGCTGATGAAAGCGAAGGAGCAGTCATCGAGTTAACCTATAATTGGGGAGTTGACCATTATGAAATGGGAAATGCCTTTGGTCACATTGCATTAGGTGTTGATGATGTCGCAGCCACTTGTGAATCTATTCGCAAAGCCGGAGGTAACATTACCCGTGGAGCAGGCCCTGTAAAAGGCGGAACAACCATTATTGCTTTCGTTGAAGATCCAGATGGTTACAAAATTGAACTTATTGAAAACAAAAATGCCAGCAACGCCCTAGGTAACTCGATCTGATGTCCGATAAAAAAGAGCCAAACGTCCTTAGCGGACGTTTTCGCGGTTATTACCCTGTTGTTATTGATGTTGAAACTGGCGGCTTTAATGCCAAAACAGATGCATTACTTGAAATTGCCGCCGTTACACTGGAGATGGATGGTGAAGGTTGGCTAACGCCTGGCGAATCGCTTCACTTCCATATTGAGCCATTTGCAGGAGCCAATCTTGAACCAGCAGCCCTGGCGTTCACCGGCATTGATCCATTAAATCCGCTACGTGGAGCAGTGAGTGAATATGCAGCTCTACACGCTATCTTTAAAATGGTTCGTAAAGGGATAAAAAATAATCACTGTAATCGGGCAATTATCGTTGCTCATAATGCTAGCTTCGATCATAGCTTTGTTATGGCTGCCGCGGAGCGCACCGGACTAAAGCGCAATCCGTTTCATCCGTTTGCAACTTTTGACACCGCTGCTTTAGGCGGCCTGGTATTAGGACAAACAATCTTAGCAAAAGCCTGCATCACCGCCGGCATCCCATTCGACAATCATCAGGCTCACAGTGCTTTATACGATACTGATCGTACCGCTGAATTATTCTGTGAAATGGTTAACCGTTGGAAACAACTTGGTGGTTGGCCATTAGCGACGGCAGCAGAAGAAAAAGCCGGATAAATAGCTGAGCGGCTAGATTAATATAATCAAATCTAAACTTAAGCAATAATACCCCCCATATATCAATATATGGGGAGATAGCATAATAATCTGTCTATACCCGTTATCTTTCAAGTTGCCTCTTTGTTGGCTGCGCTCCCTTGCCGTCGCGATGCATCTTGAAATCCATAGGGTGTTAAGTAATTAAAAAATTACTCTGTCGCGTCTTCGGCCTGAGAACGATATTTATCAGCAGTTTCTTTGATTAATGTTTGTAACTCACCACGCTGATACATTTCAATGATAATATCGCATCCACCTATCAACTCACCTTCCACCCAAAGCTGAGGAAAGGTTGGCCAATTAGCATATTTTGGCAATTCTGCACGAATATCTGGATTTTGCAAAATATCTACGTAAGCAAAACGTTCACCACATGCAGACAAAGCCTGAACAGCCTGAGCAGAAAATCCACAATTTGGCAATTTAGGAGAACCCTTCATATACAATAAAATTGGGTTTTCTTTAATTTGGCGTTCAATCTTATCAATAGTCGTCATTTTTATTTCCTTTAAACCAACACTATGTTGATAACCAACATCGTCACAATATTACGGAGAATACCATTTTCTCTCACTAAGATGTATCCTGATCTTTTCTTATCCTGGCGCAGATGACATCATTCTCACTGTTATTTATCGTAGAAGTTGTTAGGATAACCAGAAATTTACCGATACAACGGTGGAAGATTTTAGTGCTGGACTAGGCTTCGCGGGCTAGGAAAACAGATAGCAGTCCGGCTATCGTGAATACGTCAAGCAACTACCACTAGCAAATTTCTGGGCGTTAATTAACTGGGAATTTGTTACAGAAAATCTGGCTTAACAACCATCAGATTAATTCATTACTATTTGTTTTAATACTTAAACTGTTTTAACACTCAAAGGCAAAGGGCAGATAAACCACTGAGACTATCTGCCCAATTTCCTTTAACGTAAAGCCCAATTTTTAAATCATCTAATCAGTTCAAAACATCAGGCAAAGATCAAGCAAAGAGCGGCAAAAATGGCAATCATCACCAACGTGCTGACAGCAGTAAATAAACCAAGCTTCAAATCGGTATTCATAGAGCCTCCTCAGAATGAAAAGTTTATAACGACAAATACCAATCTATTGAGATGGTTAATTGCCCTTACACAAGGAAAAGCATAAATAGCGATTACCATACATTTTATAACACTGATTATTGCTTTCACTTTTGAGCCAGATCAGACAAAATCCAGGATTTATCGCTAACTTATTACCAGTGCCTGTGTAAAAGGGCTGGTAAGCGATTAACAAAACGTTTTAAATTTAGACCAAAAGGTCAGGAGTCTTTCACCTCATGGCAACGATCAAAGATGTGGCTAAGCACGCTGGCGTCTCAACCACTACCGTATCCCATGTTATTAATAAAACCCGCTTCGTCGCTGAAGATACTAAAGCTGCCGTTTGGGCTGCTATTAAGGCTCTGAATTATTCACCCAGTGCTGTAGCTCGCAGTCTGAAAGTTAACCACACAAAATCGATCGGATTACTGGCAACGTCCAGTGAAGCCCCCTATTTTGCTGAAGTCATTGAGGCCGTTGAAAACAGTTGTTATAGCAAAGGCTATACGCTGATTTTATGTAACTCACACAATAACATTGATAAACAGAAAGCTTATCTCGCCATGCTGGCGCAAAAACGTGTAGATGGACTGCTGATTATGTGTTCAGAATACCCGGAACAGTTGTTGGGAATGTTAGAAGATTATCGCAATATTCCAATGGTCGTCATGGATTGGGGACAAGTCAGAAGTGATTTCACCGATACGATTATTGATAACGCATTACACGGCGGTTATCTGGCTGGTCGTTATCTTATCGAGCGCGGTCATCGTGACATTGGCGCGATCCCCGGCCCTCTGGCACGAAATACCGGCGGCGGCCGCCATCAAGGATTCTTGAAGGCGTTAAAAGAAGCCAACATTCCGATTAGAGAAGAGTGGATTATTCAAGGGGATTTTGAGCCAGAATCGGGCTATAAAGCTATGCATCAAATCCTGAATCAAAAACAGCGTCCGACTGCGGTTTTCTGCGGCGGAGATGTTATGGCTATGGGGGCTATTTGTGCTGCCGATGAATTAGGATTACGCGTCCCACAGGATATTTCTATCATCGGCTATGACAATATACGCAACGCTCGTTATTTCTCTCCGGCATTGACCACCATTCATCAGCCAAAAGAACGACTGGGGCAAATGGCATTTTCTATGTTACTGGACAGAATAATCAACAAACGTGAAGATGCGCAAACTATTGAAGTACATCCTCGCCTGGTTGAACGACGCTCTGTCGTAGATGGCCCATTTATCGATTATCGTCGTTAATCCGCTCTATTCATCCTGAAGCCATTCAGCATTAAGTGTTTCACTATCGCCAAGATAGTCAAGCAGCCAACTTAATGCTGGAGAATGGCTGTTTTGTACCCATGCCAAACAACATGGACTGTCTGGTAAAGGCTGTTCCAATTCCAGCACGGCTAGTTTCTTCTGCCGAATAAGCGGCATTGCCCTATGCTTAGGCACCATTCCCACACATAACCCCTCATTCAAGCAAGACAGACCAGACTCCCAATCAGGAACCACTAGCCTGCGCTGATTATCCAGATTCCAAGTGTCACGCTTCGGTAAATTACGGGATGTATCTTCAAGGCACAAACTGGGATAAGGCCGCATTTGGTCATCAGATAGCGGACCCGGCGACTGAGTCAGCGCATGACCTGCGCTAACAACACATAGCCAGGGCATAAACCCCATATCTCGGAAACTATACCTTTCCCCGACTGGAGCTACCCGGGTTGCACCAATTGCAACATCAACTCGACTATCCACCAGCGCGTCCCATACACCATTAAACACCTCCTGATGAACAAAAAGCTCTATATCAGGAAAATGGTGATAGAAATTAAGAATAAGCTGACGACTACGTTCCGGTTTGACAACCCGATCAATAGCAATACTAAATTGCCCTCTCCAGCCATTGGCAATTTGTTGACACTGGTGACGAGTGTTAATCATTTTTTTGATAACAGAGCGAGCTTCCTTGATAAAAATAGCGCCTGCCTCAGTTAATTCCACATCCCGATGACGACGCTCAAACAACGAAACAGCAAGCCACTCTTCCAATTGTCTTACGGTATAACTGATCGCAGAAGGGACACGGTGCAGCTCCGATGCAGCGGCACTAAAACTGCCTGTTCTGGCAACCGCATCCACGACTTCAAGTGAATATTCCGACCACATAATTTTACCTTTCAATTTTTTTCACAGCACTATGCAAATATTACCATTTCACAAGTAAAAATCACGACATATAGAATATGTGTCAATATTGTTATCTACCCATCACTGCAAATTATTTCAATCATGACATTCAAAGAGAGTAATCAAATGAAAAACTCAAGTCAGTTTATGTTCTATCTTGCAGGCTTGAGTATGCTAGGTTATCTGGCTATTGATATGTATCTGCCAGCATTCGGTGCTATGCAACAAGAATTAGGTACATCGGCAAACGCAATTAGTGCCAGCCTAAGTATCTTTCTTGCCGGTTTCGCCTTTGCGCAACTTTTGTGGGGGCCTCTTTCAGATCGCTTTGGCAGAAAGCCGATTATCATCACCGGGTTATCCCTGTTTTCCATTGGCTGTCTGGGTATGATGTGGGTAACAGACTCCACCCAACTTTTAGTTTTGCGTTTTATCCAAGCCATAGGTGTTTGTTCAGCCGCTGTCTCATGGCAAGCATTAGTTATTGATCGTTACGATTCCAATCGTACCAAACGTGTTTTTGCAACGATTATGCCCCTGGTTGCGCTCTCCCCTGCCCTGGCGCCTTTGGTAGGGGCCTGGCTGTTGCAACATGGCGGCTGGCGCACCATTTTCCTAGTCTTACTGACAATTACATTATTACTGTTGTTTTTTACTCTGTTCTTGCAAGAAAATCGCAAAAACCGTGAAACTCAAATGCAAACAAATAGTGCCTCTTTCCTTACGCTATTAAAATCACCACTATTTAGTGGCAATGTTCTAATATTCGCATCATGTAGCGCCGGCTTTTTTGCCTGGTTAACCGGCTCACCGTCGATTCTTGGTGAAATGGGATATACTCCAAATGACATCGGTTTGAGTTATGTCCCTCAAACGCTGGCCTTTATCGTTGGAGGTTATGGATGCCGCAGTATTTTGGCCAAAATAAAAAGTGAAATTATTTTCCCTTATCTGTTAATTGGCTACGCTGTCAGCATGATTGCGCTCTATTTGATTGCAAAATTTAGCGAGCCAACGCTATTCACTATTCTGGTGCCTTTCTGCTTTATGGCCGCGATGAATGGCGCATCATACCCAATTGCAGTAGCAAATGCTTTATCCGCTTATCCACAAGACAGCGGAAAAGCCACGGCATTACAAAATACGCTTCAATTAGGGCTCTGTTTCATTGCCAGCCTGATCGTATCGGCATTTATCAGCAATCCACTTATCTCCACAACTACTGTCATGGTTGCTACCGTTGTTCCAATGGCATTAGGATATTTTATACAGTGGAAAAAAAACGCTAATCGCCGCATTCAAACAGTCGAACAGAATTCCTAATATTAATCAAATTGTTATCTCAATAAAGGCTGCTAATTATCAATTAATTTCAGCCTTTATTTATTAATTGATGAAACAATTTTACGCCCTTATACTCAATAAAGCTCTTTATTATAAATCACCTGGAATTTGAGGTTTTCAGGAGCAATGACTGCCCCCATTAAACTCATGGATTAGTCATCTTTAAGATTTTTTACTTTGATTCTTTGTTATTTTTTGCATTTTGCGTCTTCGCATCCTGCTTTGTTAGCTAATTGCCTATCCCAATAGGCGTAATTGTTGCGGACAGTTTGAACACGGACAGCGCGGAAAAACCGGAGCGTACACGTAGTACGTGAGGATTTTGAGCACTGCCCAGGTTCAAAATGGCAAATAAAATAGCCCTATTGGGATATAGGCAGTAAAACGAGCTCCTCAATATTCCATCACCCTAACGTTGGAGAGTATATGAGTTCATCCTGTATTGAAAACCCGAAAACAGCCATTAACTCCTGGCAGAGAATTGCCAATGAGATGCTAGAAAAAGCAGGGATTCAAATTAATGGTCACAACCCTTATGATATCCAGATAAAAAACCCTAATTTCTATAAAAGAGTTTTACAACAAGGTTCGATAGGGTTAGGTGAAAGTTACATGGATGGCTGGTGGGATTGCGAGCGGTTAGATATTTTCTTTTATCGCGTTTTACGCGCTGGATTAGAAAATCAAATGCCCAATAATCTCAAAGATACAATGAGAATCGCAGTAACCCGCTTACGTAATCTGCAAACGCCAAAACGGTCATGGATTGTCGGTCATCAACATTATGATTTAGGAAATGATCTTTTCACCCGTATGCTTGACGCTTATATGCAATATTCCTGCGGATACTGGAAACAAGCTAAAACACTGGAACAAGCTCAGCTTGATAAGTTGAAACTCATCTGCGAGAAATTGGAACTTTCTCCCGGCATGACTCTGCTGGATATTGGTTGTGGTTGGGGCGGGCTATCGGCTTATGCTGCTAAAAATTATGGTGTTTCCGTAACCGGTATAACTGTTTCAGCCGAACAACAGAAATATGCGCAGGAACAATGTACAAATCTGGCTGTAAAGATCATTCTGACAGACTATCGGGATTTACATGAACAGTTCGATAGAATTGTTTCTGTCGGTATGTTTGAACACGTTGGACCTAAAAATTATGCGACTTACTTCGACG
Organism: Photorhabdus aballayi; assembly: GCF_026153155.1. Classification (NCBI taxonomy): domain Bacteria; kingdom Pseudomonadati; phylum Pseudomonadota; class Gammaproteobacteria; order Enterobacterales; family Morganellaceae; genus Photorhabdus; species Photorhabdus aballayi. The sequence continues at coordinate 132,439 of NZ_JAPFCD010000001.1, read as the reverse complement.
TTGTTCAAAGAAACTTGAAACCTGATGGCTTATTCCTGCTCCATACTATCGGTTCCAACAAAGCTAAAACCAGTGCTGACCCGTGGATCAACAAATATATTTTTCCTAATGGCTGTCTGCCTTCGATTGAACAAATAGCCCACACCAGCAAAAGCTGTTTTGTTATGGAAGATTGGCATAACTTTGGCGCAGATTATGATCGCACATTGATGGCTTGGTATGAAAGATTTATTGCCAGTTGGCCTGAAATAGAAGATAACTATAGTCCAACATTTAAACGCATGTTTAGCTATTATCTGAATGCCTGTGCGGGTGCATTTCGTGCTCGCGATATCCAATTATGGCAAGTCGTATTCAGTCTAAAAGGTATTGAAGGCGGGTTACGGGTGGCCCGATAATTAACCAAAAGCTACAGGTTCTCACTGTAGCTTTTAGTCAATACAACAAACATATCCATTTTTAACTCTAAATATTAAAAGGTAAGTTCCTATTATAATCTTAAAAAGATTCCTCTGTTTCTCACTAACGGAAATTACCCACATAACCATTATCAAAGAAAACTGTTTGATCAAATGCTATTTTTCCACCAGAAAATATCAAATCTAAATGATGACTCCCTTTTACACCACCACCTAAACCAAGATGCAAGCCAGGATGCCGTTCTTCAAAACCGGCATTTCTGCCATAAAGCGCTTTCACTCCGGTGTTAGTACCAATACCGAACTCTTCAACAATTCTATTTCCATGATTATGGTTTAGATATAAATTAAAATCTCGACTAAATTCATCATTCTCACAACCAAACCCAATAATTTCACCCTCTTTTATATTTATAGTCATCATATCATTGACAATCCCATACTTTATAGCAAAGGGAGCGGTACTCAAAAAGGTGCCACTAAAGCTAATACTACCGTTAAGGTTCTTTATATGGCTTGCTATTTCCCCAGGAATAACATCAATATTTCCACTGCCATCAATGGAAGTCCATTTATGGTCCTTTTCTAAATAACCTATAATCGAGTTCCCTTTATTATCTGTATATTGAATCTTCTGTGATCGACTTGATAATTCAATAAGTTTCTTATTCCTTTCCGTTATTGATGCTGGCGGCTCACTGAATGCTTCAATAAAATGCGGACCATAATCTTTAAACAATACAGATTTCTTCCATGATTCAGTAATAAAGCTTCTTATCTTAGTTAGATATTCTGGCCCTTGTGGAGATGCATTCTTTAACGTTGATGATGCATAAAGAAAAACAAACAAATCACAATCGGATATTTTTTGTTTTACGTCGTCTGCTGATGTTTCTTCTAGCAAAGCGAAATCAGATTTCACATCAAAATTCTTTTTATACACATGCATCTTTTGCGCAATATCGCTATGCTCGGTATCAGATCCGATAAATATTTTTATACATTCATTATTTCTTACTTTATCTGAAATTGCAGGATGACGTGATAAACAGCGATACATATTTTCAAGACTTTTATCCATGAGGATAATCCTGTTTATTTTTAAGTAAGGGGAAACTCCCCTTACTTACATATTAATAAGAGACCTTAATTATAAAAAGCCATTAAGGCCAAAGTGCGGTACCAAAAGGTACGACAGCTTGTGCATTCATCATTTCAACAGCATCATCGTGTGTAGGTTCTTCGAGCCATTCATCTAACTCAATCGGGTTTTCCATTAAAGTAACCTCTAAAAAATATCACCGTAGGGATTGGTCTGCACTTTACAAGAAAGCGCATTAACACAATAATAACAACGTTAATTATATTAGTTAACACAATATACAAAACACTGCAATGCAAATCACAAAAAGGAGCATCAATGGGTTCAATGCTCCTTTTAACACGCAGTCAATTCTGTCCGAAAACGGCAAGCAGAGTCTTCCTGACGCTCCTCAATTTATTGATTATTCTTCCATAAATATCTCTGGTTGCTGAGAGACAACCCGTTCCTGCTCTTTCTGAGCAAGCACACGCTCCACAGTATCAACAATCGCTTGAGTCTGTGAATCAATCTCAATATTAACTCTCTGACCAAGGCGCTTTTTACCTAATGTTGTACGTTCCAATGTTTCGGGAATAAGGTGAACGCAAAAACGATTATTAACCACATCGCCAATTGTCAGACTAATCCCGTCGATGCCGATAAATCCTTTATGTAGGATATATTTCATCAATTGCTTATCATGAATACGGAACCATATTTGATGATTATTTTCTGAAGTGAAAATTTTAACTATCTCAGCAACCGTGATGATATGACCGGACATCAAATGGCCGCCAATTTCATCACCAAATTTCGCGGCCCGCTCCAGATTCACATAATCCCCCGGCTGTAAATCGCCAAGATTAGTCAGGCGCAGCGTCTCTTTCATTAAGTCAAAACTGATCTCATCGCCTTCTATTTTGGTTACCGTCAGACAACAACCGTTATTGGCAACCGACGCCCCTGTTTCGATACCTGGCAATAATTCAGCCGGAAATTTAACAACATGAGTCCGAAAATTGCTTTTTTCATCAATAGCAACCAAGGGTGCCTTTCCCTGAACGATGCCCGTAAACATAGAAGAACCTCTTAATGACTGTGTATAATTATTAATTAGTTTATATCAAGTTGTCATTGATAAATACCACCTGATCATTTGAATATAAACTCAGCATTATTGTTGTAATATAGTATCAAATAGATACAATACCCCAGTTAGTAAGCGATTGATTTTTCGAAAATCGTTTCTTATATACAGGAGTTTTTCTTAATATTTTCTACTTTCAAAAAGGTGTAATGCGTGCAGAGGTATTTAAAAGAAACGCGTAGTTTGCTCGCTTTAGGTATCCCCGTCATTCTTGCCCAATTCTCACAAACTGCAATGGGGGTTGTGGATACCGTTATGGCAGGTAGCGTCAGTGCAACAGATATGTCCGCGGTTGCCGTTGGCACCTCGATCTGGCTGCCGGTTATCCTATTCGGTTACGGCTTACTATTAGCTTTAACACCCATTATTGCGCAAATGAACGGTTCTGGTCGCAGGAATCTCATTGCTAATCAAACCCAGCAAGGATTTTGGCTGGCGATTTTCATCTCTATTATCACTATTGCTATTTTATACAACAGCAAATTCCTGATTGATAGCCAACATAATATCGATCCGCTTTTAGCAGAAAAAGCCGTTGGATTTATCCACGCAATCATGTGGGGTGCGCCGGGTTTTCTGTTTTATCAGGTGCTACGTAATCAATGTGAAGGTTTATCGAAAACCAAACCAGGTATGGTGATTAGTTTTTTAGGATTATTGATTAATATTCCGGTTAACTACGTATTCATTTACGGTAAATTCGGCGCGCCCGCTTTGGGTGGTGTTGGTTGTGGTGTTGCTACCGCCAGCGTTTACTGGGTTATGTTCCTACTAATGCATTGGTATGTGAAGCACGCGTCATCACAAAGAGATATCCGCCCTAAACATCGCTTTGCGGCGCCGGAATGGCATATTCTGAAACGCATTTCAGCTCTCGGTTTTCCTATTGCAATGGCAATGTTTTTCGAAATTACCCTATTTGCCATAGTAGCACTGCTGATCTCTCCTTTAGGCGTTACTGCTGTCGCAGGGCACCAAATTGCACAAAATTTTGGTTCATTAATGTATATGTTCCCAATATCGTTAGCCGCAGCAACCACTATCCGCGTGAGCTACAACTTAGGACAAAAGTCTACCGAGAATGCCCGGATATCAGCCTATACCGGTATTGCAGTAGGTTTAATATTTGCTTGTTTAACCGCAACCTTTACTATCATTCTGCGAGAACCGATCGCCTTGATGTATAACGACAATCCTGAAGTTATCACTATGGCCTCACATTTGATGCTGCTTGCCGCTCTTTACCAACTATCTGATGCCATACAGATTGTAGGGTGTGGTGTTTTACGTGGATATAAAGACACACGTTCTATCTTCTATATCACTTTTATCGCTTACTGGGTTCTAGGGTTACCAAGCGGTTACATTCTGGGATTAACCGACTATGTTGTACCCGCAATGGGACCACAAGGGTTCTGGATCGGCTTTATTATTGGCCTGACCGCATCAGCGGTAATGATCTTTTACCGCATTTTGTGGGCACAAAAACAACCAGACGAGATGATTTTACAACGCTCAACTCGCTGATCTATTTTCCATAAAGCCGGAGACGAATACTTAATTGGTGGAATAAACGACAAGCTCACTGTATATAGATGCAAATACGAACAGTTGAGCAATAATTTGTATTATTCCCCTTGCCAGAAGGCTAACTCGCCGTTAATATTCGTCCCCGTTGTCACCAATGCAATTTAGATTGCGTCCGTAGCTCAGTTGGTTAGAGCACCACCTTGACATGGTGGGGGTCGGTGGTTCGAGTCCACTCGGACGCACCAATTGTTTGGTCGATGACATACTTAATTATCAGTGCGTCCGTAGCTCAGTTGGTTAGAGCACCACCTTGACATGGTGGGGGTCGGTGGTTCGAGTCCACTCGGACGCACCAAGTCTACAAATGACTCTTCTTATCTTTATCATCCTTTAGCTATATCCAATTTGCCTCCCACACCGAAATGCGCTATTGCCCGTTAACGAACAGCTTACGCAATGAGCTATAACTCTTCTCTGTTAAGATCTGCATCATTTTTGCAGTTTATCGTTATAATTAATTCATATAATCATTTTTCGATTCATTTCACAGAAATAAGTCTCTATAATGCGGCGCAATTTATAGTTGAATGGTTTCAGCTCATTAGGTTTGCCGAACACTGAAAAGTTACAGATTAATCGTATGTATACCCTATGGATTTCAAGATGCACCGCGGCGGCAAGGGAGAGAATCCCCGAGAGCATAGAGAACTATGTGACCGGGGTGAGCGAGTGCAGCCAACAAAGAGGCAACTTGAAAGATAACCGGTATATAAGCTCGCATAACTCCATGTGCCTAACCTCACACGAAAAGCACTGCAAGTCTTCCCCGCCCTGTCCTTAATGATGTTGCGCAACGTTCAACGCCACATGGTATCTGCGCAAACCATAAAGCTAGCGGTTCACTATTTTATCCAATTAAAACCTGTAGATAGATTGTCATGAAAAAAACCAAAATTGTTTGTACTATCGGGCCAAAAACAGAATCCGAAGAAAAACTCGCCGAACTGTTGAATGCCGGTATGAATGTTATGCGCCTCAACTTTTCACACGGAGACTATGAAGAGCACGGCCAGCGTATTCAAAATATCCGTTCAGTTATGACTAAGACAGGTAAACAAGCCGCTATTTTACTGGATACTAAAGGTCCTGAAATCCGAACTATGAAGCTGGAAGGCGGTAACGATGTCTCTCTAACCGCAGGTCAGACCTTCACTTTTACCACTGACACTTCTGTTATCGGCAATAAAGACCGTGTTGCTGTCACTTACAGTGGTTTCCCGGCTGATCTGGCTCCCGGTAATACCGTGCTAGTTGACGACGGCTTGATCGGCATGACAGTTAAGGAAGTCACTAAGTCAGAGGTCATTTGCCAAGTTTTAAACAATGGCGACCTCGGTGAAAATAAAGGTGTTAATCTGCCAGGTATTTCTATCAGCCTGCCTGCATTGGCGGAAAAAGATAAACAAGATTTGATCTTTGGCTGCCAACAAGGTGTTGATTTCGTCGCCGCTTCTTTTATCCGCAAACGCTCCGATGTTTTGGAAATCCGTGAACACCTGAAAGCGCACGGCGGTGAAAATATCCAAATCATCTCTAAGATTGAAAATCAGGAAGGTCTGAACAATTTTGATGAAATTCTGGAAGTATCTGACGGGATCATGGTTGCCCGTGGTGATTTAGGCGTTGAAATCCCGGTAGAAGAAGTGATCTTCGCCCAGAAAATGATGATTCAAAAATGTAACATCGCTCGCAAAGTTGTCATCACTGCCACTCAAATGCTCGACTCCATGATTAAAAACCCGCGTCCTACCCGTGCTGAAGCCGGTGACGTCGCCAACGCTATTCTGGATGGTACTGATGCGGTTATGCTTTCCGGTGAAAGTGCAAAAGGTAAATATCCAATAGAAGCAGTGACTATCATGGCAACGATTTGTGAGCGTACAGACCGCGTCATGCCAAGCCGTATTGAAGCCGTCAATTGCCGTAACCTGCGCGTGACCGAAGCGGTGTGTCGTGGCGCCGTTGAAACAGCAGAAAAACTGGAAGCCCCTCTGATTGTGGTCGCAACTTATGGCGGTAAATCTGCCAAATCCATTCGTAAGTATTTCCCTGGCTCCCCTATTTTGGCATTAACCACTAATGAAGTGACTGCTCGCCAATTACTGCTTGTTAAGGGAGTTTCTACCCAAATTGTTAAAGAAATCGCCTCTACCGACGATTTCTACCGCATTGGTAAAGAAGCCGCGCTAGCAAGTGGCCTGGCGGAAAAAGGTGAAATCGTGGTTATGGTTTCTGGCGCTCTAGTTCCAAGCGGTACTACCAACACTTCGTCTGTTCACGTACTTTAATTTAATAGATTGCTTTATTCCTGAAACACCGTATATATGACGGTGTTTCAGAATATTGAATATACCCGTCATCTTTCAAATTGCCTCTTTGTTGGCTGCACTCACTCACCCCGGTCACATAGTTCTCTATGTTCCCGAAGATTCGCTCTCTTGCCGTCGCGATGCATCTTGAAATCCATAGGGTATATATGATTTTTTTCTGCTAATTTAATGCAATATTAAATTATTTTCCCAATTATCATACTCACATATTTATTTTAATTCTGATTTTTAAATTATAAATTTAGAATAAACTTAACAATCAGACATAATACATACATATATTTCGGAAACAATAAGCATCATTAACACATATAAAGCAATAAGATTTTTTAATCATTTAAAAAATAATTTACACAAAGAGAATTCTATGACTATTCATTAAATATCAATAAATTTAAAATATAATTTTACACTTTGATTATTTCCTTTGTTCAATATGTCTTTATCATTGACATGAGCTCTGCCTTGCTTCCCTATCCATCTGGCTAGCCACAAACATAGATTATCCCTCGATTCTATTGGTATTCATATTCATGTAATAACATGCAAAAAGCTCAATTGATGAAAATGCCAATAGATTAATCCACGCCTAAAAGATAGCTCTTTTCATACTTCCCTATTCAATAAAACGCTATTAATAAATTCATATTAAACAACTACTTTCACAATCCAACCATTAATCATAATTCTATAAAACAGAAACATTATTAATATATAATTATTGTGATTTATTACAGAGATTCACAGCCTAACCATAAGTCGTCTATTCGCAGAAAATAAAATACCTTAATATATTCATCATATATACCTAATAGATTTCGAGTTGCAGCGAGGCGGCAAGTGAACGAATCCCCAGGAGCATAGATAACTATGTGACTGGGGCGAGCGAGTGCAGCCAACAAAGAGGCAACTTGAAAGATAACGGGTATAGATCAAATTATTCCATCCACTTATATACTAATTAATAATAATGCCATTCTCTGTTCTCTCGCGGCCAGAAAATGGCTTAACCTTCAACAATGATGATATTTCCCAGCACTACATCACCATTTGCGAAGAATCTACTTTACATATCATCAATATCTTTGCCTCAATCATGGCTCATCAAAAATTTTACCGACTTCACTTAAGTTTTGGAACTCACTGTTTGTTCCAGTCGCTTTCGCTTGAATTGAGCACAGAATATCCTGACGACTAAAAATCGAAGCTTGCAAAAGTGCTATTTGCTGCAATGATTCATAGACACCATGATCACGGCTGTAAAGCATAGCGCGTTTAACCCCGTTAATGGCAATAGGAGACCGATCAGCAATACGCCGGGCAGTCGCGAGAGCGCCTTCAATTAATGTCTCCGTGGAAGGGAACACCTTTACCACCAGCCCCAAATCATGAGCCTGAGCCGCACTCAACGTATCCCCAGTAAGGGCAAGATAGCGGGCCATTCCCCCAGGGATCAAATGTTGCAAACGTTGAAGAATACCTAAGTCAGCCATCATACCGATATTGGTTTCCTCTATACGAAACTTCGCATTTTCAGCAGCAAAACAAAAATCGCAGGCAGCAATTAAGTCAAAACCGGCACCAAGACAGGCGCCTTGTACTGCGGCAATAACAGGGAAGCGGGCACGTTCTAATACGTTTATTGTCTCTTGCATTTGCAATAAGCTGAACTGCATCGCTTCCCGCTCATTAGGATTAGCTGTATTAGCCTCTTTGCTAGAGGCAAAAATTTGCAGATCAAGCCCGCCACAAAATGTGTTTCCCTGTGCAGAGATCACCATTGCCCGCACTTCACCTGAACGACTGAGTTGCTCTATTGCCTCAGGAAATCTTTTCCAGAACCCAAGCGCCAAACTATTGGCCTTTTCGGGACGACTGAGTTGCAAATGAGCGACTCCATTATCAATATTGATGTTAAAATATTCGTTAGATTGATCAGTTAACATAATGAACTCCTCTTACCAGTTTCAATTTGAGCCTAGGATTCAACCTGAACATTGTCAAGTTGTTCATCTACAATAAGATTCAGTTAACAAATTTGTTTTAAGAGAAACCCTAAATTTATGTATAAAAAATGGCTTCATTAAAGAGATGTCCCGATAGTTCAATAGACGCAAGACGACCTGGATGTCGTATTTTTTATTTATAAGAATTTTTAACTAAAATTATTTCGAAGAATATCATTCCCTCATGCAATAGGCTTTTTTTGATTAAAATGTTACTCAACGGTTTTGTTTTTTTACATTCAGATGAAAATTATCCACTTGTTAAAGAGAAAAATTGAAATAATTGGTTTTCATGATAAAAATTTATTCTCTTTCTAAAAAACTTTGTGTAATACTTACATGGCTACTTGGAGATTAACTTAAATCTAGAGGGTATTATAATGAATCGTACTAAAATTGTACTGGGTGCAGTAGTTCTGGCTTCTACTCTGTTGGCTGGTTGTTCAAGCACTGCTAAGGTTGACCAACTGACTTCTGATATTCAGACTCTGAATGCAAAAGTTGATCAACTGAGCAATGACGTGAACGCAGTACGTACTGACGTTCAAGCCGCTAAAGACGATGCAGCTCGTGCGAATCAGCGTCTGGATAATCAAGTTCGTTCCTACAAAAAATAATTTTTTGTAATTATGTACAAAAATGGCGCACAGTCTATCTGTGCGCCGTTTTTTATCATCGGATTCTGTTAGATAAATATTTGCAGACTCCCTTGTCCACAATAAAATATTAATTTGCCCGATAGATTGGCCCAGGTTGATATAACGGTGGTAATGTAAACGATTCAGATACATCTTTATTCACTGCTTGTTCTGTCCCTTTAACATCATCTTCCACCCGCACGATATTCTCTTCTCGCAACTCTTGTTGTGTTTCATGTTGTGTTTCAGGCTCTATGTCTTTACTTACCAGTACCGGCATACCAGAACGGCGTACCATTGCTTGTTCAGCAATATTTTTATCCGTTTCGCTATTATCAATGAACTTGTTCAAATCGGTTGATCGAACAATAGGTAATGTCTGTGGATCATCATTCTCTTTCTTAGACAACGGCTGGTGTACTTCAATATAACGCTCACCATTTGGTTCTACAGAATACTTAACCGCCTCATTGATAATCTGAACTCGCGTTCCACGGGGCACTGTGTTGAACAACGTTTCAATATCATCAGGACGTAAACGGATACACCCCGAACTCACCCGCATACCAATGCCAAAATCAGCATTAGTGCCGTGAATCAAGTATTCTCCGCGCCCGGCAGCTAAACGCAACGCAAATGCGCCCATTGGGTTTTCCGGGCCAGCAGGAACAACCGCAGGTAAGGTAATCCCCTGTTCAGCATAATGCTTACGGATATTCTTAGTCGGCGTCCAAGTTGGGTCTTTAATTAACTGACTGACAGATGTTGTCATCACTGGCGTATTACGACCAAGTTGCCCAATACCAATCGGATAAACGATGACTTTGTTTTTTCCTTTAGGAAAATAGTAGAGTCTGAGTTCTGCAAGGTTAATCACCATCCCTTGCCTCGGTGTATCGGGCAACAACATTTGTGATGGAATAATCAGTTCAGAACCCGGAGTTGGCAAATAAGGGTCAGTGCCTGGGTTAGCTTCCAGCATTGCCAGTAAACCAATTTCATATTCGGCAGCAATCGCCTCCAAAGAACGACCATCATCGGGTACTACCAATGTCGTATTTTCGCCAATTAAACGGCTATTGGCCGCTGGCAAAGTATATTCTGTGGCGCTAACGGTGTTAGCTAGCCCACTTAATAATAACACGCCAATAAACGTTAAAACTCGTTTCATGCTTGCTTCCTGGAAATGACTTCTAAATGTTATCGAATAAATTTAAGTACATACCCTATGGATTTCAAGATGCATCGCGACGGCAAGGGAGCGAATCCCCGGGAAGCATAGCGAACTATGTGACCGGGGTGAGCGAGTGCAGCCAACAAAGAGGCAACTTGAAAGATAACGGGTATAAAAGGTTGAAGCCTTATTGCGTATATATTATCAGTAGCGAAAGAAACGCGTAAGACTGGTATTTAAACCATTTTACTTGCTCTATTTCGGATGGCGCATATCATCGCATGTAGCCCCTGAGTGCGTGAGGGCGTCAGATGTTGCTCCAAAGACAATTTTCCAAAATATTCAGTCACATCCAAATCCAGAATTTCCTGGGGTGTTTTATCTTGAAAAAGGATAAAAACAATCGCCGCCAATCCTTTAACAATAGCGGCATCACTGTCACCAATAAATTCCACTTTGTTTTGGTGATTCGTTTTCAGCAGTATCCACACATGGCTCTGACAACCTGCAATTAAATATTCAGGCTGACGTTGTTGGTCAGTAAGAGGAGACAACCTCGCTCCCAGTTCAATCATATAGAGATACCTTTCTTCCCAGTTCTGGCAACGGGAAAAATTGCGTAACAATTTATTTACGTCGGGCAAATTTGCCATCACTTCTTCCTTAATCACTCTTTCGATCTATAACCGGCTCAACCCAGTAACTTTTCTATTCGCTGCAATCCAACAACAAGCGCATCAATATCTTCTTGCGTAGTATAAATCGCCAATGACGCCCTACACATGCTGGAAACGTGATAATGCTCCATTAAAGGAAGAGCGCAATGATGTCCGGTACGGATCGCTATTCCATATTGATCAAGGAAACTTCCCACATCATAAGCATGATGCTGGCCAAGATTGAAAGCAATCACTCCCTGACGTTGTTCAGGGCCATACAATTTCAGGGTTCTGACCTCTTTTAGCCGTGTCATTGCATAATCCATCAGAGCTTGCTCATGTTGCTGAATTTCATCTAGCCCAAGTGAAACAACATAATCAACAGCAGCACCAAGCCCAATAATTCCCGTCATATTTGGGGTTCCCGCCTCAAATCGCCACGGCGGTTCTGCATAGGTTATGCCATTTTGCAAGCTGACCTGTTTTATCATCGCGCCACCCCCTTCCCAAGGCGGCATAGCATCCAGCAAAGATTTGCGCCCATAAAGCACGCCAATGCCTGTTGGGCCATATAATTTGTGGCTGGAAAAAACATAGAAATCGCAGTCCAGATCCTGCACATCAACTTTCTTATGCATAATGGCCTGAGCGCCATCAACCAGAATATGTAACCCACTTCCCTGCTCATCAGCCAGTTTTCTTGCCTGCTTTATGATTTGACGTACAGGATTCACGGTACCAAGCACATTAGAGAGATGAGTAAAAGAAAGCAATTTAGTACGTGAATCAATCAAAGAGGCTAAAATTGCTTGATCCAATTCGCCATTCTCATTCAATGGCCATACTCTAATTTCAAATCCTATTTGTTCTGCCAGCATATACCACGGAACAATATTGGCGTGGTGTTCCATTTCAGTAATAACAATATTATCGCCGTTATTGATAAACCTGCGGCCATAACTGTTAGCAATCAGATTAATCCCTTCCGTCGTACCTTTGACGAATACAATCTCTTCACTGCTTTGAGCATGAATAAATTGCGAGATCTGGTAGCGAACATTTTCAACCATCCGAGTTGCCGCAGAGCTGAGGGTATGAATTCCCCGGTGAACCGCCGCATACTGATGCAAACAAAATTCACTTTCTCTTTCAATAACTGAAACCGGCTTCTGAGCACTGGCAGCACTATCAAGATAAACCAGTGGATGCCCATTAACCTGTTGAGTTAACACAGGGAAATCTTGTCGCACCTTTTTTACAGAAAAAGTCATTTTTCTACTCTCGCTAAACGGTGCTTAATGTGTTTCATGACAACACTTTTCAGAGATTCATCTTCAATAGATTCCGTCAGCTCCGCGGCAAAAGCAAATACCATCATATGTTCCGCATCACATCGGCTGATACCACGTGATTGCAGATAAAATAGTTGTTCCTCATCTATTCGGCCAACGGTCGCACCATGACTGCATTTCACATCATCGGCGTAAATTTCCAGTTGGGGTTTGGTATCGACTTCCGCCTGTTTACCTAATAACAAATTGTTATTAGTCATTTGTCCGTCAGTTTTCAATGCATGAGGCGCTACCTTAATCATGCCGTTAAATACTGCTTTGCTCTGATCCATCACAATAGTTTTATGCAACTGGCGGCTTTCACAATGCCCTTTATTATGTTCCAAATAAGTACGAGTATCAGCGACCTCTTTTCCTTGTGGCAACAGTAAGCTATTCAACGACAAATTCGCGCCTTCGCCATCCAACTTAACACTAGTATTGTATCGGCCAAGTCCAGAACCCAATAAAAAGCTGGTGCTTTTTACTTGAGCATCACGACCAACCACAATATCGTTATGCGCAAAGTGATAGCTTTCATTATTCTCAATCCCCAGTTTTATATGAGTGAAATGGGCATTATCTCCCACTTCCGCAGTTAAGCGACCTCCTGTCATATGAGGTTGCTGTCCATCAATACTGACGAAGTGTTCAATTACGCTGGCACTGGCATTCATGCCTACGGAAATGTGATAGCGGTAATGACTGGTATTCAATGCTTCACTACAATGACCGCTGGTTATATTCAGCAGGTAAAGAGGCTTTTCTGCCACTTGCCCGGCCTTTAATGTAATAACCAAGGGCTGTTGAGCCAAACTTTCTGTTAGGTGCAGAAAGATCTCACCCTGTATCGGCGCTGGAAGCCCGCTTTTATTATCCAGTAAATTTAGCTGGTATGGTCCAAATTCATAGGAACTCAGTAAAGGTGAAAAACAACCATCCACCATAACGACACGCCAACAATCCATTGGAATCGCCAGTTGTTCGCATTGTGCTGCGGTCAATTCCCAAGTTTTGCTGCTGTATTGCTGATTTAACAACTTATCCAGCGGTGTATAACGCCAATCTTCATGTCTGAATTGAGGAAAACCGGTTCGAGTGACTTGCTGCCAATGCAAACTAGCATGAGACGAATCCTCACCATGACGGTAACGATATAAATTTGCAAAACGCGCTAATGCTTGCTGGTTACGTTCTGCAACCTGCCGCATCTTTTCAGCTCTTTCACTGTTGGTCAATAAGCCAGCCATAACCTTGCTCCTCCAACTTTTTCGCCAAACTGAAATCACCGGATTTAATAATTCGTCCCTGATAAAGTACATGCACAAAATCAGGTTTCACATAATCCAAAATACGTTGGTAATGGGTCACAATAATGAATGAACGGTTTGGATCACGTAAAGAATTCACGCCATTAGATACAATTTTCAATGCATCAATATCCAGCCCCGAATCTGTCTCATCCAGAATACAAAGTGTCGGTTCCAACGCGGCCATTTGCAGAATATCGTTGCGTTTTTTCTCACCACCGGAAAAGCCGACATTGACTGAACGTGTCAGCAAATCCGGCGGCATATCCAATAATTCAATTTTTTCTTCGATAAAATCGGCAAAATCAAAGCGATCCAACGGCTCCTGATGGCGATATTGGCGAACAGCGTTCACTGCGGTTTGCAGGAAAAATTGATTACTGACACCCGGAATTTCCACCGGATATTGAAACGCCAGAAAAATTCCCTCCCCGGCTCGCTCTGATGGCTCCAATCCAAGTAAATCTTTTCCTTTAAAGGCGATTTCACCATCATCAATTTCATACTCTTCACGGCCAGCTAACGTTGCTGATAATGTACTTTTACCGGAACCATTCGGCCCCATGATGGCATGGATTTCACCCGGTTTAACTTCAAGATTTAATCCTTTTAGGATTTCATTACCTTCAACACTGACTCGTAAATTTTTAATACTTAACATATTACATGCCTTCGAACGACTTAACGTTCTGTCATAAAAAAGGGAAACAGGAAAACTCATCCAACGCTGTGTTCAAGGCTGATTGCCAGCAATTTTTGTGCTTCAACGGCAAATTCAAGGGGAAGTTCAGAGAACACATCCTTACAGAATCCATTAACAATCATGGAGATCGCATCATCTTCACTGATGCCACGCTGCAAACAATAGAACAATTGATCTTCACCAATGCGGGAAGTTGTCGCTTCATGCTCCAATTGCGCCGTATTGTTCTGTACTTCTACATAAGGGAATGTATGCGCGCCACATTCAGTACCAATCAGCATGGAGTCACATTGGGTATAATTACGAGCGTTTTCTGCCCCCGGTAATATTTTGACCAATCCGCGATAACTGTTTTGACTACGCCCAGCCGAAATGCCTTTTGAAATGATGGTTGATTTAGTGTTACGACCAATATGGATCATCTTGGTGCCGGTATCAGCCTGTTGAGTACCGTTAGTCAGAGCAACGGAGAAAAACTCACCAATTGAGTTATCCCCTTTCAGGATCACACTGGGATATTTCCAGGTAATTGCAGAACCTGTTTCCGATTGAGTCCAGGACATTTTGGCATTTTCGCCCTCGCATAACGCTCTTTTAGTGACAAAGTTGAGAATCCCGCCTTCACTTTCCCCCCCTGAGAACCAGTTTTGTACCGTGGAATATTTCACTTCGGCATCTTTATGGATAATCACTTCGACAACAGCGGCATGAAGTTGATAGCTATCACGCACCGGTGCAGAGCATCCTTCTATATAGCTGACATAACTGCCTTCATCAGCAATTAAGATAGTGCGCTCAAATTGCCCCGTTTTCGCAGCATTGATGCGGAAATAGGTGGATAGTTCCATTGGGCATCGGACTCCTTTTGGCACATAAACAAAAGTACCATCAGAAGCCACTGCGGCATTGAGCGCAGCAAAAAAGTTATCGTGGCTTGCAACCACGCTGCCGAGGTATTTACGAACCAATCCGGGATATTCTTGTATCGCTTCACTAAATGAGCAGAAAATAATCCCCTCTTTCGCTAATTTATCCCGATAGGTCGTTGAAACAGAAACGGAGTCAAAAATAGCATCTACCGCAACAGCCTCGCCTTCCCGTACAGGAACACCCAACTTATCAAATGCTTCTTCAATTTCCGCGGTTAAATAGCTATTAGCTTGCTCCGCTCCTGCTTCTTGAACAGCACCAGATTGTGAATTGCAACTATCGCCACAAGCACCGCATGAAGGGGCTGAATAGTAACTGTAGTCCTGATAATCAAGATTGGGATAATTCGCTTTTAACCAATGAGGTTCTTCCATTCCTAACCAATGGCGATAAGCCTCTAGCCGAAATTCAAGCATCCATTCGGGTTCATTACGTTTTGCGGAAATGGCCCGCACAACGTCTTCACTCAAACCTTTAGCTAACTCATCCGTCGCCACCTGAGTGAAGAAGCCTTCTTTATAACGATGACCGCTGAGCCAGGTCTGCACATCATCGCTGATTTCTACATTGCTCTGAGACATATATTGGTACACTTATATACCAAAGCTCTCACCACACCCACAGGCATGTTGTGCTTTTGGATTATTGAATTTAAATATCTGATTTAAACCTTCACGGACAAAATCCACTTCAGTACCATCGATAAATGGCATTGCTTTCAGAGGCACATATAGATGTGCTCCTTCATTTTCATACATTAGATCATCAGGCGCGGGATCATTAACCATCTCAAATACATAGCCAAAGCCGGCACATCCCGATTGCTTAACCCCCAGATATAATCCTTTACTTTGTGGGTTTTGCTGCATCAACTTGAGAATCTGCGCTGCGGCTCTCGCGGTGATAGTAATTCCCTGCCATGCGGTTTCATTCAGAGAAAAGGTTTCAACACTGTTTGTCATAGTTGACCTCACATTTATTCTATAGCTATTCTTGCTGCCGTTATCGGAGTGTTCTCTCCCCCGTATAATGGTAATGATAACCTTTATCACTTCAACCATTTGTTTTAAGAGGATATACCGTAATAAGGTTAAATTTTATTCGAATGCGATAATTTATGTTCATTTCATATGAAGGTATCTCTTTAATTTACTGTTTTATCTATAAATTATTAGTTTGATCAATTGTGCTATCTTTTACTTATTGGCGTAAGACAAAAGCACAAAAAGTTCATCAGAAATACCATTTGATGTAAGCTTCCAGATATACGGGAAAGTAGTTCCCCTCCTAGTATGAAAATAGCAGTCAACCAGATAAAATTGACATAGTTAGCCGGAAATGCAAAATAGAGGTTGTCAGTATGATGATAATATATGTAAATAGAATTTCTATTTAATCGACGCAATTAATCAAACGCATTAAGAAACAATTTTATCCATATATTCCATTTTCAACATTCCTTCCTTTTCTTATTAATAGCTTTACTCGCTGGCTAATTTAATTTGAAGGTATTACTTGACCATAATAAATATTTTCAAGATATTGCATCTCATATGAATAAAAGTATACTGCCTCCGGGTGCTTGAGACTTTCTGTCTTGAGCATGATATTCCAAGCAAAAATTATGTTTCAGGCAGAAAGAGAAAAGCCCCATCCGACTATAAATCGAAATGAGGCTACTTCTATGCGTAAACAACATAAGGCTAGCCTCTTACCTGACAAAAAGCAAGGAGAGAAGGTGATGAAGCCGCAAAAAATCGTAATATTTAGTTTGATCGTTATTTGTGTGACATTACTCTTGTTCACATGGATAACAAGGGGTTCACTCTGTAAACTCCATATCAAACGAGGTAATACCGAGGTTGCGGCAATCATGGCTTACGAATCCAGCGACAGGTAAGGCAACCTTAGGCGGGAGATTTTTACTCCCGCCCTTTTAGATGTTGTTATAACTTAGTTCTCAGGCACCCTTCATATTTCGGTGGAATTAAACAGTAATTAAAACCACTGAAATTTTAGCATTAATTGATATATACTGGCGTTTACAGATTTGAATAAATATTTGCAATTAGATTTCCCCCTATTTCAATATTAATTTTTTAATATAATTACGCAATTAACTCAAACAACCCATAATATTATAAAAATATCGATAAACTCCATAAACATCTATACTTCTTAAATGTTATTGCAACTCAATTCAATTACCGTAAATAATAACTTTTTCACTTAAATAGTAGGTTATTCTACATCAACAATCTACTTCTAATTTTTTTATATTTTATCCAAGAAAACCTGATATGGTTAGTCAAGAGTAAGAGGATATATACTGATTAACGCAAGACAAAAGCACAAAAAGTTCATCAGAAATACTATTGATGCGAGCTTAGATATACAGGAAAATGGCTCCATCCCCTGAATGAGGACTTCTATTTAATCAATATAATTAATTAAACGCATTAAGAATGCCATTTTATCTATATATTCCATTTTCAACATCCCTCTATATTTTTATTAATAGCTTTACTCGCTGGCTAATTTAAAGGTATTACTTGGCCATAATAAATATTTTCAAGATATTACATCTTATATGAATAAACGTATACTGCCCCCGAGTGCTTGAGATTTTCTGTCTTGAGCATGATATTCAAAGCAAAAATTATGTTTCAGGCAGAAAGAGAAAAGCCCCATCCGATTATTAATCGAAATGAGGCTACTCCTATGCACCAACAACATAAGGTTAGCCTCTTACCTGATAAAAAGCAAGGAGAGAAAAGCCATGAAGCCGCAAAAATCGTAATATTTAGTTTGATCGTTATTTGTGTGACATTATTCTTGTTCACATGGATAATAAGAGATTCACTCTGTAAACTCCATATCAAACGAGATAATACCTAACCATTATGATTATAATATATGAAAATAGAACTTCTATTTAATCGACGCAATTAATTAAACGAATTAAAAAATAATTTAATCTATATATCCCATTTTCAACATTCCTTCCTTTTCTTATTAATAGCTTCACTAGCTGGCTAATTTAATTTGAAGGTATTACTTGACCATAATAAATCTTCTCAAGATATTGCATCCCATATGAATAAACGTATACTGCCTCCGGGTGCTTGAGACTTTCTGTCTTGAGCATGATGTTCTAAGCAAATATTATGTTTCAGGCAGAAAGAGAAAAGCCCCATCCGACTATAAATCGAAATGAGGCTACCCCTAATGCAAGACAACATAAGGCTAGCCTCTTACCTGAAAAAAAGCAAGGAGAGAAGGCGATGAAGCCGCAAAAAATCGTAATATTTAGTTTGATCGTTATTTGTGTGACATTACTCTTGTTCACATGGATAACAAGGGGTTCACTCTGTAAACTCCATATCAAACGAGGTAATACCGAGGTTGCGGCAATCATGGCTTACGAATCCAGCGACAGGTAAGGCAACCTTAGGCGGGAGATTTTTACTCCCGCCCTTTTAGATGTTGTTATAACTTAGTTCTCAGGCACCCTTCATATTTTAGTGGAATTAAACAGTAATTAAAGCCACTGGAATCTTAGCATTAATTGATATATCGGCATTTACAAATTTAAGTAAAATTTTTTAATTAGTTATTTATCTATTCCAATATAGATCTCCTTAATATAATTCAACATTTAAATTCATCGAATATATATAAGAAACTCAAACAACCCATAATATTATAAAAATATCGATAAACTCCATAAATATCTATACTTCTTAAATGTTATTGCAACTCAATTCAATTACCGTAAAAAATAAATTTTTCACTTAAATATCAGGTTATTCCACATCAATAACCTACTTCTATTTTTTTATATTTTATTCAAGAAAACCTGATGTGGTTAGCCAAGAGTAAGAGGATATATACTGATTAACGCAAGACAAAAGCACAAAAATTTATCAGAAATACTATTGATGCGAGCTTTCAGATACACAAGAGAATGACTTTATCCTCGGTATAAGAGTTTCAATTTAATCGACGCAATTAATTAAACGCATTAAAAAACAATTTAATCTATATATCCCATTTTCAACATTGATTACTTTTTTTATTAATAGCTTCACTAACTGGCTAATTTAATTTTAAGGTATTACTTGACCATAATAAATATTTTCAAGATCTTGCATCTGATATGAATAAAAGTATACTGCCTCCGGGTGCTTGAGACTTTCTGTCTTGAGCATGATATTCCAAGCAAAAATTATGTTCCAGGCAGAAAGAGAAAAGCCCCATCCGACTATTAATCGAAATGAGGCTACTTCTATGCGTAAACAACATAAGGCTAGCCTCTTACCTGACAAAAAGCAAGGAGAGAAGGTGATGAAGCCGCAAAAAATCGTAATATTTAGTTTGATCATTGTTTGTGTGACATTACTCCTGTTCACATGGATAACAAGGGGTTCAATCTGTAAACTCCATATCAAACGAGGTAATACCTAACCATTATGATTATAATATATGAAAATAGAATTTCTATTTAATCTAAGCAATTAATCAAACGCATTAAAAACCATTTTATCTATATATTCCATTTTCAATATTCCTTCCTTTTCTTATTAAGAGCTTTACTCGCTGGCTAATTTAATTTGAAGGTATTACTTGACCATAATAAATCTTATCAAGATATTGCATCCCATATGAATAAACGTATACTGCCTCCGGGTGCTTGAGACTTTCTGTCTTGAGCATGATGTTCTAAGCAAAAATTATGTTTCAGGCAGAAAGAGAAAAGCCCCATCCGACTATAAATCGAAATGAGGCTACTCCTAATGCTGAACAACATAAGGCTAGCCTCTTACCTGATAAAAAGCAAGGAGAGAAAAGCCATGAAGCCGCAAAAAACCGTAATATTTAGTTTGATCGTTATTTGTGTGACATTACTCTTGTTCACATGGATAACAAGAGGTTCACTCTGTAAACTCCATGTCAAACGAGGTAATACCGAGGTTGCGGCAATCATGGCTTACGAATCCAGCGACAGGTAAGGCAACCTTAGGCGGGAGACTTTTACTCCCGCCCTTTTAGATGTTGTTATGGCTTAGTTCTCAGGCACCCTTCATATTTCAGTAGAATTAAACAGTAATTAGAACCACTGAAATTTTAGCATTAATTGATATATCGGCATTTACAAATTTAAGTAAAATTGTTCAATTAGTTATTTATCTATTTCAATATTAATTTCCTTAATATAATTCAACATTTAAATTCATCGAATATATATAAGAAACTCAAATAATCCATAATATTATAAAAATATCGACAAGCTCCATAAATATATATACTTCTTAAAGATTATCGCAACTCAATTCAATTACCATAAATAATAACTTTTTCACTTAAATAGTAGGTTATTCCACATAATAACCTACTTTTACTTTTGTTTTATATTTTATCCAGGCAAAACTGATGTGGTTAACCGAGAGGTACAGCACAAATGTTGCCGCTCATCAAAAATATCAATTCGCCACACTTGGTGATTGCGGCCAATATGAAGAGGTTTACACACACCTTTCACTTCACCACTACGAACCGACCGAATATGGTTAGCATTGATTTCCAACCCAACAACTTTTTTCTCACCTTCGGAACAGAGATACCCAGCTAAAGAACCGAGTGATTCTGCCAGCACAACAGATGCCCCGCCATGCAATAAACCAAATGGCTGACGGGTGCGATGATCAACCGGCATTGTGCCTTCAATATAGTCATCACCGATATGCGTGATTTTTATGCCCAGATGGCCCATCATACATTGGCTATTTACTTGATTCAGGCTATCCAGTCCAATATCACGTTTCCAAATCATGGGATTATCTCCAATAAAGCTTGCAACGGATGCTTAAGTAATTGCCCTTCTATCCGCTTAACCTGACTGCGGCAGGAATAACCGGAGCTTAGACAACGCTCCAATGGTAATTTCTGCAAGGCAGGTTGCCAGGATAATTTATAGATACCAATAGAGTGTTCTATGTTTTTGTTTTCATGACCATAGGTTCCAGCCATGCCACAGCAGCCTACACTGATATTATCCAGCTTGCTACCCAACCGATGGAAAATTTTTCCCCACTGTTGACTACTGCCCGGTAGCATAGTCACTTCGGTACAATGTCCAAATAGATACCATTTATCACCGGATCTTTCTTCATGGTCACTTTTCTCCGGTAAGGTATTAATCAACCATTCATGAACAAGCTGAACTTCAAATTTGCCACGCCGCTCTCCCAGAATTTCTTTATATTCGTCCCGGTAGCACAGTACCAGCGCCGGATCGACACCAACCATAGGAATACCCAACTCAGCAACCCGGTTCAGAAAATCTGACGTCTTTTTGGCTGTTTTAGCAAAACGAGATAAGAAACCTTTGATATGTTGTGCTTTACCATTTGGAGAAAATGGCAGCAATACTGGTTTATATCCCAATTTTTCTACCAAACAGGCAAAATCAGCCACAACTTTAGCATCATAATAGCTAGTAAACGGGTCCTGAACGATCAATACATGTCCGTTACGATGGGCTTGATCCATCTTTTCAAGCTGTTCCAATGTGGTCGAAAGCGCATAATGACCCGCCAGTTGTTGGTGCAGCGTCGGGCTGGATAACAAAGGTAAATCCACCATGCCGATAGTCCGGCGACTCAACGCCTGCACCCACGGCTGTTTCAGGAAGAAATTAAAGACTCGAGGGACCTTAGCCATTAATGGTGTGCTACTTTCCGCACTCGCCACGATATGATCACGTAAGGGGCGAAAATAGCGACCATGATATAACTCAAGAAAACGTGCACGAAATGACGGAACATCAATTTTAATCGGGCACTGTGTTGAGCAAGCTTTGCACGCCAGACAACCAGACATTGCCTCTTTCACTTCGTGAGAAAAGTCATATTCCCCGCGCCATGCCTGCCAACTATTGCGAGTCTTCTCAATCAACCCACGCAAACTTGGTCGTTTTTGTTCTAACCCTTGTTTCAGTAACGTCGGGTCCACCCCTTGTTCAGTTAAAAGACGCAGCCATTCACGCACGAGTGCCGCACGTCCTTTCGGAGAATGGATACGCTGCTGACTCACTTTCATTGATGGACACATCGGACTTTTTGCATCGAAATTAAAACAGAGTCCATTCCCATTACACTCCATAGCGCCACGGAATGTATTCCTGACATTTACCGGAATTGTCCGGTCATAAGTTCCTCGCTTAACGGCATCGACTTTCATCATCGGGGCATCAACCCCCATCGGCGGACAAATTTTACCCGGATTCAAGCGGTTATCCGGGTCAAAGGCCACCTTAATCCGGCGTAATTCTTCATACAAAATGCTACCGAAAAACGCTGGACTGTATTCAGCACGAAATCCTTTACCATGCTCTCCCCACAGCAAACCACCATAACGCGCCGTAAGACTGACAATTTCATCAGAAATCTGTTTCATCAGTATCTCTTGCTGAGGATCACACATATCCAACGCCGGCCGAACATGCAGCACTCCCGCATCCACATGACCAAACATACCATAATTGAGATGATGGCTATCCAATAGCTGTCGGAATTCCACAATGTAATCAGCAAGATACTGTGGCGGCACACATGTATCTTCCACAAAAGGAATCGGTTTCGCCGCGCCTTTACTGTTACCTAACAAGCCAACCGCTTTCTTGCGCATTGCATAAATACGCTCAATATCAGCTAACTCTCGGCAAATTTGATAACCAATAACCCCAGCTTGCTTGCTATCCATCAGTTCATCAAGGCGCTGACAAAGTATTTCTACTTGCCGGTCTATCAAAGGTTGATCATCGCCGCTGAATTCAACAATATTCAACCCCTGCATATCTTTGTTAGGAATATCCGTGATCAATTCCTTAACTGAATGCCAGACAATATCCTCACGCGCCAAATTCAGCACCTTGGAATCCACGGTTTCAACCGATAACGCCTTTGCCTCCACCATAAAAGGGGCATTACGCAACGCAGAATCAAATGAATCATATTTCACATTCACCAACCGCCTGACTTTTGGCAGCGGAGTGATATCCAAAACTGCTTCGGTAATAAAAGCTAACGTTCCTTCTGAACCGGTTAAGATACGCCCCAAGTCAAATTTCTGCATATCATCACTGAAAACATGGCGCAAATCATAACCGGTCAGAAAACGATTAAGCTTAGGGAATTTTTCAACAATAAGTTCACGTTGCTCACGGCAACGACTAAGCACCGTGTTATAAATGCGACCGGTAACCGAATCTTCTTGCGCAATCGATTCCGCTTGAGCTATGTCCATAGCGCGAGTATCAAGTAATTCTCCCCCTAATAGAACTGCCCGCAGGCTAAGAACATGATCAGACGTTTTACCATAGACTAATGAACCCTGACCGGATGCGTCGGTATTAATCATACCGCCCAATGTTGCACGGTTACTGGTTGAGAGCTCTGGTGAAAAGAAATAACCATATGGACGCAAATATTGGTTCAGTTGGTCTTTAATCACACCCGCTTCAACTCTGACCCAACCTTGCTCCGGGTTAATCTCAAGGATACGATTCATATAACGGGACATATCCACCACAATACCATCATTAAGCGCCTGACCGTTTGTGCCTGTACCGCCGCCACGTGGAGTAAATGTCAAATTCTGATATTCTTTTTCACCTGCGACACGGGCCAGTAAAACCACATCTGCGCTGGATCGGGGGAAAACAACAGCCTGTGGTAAAAGTTGATAGATACTGTTATCTGTCGCCATTGTCAGACGATCGGCATAACTACTGGCAACATCTCCGGTAAATCCTTGTTCCTTTAATGTATCCAAGAACTTCTGTGCGACCTCACTGACGTGCGGTGCTTGTGATATGCGTGGGATCATTATCGTTTTGACCCTTTTAAAATGAGTGTCCACATTGCTTTATTTATACTATCTTTGCATCAATGCCTTAATCAGCCGTAACCATTTACCACCGTTAACTGATTTGTCTGAGAAGGCAAGCGTTTACCTTATCATAATATTCACCTATTTTGGGTAACCTGTAGATAACATCCTATTTATTCATTATCTTTAGCGCCACTAAATCCCTGAGAGAAATTAACTTATGGACAAATCTCAACCGCATTATGACCTACCAAAGCTCTTCTTTACTTTAATTTTCTTGTCACTGTTAATTGTTACCAGTTTCTGGGTGATAAAGCCCTTTATCTTCGGTTTTGTCTGGGCAGGCATGGTTGTTATCGCCACCTGGCCATTATTAGAAAAACTACAGAACAGTTTATGGGGTAAACGCTGGATTGCCGTCTCCATCATGACGCTACTGCTCATTCTATTGTTTGTGATCCCTGTCGCATTACTGGTGAGTAGCTTATTGGAAAACAGTGCGCCATTAATCGAGTGGGCTAAATCCCCCTCCCATTTTCAGATACCGACAATGACCTGGCTGAATAGTATTCCTCTGGTTGGCGATAAACTTTACAGCGGTTGGAATGCACTCATTACTGATGGTGGAAATGCTCTGATAGCTAAAGTTCAACCTTATATTGGAGAAACAGCAACCTGGTTCTTTACTCAAGCAGCAAATGCCGGTCGCTTCGTATTCCATCTCGGTTTGATGGTGCTATTTAGCGTATTCTTATATCTGAAAGGCGAACAGGTGGCGCTAAGTATTCGCCATTTTGCCATTCGCCTGGCAAATAAACGCGGAGATGCCGCCATTCTGTTGGCAGCGCAATCTATCCGTGCCGTAGCGCTCGGCGTAGTAGTTACCGCGCTGGTTCAAGCCATTATCGGCGGCCTCGGCCTGGCTATTTCAGGCATTCCTTATGCTACTTTGCTGACAGTACTCATGTTTGTCTGCTGTGTCGCTCAGATTGGCCCATTACTGATTTTAGTTCCTGCTGTCGCCTGGCTTTACTGGACAGGTGATACAACCTGGGGAACCGTACTACTGGTCTGGAGCTGCATCGTAACAACAATGGATGGATTTCTTCGCCCATTTTTGATTCGTTTGGGCGCAGATTTACCTATGGCGCTGATATTAATAGGCGTTATTGGCGGAATACTCTCATTTGGCATGATTGGCTTATTTATCGGCCCCGTTGTATTAGCGGTTGCTTATCGTTTATTAGTCGCATGGATGCATGAAGTCCCAGAGCCTAAAAATGATTTAGCCGAAACTGGAAAATATCTGGAACAAGAATTTTCAGAATAATTTGTATGATAATTAATTATTCTGACTTACACAGCGGAAGAGAATTAACTCTTTCGCTAAAGCATAATCTTATATACCCGTCATCTTTCAAGTTGCCTCTTTGTTAGCTGCACTCACTCACCCCGGTCACATAGTTCTCTATGCTCCCGGGGATTCGCTCCCTTGCCGCCGCGATGCATCTTGAAATCCATAGGGTATAAATCTCACCACTCTTCCGAGGTGTTTATTCATTAAATATAATTATTGTGAATAAAATGTTAAAATTCAGTTAAATTTGACTGATTTTAGCCGTAAATAATACGGAAATTAGGACAATTCTTAATGAATAAACCATATAACTAAATTAATATAAACGGGCTATGAACGAGACGTTTATTTCTCCTTTTTATGGTTCTACTTGTTAGAAACACCTATATTGCTGTGTGTAGTCCTTGCCTATCACGCCCATGATAGGCTTTTTTTTTTGCTATTTTTATACCCGTCATCTTTCAAATCGCCTCTTTGTTGACTGCGCTCACCCCGGTCACATAGTTATCTATGCTCCCGGGGATTCGCTCCCTTGCCGTCTCAATGCATTTTGAAATCCATTGGGTATATACTTTTCCACGGAAACTGTAATCAGCAACCTTAATTGTGAAAAAACCCGCCATTATTTTGACGGGCCTTTAATTTCAATTGCGTATTATTCTCAATTAACTCACTTTTGCTAATCCTAACCAAGTTTTTACAACGGTATCTGGATTTAATGACAAGCTATCAATACCCTCTTCCATCAGCCAGTGAGCGAAATCCTGATGGTCTGAAGGCCCTTGACCACAAATTCCCACATACTTGTTTTGACGTTTGGCCGCCTGAATAGCTAATGAGAGCATGGCCTTGACCGCATCATTACGTTCATCAAATAGTTCAGATACCACCCCAGAATCCCGATCCAAACCAAGAGTCAATTGAGTCATGTCATTAGAACCAATAGAAAAACCATCAAAATGTTCAAGGAACTGTTCTGCCAGAATTGCGTTGGACGGAATTTCGCACATCATAATGACTTTTAATCCATTTTCACCACGCTTCAATCCTTGGGACGCCAGTTCAGCAATAACCGCTTCAGCCTGAGCTACCGTGCGAACGAACGGGATCATAATTTCGACGTTGGTTAACCCCATATCATTACGTACACGTTTAACGGCTTCGCACTCCAATGCAAAACAGCGACGAAAACTGTCAGAGACATAACGCCCTGCGCCACGAAAACCTAGCATAGGGTTCTCTTCATCAGGTTCATAAATCTCACCGCCAACCAGATTGGCATATTCATTGGATTTAAAGTCAGACAAACGCACAATAACCCGCTTCGGCCAGAACGCCGCCGCCAGAGTAGCGATCCCCTCAGTCAAGCGCCCAATATAGAATTCAACCGGATTGTCATAACCGGCCATCAGCGATTTTATCTCTTGCTGTAATTCCGGAGTTTGCTGATCAAACTCCAGTAATGCTCGGGGATGTACACCAATCATCCGATTAATAATAAACTCCAAACGAGCAAGACCTACGCCATCATTCGGCAATCGGGCAAAATCAAATGCACGATCTGGGTTGCCGACGTTTAGCATAATTTTTACATCAAGCTCTGGTAACTGATCGACTTGAGAACTTTGTACAGTAAAATCCAGTTGATCCTGATAAACAAAACCCGTATCACCTTCCGCGCAGGAAACTGTCACCGGCTGATTCTCTTTTAAGCGCTCCGTTGCATCGCCGCAGCCAACAACCGCGGGAATGCCCAATTCACGGGCAATAATCGCTGCGTGACAGGTCCGGCCGCCTCGGTTAGTCACAATCGCAGCGGCTTTTTTCATAATAGGCTCCCAATCGGGATCGGTCATATCAGTGACCAGAACATCACCCGGTTGGATGCGATCCATTTCATTTAAGTTGTGAATAACTTTTACTCGACCTGCGCCAATACGATGGCCTATGGCACGCCCTTCCACCAATACCTGACCTTGTTCATTCAGTTGGTAACGCTCCATAACCTGCTGGTTTGAGCGAACAGTTTCAGGACGCGCCTGAACAATGTATAACTTGCCGTTATGACCATCTTTAGCCCATTCAATATCCATTGGCCGGCCATAATGTTTTTCAATTAATAATGCCTGACGCGCTAACGCCTCAACTTCTTCATCAGCTAAAGAGAAACGATTGCGTTGTGATGTCGGTACATCTTCGATACGTACCTGCTTGCCATGTTCTTTATTGTCAGCATAGATCATATGCAATTTTTTAGAGCCCAGGTTACGCCGCACAATGGCCGGTTTTCCCTTATTTAGGGTTGATTTATGAACATAGAACTCGTCCGGGTTCACAGCGCCCTGAACAACCATCTCACCCAATCCGTAAGCAGAGGTAATAAAAACAACCTGATCAAACCCTGATTCAGTATCAATCGTGAACATCACACCGGAAGAGGCGAGATCAGAACGCACCATGCGTTGCACACCCGCTGATAGCGCAACGCCTCGGTGGTCATATCCCTGATGGACACGATAGGAAATAGCGCGATCATTAAACAATGAAGCAAACACATGCTTGATGGCAACCATCACAGCATCAATGCCTTGCACGTTTAGAAAAGTTTCCTGCTGCCCGGCAAAAGAAGCATCTGGCATATCCTCAGCCGTTGCCGAAGAGCGTACAGCAAAAGAGGCTTCTGGCTCTCCTTCAGACAACTGTTGATAAGCATCCTGAATATCTTTTTCCAGTTGTGGCGTAAATGGCGTATCAATCACCCATTGGCGAATTTGGGCGCCGGTTTTAGACAGTTGATTGACATCATCAACATCCGTTTCATCTAGCAAGTCATAAATACGCTGATTGACACCACTTTGTTCCAAGAAATCATTAAATGCCTGTGCTGTCGTAGCGAAACCATTCGGGACAGAAACCCCCAATTCTGATAGGTGAGCGATCATTTCTCCCAGGGAGGCGTTTTTACCACCAACCCGGTCAATATCATGCATACCTAATTGGTTATACCAAAGCACATTACACGGGGTGAGGTCATTATTGGGCATTAAAACAATCCTTTTAACATTCATGAGTACAAATCGGAAAATTGGCGCTGCATAGAGCAGTCATAAATAGACTAACACAATGTTTTCGCACACATAGAAAGGTGAATCGATCAACCCAACACATTATTTTTTTCTTAGGTATACTTTGCAGAAAATCGATACCCGGTTTTATTCAACTACATAATTGGAAAGATAAAAGGTCACTGTAAATATCATGGCAGAATTCAGATTAGAATCATCAGCAAAACGTAATAATAATGTTGAAAGCGTTGAGAATGTTGAACGCACGGTTTTTTTTATTTCAGATGGCACAGCAATTACCGCGGAAGTATTGGGCCATGCTGTCTTATCTCAATTTCCCATCAAAATAACCTCTTATACTCTCCCTTTTGTTGCCAGTGAAACCCGCGCAAAAGAAATAAAGCAACAAATAAACCAGATATATCAGGATACGCGTATAAGACCTTTAGTTTTCTATTCCATTATCTCTTCTGGAGTGAAAAATATTATTACCAGCAGCGAAGGATTTTGTCAGGACATTGTACAAACACTGGTCGCACCATTACAGCAAGAAACCGGATTGGAACCCAAACCCGAACTTAATCGCACCCACGGTCTGACTGAAAAGAATCTCAGTCAGTACGACGCTCGCATTGCCGCTATTGATTATGCCCTGGCGCATGATGATGGTATCTCTTTACGTAATCTTGACCAGGCACAGGTTATCCTACTAGGCGTATCCCGCTGTGGGAAAACCCCTACTAGCCTCTATTTAGCCATGCAATTTGGTATTCAGGCTGCAAATTATCCTTTCACTGCGGATGATATGGATAATTTACAATTACCTGCGACATTAAAACAATTTCAACATAAGTTATTCGGTTTAACTATAAGCCCTGAACGGCTGGCGGCGATTAGGGAAGAACGTCGAGAAAATAGCCGTTACGCATCATTAAGGCAATGTAGAATAGAAATTTCCGAAGTTGAAGCTTTATTCCGTAAAAATAAGATTAATTATCTTAACACCACCAATTATTCTGTTGAAGAAATCTCAACCAAAATAATCGACATGATGAAGCTAAACCGCCGAATGTTTTAAAAATATATCAATAGGAATAATAGAGAAAAATTTATCATATGATTAATTATATCATTTGTTTAACTTAGTCGTTTTCGTTTATTGTAATTTCAATTACCTATAGATATGCCTGCTAATGTGAAACGAACTTTGAGAAAATATATGTACAAAACAGATGGTTTAAGGACTCGCCGTGTCGATAGTTTGGTCACACCTCAAACTCTTGCAATTCAATTTCCCGTATCCGAAAAAATCGCCAACAATGTGACAGCGTCACGGAAACGTATTACAGACATTCTCTGCGGGAATGATCCACGACTTATGGTAATCATTGGTCCTTGTTCTATTCATGATATTGATGCTGCTTTAGATTATGCCCAGCGGCTAAACAGATTGCGTGAAAAATACCAGCACAGACTGGAAATCATTATGAGAACCTACTTTGAGAAACCACGCACAGTGGTAGGCTGGAAAGGTTTAATTTCAGATCCCTATCTCGACGGCTCTTGCCAGATAAATCGGGGTATTACTTTGGCGCGGAAATTACTGGTTGACGTCAACGAGTTGGGTTTACCCACGGCAACTGAATTTCTGGATATGGTAACCGGCCAATATATTGGCGATTTGATCAGTTGGGGCGCGATCGGAGCCAGAACAACAGAAAGCCAGATTCACCGTGAAATGGCATCCGCCCTTTCCTGCCCAGTTGGCTTTAAAAATGGCACGGACGGCAACATCCGTATCGCCATAGATGCAATCCGCGCCGCCAGCGTCTGTCACACATTTCTCTCGCCAGATAAGCACGGTCAGATGACCATCTATCAAACCGAAGGCAACCCATACGGCCACATTATTATGCGTGGAGGCAAACAGCCTAATTACAATGCCAAAGATATTGCGACAGCTTGCGCCCAACTACGTGAATTTAATTTACCAGAACATTTAGTTGTCGATTTCAGTCATGGTAATTGTCAGAAAATACATAAACGCCAACTGACGATAGCAAAAGAGGTGGGACAACAGATTCAAGAGGGTTCTACCGCGATTGTTGGTGTGATGGCTGAAAGTTTTCTGGTTGAAGGCACCCAGAAAATCATTCAAGGGCAACCGCTAAATTACGGTCAATCGATCACCGATCCTTGTCTAAGCTGGCAAGATACAGAACAACTTATTGACATTCTCGCCGAAGCAGTAAGTTACCGTTTCTGAATCCTTATTCCGAGTTGGCCTTTTTCATTCATAAAAGGCTAACTGACGACAAATTAATTAACTTGGATTAATGTATTGATCATGACCACCAAAAATATTGCTTGAAGTCACCTCTTTATATAACGATAATAATTCTCACTATGATAATAGTTAGTATTCGCAAAGTGGTTTTATGACTAAAATATGTCACCAACATTCTTTCATTGCACTTAAAGAACAATGCAACACCTATCCTGCTGAAATTGTGCAAATTGGCTACATTGACAGTAAACAACTATTAGGTGAACTAGGAATTACCAAGATTCGTCACCAAGGAGAATTTTACCAATTGCGCCAAACTAAAGCCGGTAAGCTGATACTAACTAAATAAAATAATAACTCAGCCAGCCACCCAGATCGCGTATCGGGGCAGCCAGCTATATCCATAACTCATAAAATATTATTATGGAGATTCGTCTGATGTCTCAATCTGCAAGATCAACACTTAAACTATCAGCATTAAGCTTAGCGATTATCAGTAGCATTTCGGCTGCTCACGCAGCAACAAAATCGCCCGATTCCGACAATGATAAATCATCCCGTGATGCGATAACTGTTTATGCAACAGGTAATGAAAGGGATAGTTTCGAAGCTCCCATGATGGTGACAGTAATAAATAATAAGTCACCACAAAGTCAGACCGCAGGTAATGCTAACGATCTCATCAAAAAAATACCTGGTATTAACATAGCCGGTACAAATCGCGCTAATGGGCAAGATGTCAGTCTGCGTGGTTACGGTCCACAAGGTGTTTTGACATTGATTGACGGTATTCGCCAAGGTACCGATACCGGTCATATCAATGGTACGTTCCTGGACCCAGCACTCATTAAACAAGTCGAAGTTGTACGCGGGCCTTCTGCCCTACTCTACGGCAGTGGCGCTTTAGGCGGTGTTATCGCTTATCAAACCGTTGATGCCGCAGATCTTCTGCAAGCGGGTCAAGATCACGGATTCCGCGTTTTTGCTCGCGGCGCCACAGGTGACCACAGTATGGGCTTTGGTGGTGCAACGTTCGCAAAATCAGAATCCCTGGATGGCGTCTTTGCCTTCAGTACCCGTGATTCAGGCAATATCCGTCACGGTGGTGGTGTGGTTGGCGATAATGATGAATTTATCAGTAACCTGATGGCAAAAGGCAGTTGGAAAATTGATGACAACCAATCCTTGAGCAGCCAATTACGTTATTACCGCAATGAGGCTAATCAACCTAAAAATCCACAAACACTCACCGGAAAAAACAAAGATCCTAGCACTTGGACGGACCGCACGACAACTCAGCGTGATGCCCAACTTAGCTACCAATTAAATCCGGCGGAATATGATTGGTTAAATGCCAAAACCGACCTTTATTATTCAGATATCACTATCGATGCCCGTACTAAGAAAAAGGGGTTTGAAGGCCGTAAGCAGAAAACCTATGGCATAAAATTGGAAAACCGCTCCCGCTTGTGGACAGACAGCCCGCTGGCGCATCAATTCACTTATGGTGGTGAAACTTACCAACAGAAACAGGCCCCAAGCGGTAACACTGAACTCTTTCCTGATGCTGATATCCGCTTTTATTCCGGCTGGTTGCAAGATGAAATAACTTTACGCGACCTGCCAGTTTCTATTATCGCTGGTACTCGCTATGACAACTATAAGGGAACCAATTCTAAATATAAGGATGTCAGTGCAGATAAGTGGTCTTCCAAAGGTGCTATCAGTATCACGCCAACTGATTGGTCGATGCTGTTTACTTCTTATGCTCAGGCTTTCCGAGCACCGACAATGAAAGAAATGTATAGCGATTCTATGCACTATCCTGGAAACTTCTGGATTCCTAATCAAAATCTCCGCCCAGAAAGTAACGAAACGTGGGAGTCTGGTTTTGGGTTACGTTTCGATAATCTACTGGCAGATAACGACGAACTGAAATTCAAAGCGAGTTATTTTGATACTAAAGCTAAAAATTATATTAAATTAGAACTCATTAACCCGCTTAAGAAAGAATCGGGCGAGATAGTCAAATCAAAATCTGGTAATCCAATATACCTGAACACAACATCTACTAATGTACCCAGTGCCAAGATCTGGGGTTGGGATATTTCTTTAAACTATGAATCTAATCTGTTCTCCTGGGATCTGGCTTACAACCGAACTAAAGGTAAAGATGAAAAAAGCGGTGAATCCCTCGATAACCTCAGCCCAGACACCATCACCAGCATACTGGATATCCCTGTCGCACAAACCGGTTTTTCTGTTGGTTGGATAGGTCAGTTTACTAAGCATACTGATTTTAAAGGGCAGACTAAACAACAAGCCGGCTATGGCGTCAATGATTTCTATGTCAGCTATCAAGGTGAAGGAATGCTAAAAGGTGTGACTACTACAGCAGTTTTGGGTAACGCTTTTGATAAAGAATACTACTCGCCACAAGGAACGCCTCAGGATGGCCGCAACGCCAAACTGTTAGTCAGTTACCAGTGGTAATTAAAATAAATATATTTCAAGGAGTTAAATTGTGAATTCGTCACTTTATGAACGTTACTTGCAAGCCAAAGCTGACAATAAAGCCAAATATGCCCGTGACTTGGCCGCCTATCTGAATGTCAGTGAAGGTGAATTATTGCATAGCCGCGTTGGTATCGATGCCAAACGCCTTAATGTTGACGCCCCAACCTTACTGGAAGAGTTGGCGATTGTTGGTGAAACTAAAGCGATCACCCGTAACGATTTTGCTGTTCATGAACAAATTGGCCGGTATGAAAATACACGTTTCAGCAGCCATGCTGGACTAGTCCTGAATCCTTATGAGCTCGACTTGCGGATATTCTTTGAACATTGGAGTAGTGTGTTTTATCTGGTTGAACCCGCAAAAAATGGTGTGCGCCACAGCATTCAATTTTTTGATCATCAGGGTGATGCGCTGCATAAAGTTTATGCAACAAATAATACTGATATGGCGGCTTGGGAAGCATTGATCGAAAAATATCAAACAGAAGACAACCCCGCACTGGTCATCAAGCCTATAGAAAAAACCACCTATTCGACCATAACAAATGAACTGAAAGCCCAGCTTGATGAAGAGTGGCGAGCAATGACTAACGTTCATCAATTCTTCACATTACTTAAACGCCATAATCTGAGCCGTCAGCAAATCTTCAATGCGGTACAGGATGATCTGGCTTACAAGGTGGAAAATTCCGCGCTGAATGAGCTCATCAACACCGCTTATAACGATCAGAATGAAATCATGATTTTCGTCAGCAATCACGGTTGCGTACAAATTTTCACCGGAAAGCTGGAACGTCTGATGCCATATCAGGAAGAAAACTCAGATCAGAAATGGATTAATATCTTTAACCGCAATTTCACACTACATTTAATAGAGAGTGCTATCGCTGAAAGCTGGGTAACCCGTAAACCAACAGAGGATGGTTTTGTCACTAGCCTTGAGCTATTTGATGCTAATGGCAATCAGATTGCTCAACTGTTTGGTCAACGTACAGAAGGCACTCCTGAACAAACTCAGTGGCGTGAGCAAGTGGCTGCTCTACCAAAACTGCAATTAATACAGGAAGAGAGCGTAGTATGAAACAATGGCTTCTAACATTTGTCCTTGCGGTATCATCGTTCAGTGCTTTTTCCACTGAACGGATCGTCACTATCGGCGGCGATGTATCTGAAATTGTTTTTGCACTTGGTGAAGGTGAAAGAGTTGTCGCCCGAGACAGCACCAGCCAGAAACCAACCGAATTGCTTACCTTACCCGATGTCGGCTATATGAGAATGCTCAACCCTGAAGGTATTCTCTCTATGAATCCGACACTGGTTCTAACCAGTGAGTTGGCAAAACCTTCACTGGCGCTTAAGCAACTCCAGGATTCTGGCGTAGAAGTGATTCAGATAACCGGAAAAGCAGCGTTAGAAGCCGTTCCTGAAAAAATTAAGACCGTCGCTAAGGCGGTCAATCAGGCTGAACGTGGCGAACAACTGATTCAACAATATCAAAAAGCGCTAGCAGGAATACCGACAACTACATTGCCCACCCGTATTCTGTTTGTAATGAGTCACGGAGGCATCATGCCAATGGCCGCCGGGCAAAAAACCGCAGCGGACAAAATGATTCGCGCTGTTGGCGCCACGAATGCCATGCAAGGTTTCAACAATTATCGTCCACTCTCCCAAGAAGGTGTTATTGCCAGTGCGCCAGATCTGTTATTAGTGACGGAAGATGGCGTTAAATCAATGGGCGGTTTGGATAAAATCTGGCAATTACCCGGATTAAAACATACCCCTGCCGGCCAAAAACAACAGGTTTTAATTGTAGATGATATGGGGCTACTCGGTTTTGGCCTCGAAACCCCCTCAGTAATGAAACAACTTAGACAGGCGGCGGAGAAGACTCAATGAGCCGTATGAAGTCTCCGGGATTGGGTTTAGCGTTTCTTTGTTTATTATTGTCCGGGTTGGCTATCGGCTCTGCTAATATTGGCGCATTATCATTATCTTTCAAGACATTATGGGAATCTTCCATCAGTGATCCCCAGTGGCAGATCTGGCTGAACATCAGATTGCCAAGGGTGCTACTAGCTATACTAGTTGGCTGCGCTTTAGCCGCTTCCGGTGCGGTAATGCAAGGGTTATTTCGTAATCCGCTAGCTGATCCTGGCTTACTAGGTATCAGTAGCGGAGCAGCACTGATGGTTGCAATGGCAATTGTTCTACCAGTCAGCCTGCCATCTGCAATTGCTGTGTACGGACATATTATCGCTGCTTTTATTGGCAGCTTATTAATTTCATTACTGATTTTTTCACTCAATAAATATAACTACGGAAATCTGGCCCGTTTATTACTGGCCGGGGTTGCTATCAACGCCCTTTGTATGTCCGCTGTTGGCGTCCTGAGCTATCTCAGTGACGATCAACAGCTACGACAATTCTCTTTATGGATGATGGGTTCACT
This sequence comes from Photorhabdus aballayi, assembly GCF_026153155.1. Lineage (NCBI taxonomy): Bacteria > Pseudomonadati > Pseudomonadota > Gammaproteobacteria > Enterobacterales > Morganellaceae > Photorhabdus > Photorhabdus aballayi. The sequence continues at coordinate 96,548 of NZ_JAPFCD010000001.1, read as the reverse complement.
CAGCCAGATAGAGTGGCCGACGTTAGCAATTGCCGCATCTTTAATTATTCCCGCCACTATCCTAACTTTCAGCCAGGCCCGTAAACTGAATCTGCTGCAATTAGGGGATGAAGAGGCCCACTATCTTGGTATAAATGTCCAACGCACTAAATTCCAGTTATTACTACTCAGCGCCCTGCTTATTGGCAGCGCTGTTGCATTAAGTGGTGTTATTGGATTTATTGGGCTAGTTGTCCCGCATTTGATCAGAATGCGATTTGGTGGTGATCATAATTGGCTGCTCCCCGGCGCCGCGTTAGGCGGAGCTTCTCTTTTGCTTACCGCAGATACACTGGCAAGAACATTGGTCTCCCCGGCAGAAATGCCCGTTGGTCTCATCACTGGTTTAATCGGCGGTCCATATTTCCTATGGTTGATCCTCAAACAACCGGGGAACCGCACATAATGGATGCCATAAAAAATAATATTTCTCTGCAAGCACAGAATTTAAGCTATTCAATTGGCAATCAGAAAATAATTGATAATGTTTCGCTCTCGGTAAATAAAGGCGAGATTGTCGCCATCATTGGGCCAAATGGCGCCGGGAAATCCACATTATTGCGACTATTAACGGGATATATAAAACCTGAACATGGGCAATGTTATTTACATGGAGTCCCCATTGAGCAATGGCCAGCAGAACAATTAGCCCGCACTCGCGCCGTCATGCGTCAACATAGCTCACTCTCCTTTCCTTTCAGTGTGGAAGAAGTGATCGCTATGGGACGCTCTCCTCATGGTATCCATCATAAACAGACAGCAATTGATACTGCTATTGAGCAAACAGATTGCCAGGAATTACGTCACCGTGACTACCGGCAACTCTCCGGAGGTGAACAGCAAAGAGTACAACTCGCTCGCGTCCTTGCTCAACTTTGGTCTCCAACACCAATAGAGTGTTGCTTGTTTCTTGACGAACCCACATCAGCCCTGGATCTCTACCACCAGCAACATACTTTGCGTCTGCTTTATCGACTAACACGGGAGCAGCCTATGGCTATGTGCTGTGTTCTACATGACTTGAATCTTGCTGCCCTTTATGCAGATAAAATCTTTTTGCTACATAAAGGGAAACTTGTCGCTGCGGGCACGCCAGAAGAGGTACTAAATGATCATACTCTGAGAAAATGGTATCAAGCAGATCTTGGCATTACCCGCCATCCTGAAACTCAGCAACCTCAGATTTATTTAAGGCAATAACAGCAAATCTGACAGGCAAATTATTTCAATTTTTTGCCTGTCTTACTTTTTACTTGCGAAATTTTATTGCATCAGGCAGATACCAAAAAGTTGCAATCAGACACAAGCAATAACCCAGAAGTTCACATCCTTCCTCAACCATGTTTTTTACAGCTCGATTAAAATGTTCGAGCATTAAACCTTGCCATAATTCTCCCATACCAAATAAGCGGGAAAAAACGAGTACACACAAAATACCCGCAACCATCATGCCGTAACTTTGATGGCGCGTAAAATGAACAAGCCCAACCAATGTATCCCTGCCTTTATAAGCAGCATAAAAAATACAAATGAGCGCTAACGGAATAGCAATCCACGCCCAGGCGCCATGAAATATTTCATCGAAAATAGAATCCAACTCTCTTATCAATAAACAAGCAAAAAAACCTGATATTAAGACTAACGAGGGACGCAATTGACTATTCTTTTTCGCTTCCAACAGAAATACAGCAGAAATAACAAACAGTATACTCTCCTGAAAGATTTCAGTTAATGAGCTCTCCTTCACTGCATTCTGCAAATAGATAACATCAATAAAGAGTAAGCCTATAACCATAGCGAAAATCAGAGCATAAAAAACAAAAAATGCCAACTTTTTAGTTAAAAAAATCAAGTCCGATTGCATTACAACCTCCATTAAATTAAATAACGAACGATGATACTGTTTTAAATAAATTAGTGAAGATCATTTGATGCTACTTATTGTTAAAACAACGGGAATTTGCATAAATGATAATAATTATCAATTATAAATAGCACTTTTTGCCTATAGATATCCCGGATTTATTTTAAAATACACACAATTAGTCACCATAGTTATTATCATTATGAGAATAACTAACGAAATCTAATGCTTTAGCAACTAGCCCACCATTAGTGGGAGGTGAAAATGTCAGAAAATGTAGTAAATGATATTGTCAGATGGCTCGAAACTCAGCTCCAACGTAACGAAGGTATAAAAATAGCGACCATTGCTGACAAAAGCGGTTATTCAAAATGGCATCTACAAAGAGTGTTTAAAGAAGTGAAAGGCTATACCCTAGGTGAATATGTTCGCAAACGGCGTTTACATGAAGCGGCGAGATCTCTGCGTGAAGAAAACCTACCAATCCTTGATATCGCCTTACAGTATGGTTTTAGTTCTCAGGCAACATTTACCCGGATCTTCAAAAAACACTTTAATACCACGCCTGCTAGATTCAGAGAAAATGGCAATCTCCCTGAATTAAAGTACTTCTTAGGTCATAAGCAATAACCGAGTTCCTAATAACCTTATTGATAGTATTCCCTAATGGTCAATATTTTATTGACCATTTAACTTTTATGCTATCTGAATTCATTAACATCCCAATTATTCAAAAACAAAATAAAGATTTTACAGACAGATTCCAAATTCCAGAGAACAGAGAACAGAGAACAGAGAACAGAGAACAGAATAAATTATTTCAGATAATAATTTTATTAAATAACAATAAAGCCCTTTCGATTCTATTAATCCAAAATGAATAAACCGATTAATATAATTTTAAAACAAAAATATTTTCATACAAATCACAACCATAATATGAGATATTCTTATTTAATCACCAAGATAGTATTTTACTGCCAACAAGCAGATAAAAAATTCAATCAGAAATATAAAAATACCATTTTACTTATTTTTCGCCAATTAATATTAAAAAAGATTATTATTTGTTGACAAATAGTATTAATTCGAATGCCTTATTTAATAATAACCAAGAAAAAACCATACATCAGACATTTATAATCATCTTTTCCTAAAGTTCAGTGTATGCTCAGTTATTAACAAGTAAAAACCCTGAAGATTAAACATCAGGGTTTCTATTCAAAATTAATCCCAATTCACTATTTATCCCAATGGACGTTATTTTTCAGGCAGTTTTAATACTGCCCAAGTTTAAAATGGAAAATAAAATAATTTAATGGGACAAACTTTTAATACCTTTAACGTAAATAATAACGAATAATATTTTCTATAGGAATCCTCACTCCGATCATTCCTAATTTTTACCATCCTTTATCATTCCCAAGTTCCACTACCTGTTCCGCCTCCCTTATCTCCACCTTCCTTGCCACCGCCACCTCCTTTATCTCCACCTTCCTTGCCACCACCACCTCCTTTATCTCCGCCTTCCTTGCCACCACCACCTCCTTTATCCTCCTTAATTAATACACCGTTGATATATCCATGTTTATTATATTCATATCCGGTAGTTCTAATAGTGACTTTCTTTGAATTAAGGTGTGCGAGAATCAAAGCTATTAAACTACCACTCCCTTGATAACCACCAGCAGAGTTATCCAAAAGAAAATCCCGTGAAGCACCTTTGTCATCAACAATGATTACATGAACATTGTCTCTGGCTATTTCTGGAGCAATTTGAATCGAGGATACAGTTACATCAGAAATCGTCACATTAGGGGCAACTATATTATTAGAATTTTTTTGATCAATCATAATATATTATTCCTTATAAGATTAAATTCACATCAAATTATAAATATAGAAATTTATATTACACCAAAAAACTCAACTAATTTATTGACATCCATATTCAACCACCATAATCCATAAACTTATAAAAAATAAAAACACCTTACAACTTTAAAAGTAGTGTAGAACCAATAATGCGTCAATGAAAGACCAAAGAAAATAAAAATCAAAAAAACTAAGCATTCAATATTAATTTATAATAACAAATTAAATTACGGTATACTTTTTTATTTTTAACCTAGCGCTACATCATTCATATATTGTGTTATCTACGTTAAACATATAACAGATAAAAATCTTGCTAATAATAGTAGCTAGTAATTATATAATCAACAGAAAATTCAAGATGAAAAATATAACGGACAGGTAATTAAAAATTCAAACAATCATCACAACAGTGTGAGATTATCCTATGCATATATTTAACTGAATATCAGTTCATTACAAACAATAGATAACGAGGGAACTCTGTTTCGTACTAAAATCCGATCAGACATTAAAAATCACGATAGCCAATTGAATAACAGCCAATACATCAGTAAAAATAATAAAAGACAAGATGAGCCAGATATCTTTAATAAAATAATCTGGCTCATTACTGACTACTTCATAGTAAACTCAACTGACCATGCGTAGGCCGAAAAACTAGTAGAAGTGATAGCTACATGACAAACAGCTCCCCTACTCGGCATTGCTCCCTTATTCAACTTTAGAACTTTAGTATGTATTCACAAAAGTGGTCATAAATTCACTGGCATTAAACCCTATCTTATAATGATAGCGCTTTTTGCAAAGCACTACCGTTTAAATATATTGTATAGGCATGATAATACTCATTGTTATTAATATACCCGTCATCTTTCAAGTTGCCTCTTTGTTGGCTGCACTCACTCACCCCAGCCACATAGTTATCTATGCTCCTGGGGATTCGCTCCATTGCCGTCTTGATGCATCTTGAAATCCATTAGGTATATATTATTTATTCTTTTTTCATAAAAATAATTCTAACCATCAATTAAACTTTTAATTAATAAATCAAACTCCGATGGATTATTATCTAGCAGCCACTGCATAGCCGACTCATGATCAACGAATGGTTTATCCTGAGATAATTTAAAACGACCTTCAATGTATTTCGGTACAACTTTCAGCCCCAAAATTCCAGGTAAATTCTTAACTATACGAGGATCTTCATTATTTGGTCGGAAAGAATCTTTGCTAGTAGCCAAACGTTCACTCGTTTCTAGCAAAATATTTAAATTCGTTGAAGATTCTACGATGACATCAATACTGGCATCCATATGTACTGCCGTATAATTCCACGTAGGCAACTGCCTATTGCTATAAGCTTCAGGAGGAATATAACTGGATGGCCCCATGAATACAATATGAGCTTCAAATGAAACGAGATCATTAACCATAGGATTACGACGATCTGTATGCCCGAATAACATCTTATCAACACATTGGAATAAAGGAATATGGCTGGTAATGAAACCATTGCTCATGTAACGCGTTACTAATGCCAGAGGATATGCATCAATAAATCTCCCTAATAACTCTACATTTTTGCAAATGAATTCATGATAATGGAACGGAAAAGTTTTCATAATATTGATTATCCTTTTAATTATTTTATAAATTTCAAATTCTATTTAAATACTATTTTCACTCTTAATTCCTGATAATAATAATACAATCCACTTTAAGGCTATATATTTTACTCGCAATAGACAGTTCAACCATTTCTAGCACAAAATGTTAGGCTTATTTCTTATACCCATCTGGTTAGAGATAAATGTTGGCTTAACGAATCGACAATTGTTTTAGAACGCAATGCAAGCAAGCTAAATGAACCAGCATCACCCATACCATGAGTCGATTCACACAATCCATTTAAATAAACAGGGGTAAAATCTCCCTTTGTCAAATATCGCACCCTGTAATCTCTTCCTATAGACAATATATCTCTCTGATTGGTCAGTAATTTCTTAATAGGTAATAATAATTTAGGACAAAGCTCCTGGCGTTCTCCGATGCCTAAATCAATGAATCCAGTAGCAAGCACAACTAAATCAAAACACTCTTCAAATTCATTGCTATTAATAAAGTTTCGACTTTTTAGCAGTATACCGTTTGAAATACTCTGGCAATCAACTATTTCATTGCAAGTTAATATCTGCATTGAATTTTGATGCGACAGTTTATTTTCATACTGTTTAATATACAGTTGATTCAAAACATCAATATCTGCCGACGAATAATTCGTATGTACCAATTCTCGACGAAGGCGAGCTTTATTCTCCGGCGTAGCTTCATAGAATGTATCGACAAACTCAGGGAAATAAACCTCATCAGAGAAAGGACTCGTATCTTTCTGCCGAAATCCAAAATTCCGGGTGATTCCAACGAGTCTTTTGATATCATTTTGGGTACTCGCATGTAATAGAATTTCTACTGCGCTTTGACTGCCGCCAATAACCGCAACGCTTAAAGAATTACTGTATTTCTTGGCCTGATCTAATGAAGGCAAATAATGGTTAAGATGAACAACACGCGCATCTTTCAATTGATTAAAAGGTTCAGGTATGAAAGGAGTACGGCCAGGAGCAAGGACAATACTTCTCGCTCTATAGATATCTCCTTTAACGGTATTGACACGATAATGATCTATATATTCATTTTGGCTATCCAGAACAGGCAAAATCTCTGTCGCCTCACAATCGTAATCAACCTGATCATTGAAAAAATTCGCCACCCAACTTATATATTGTGCATATTCTAAACGCAAAGGATAATGCAATGGTAAATTAAAGTGTTGATATAATCGCCCAGTTTCATAAAGGAAATTGGTGAACGAATAATGACTTTTGGGATTTCTTGGCGTAACCAAATCACGCAACGGATGATTTTGAATATCCGATCCTGGCAACATCATTCCTGGCTGCCAACATGCTCTTTGCTGACGTTCAATAAACCGGACTGAAAAATGCGGGGCTAATTCCTCTAAAGCAATAGACAAAGCAATATTAGCAGGCCCAAATCCTATACCCAGAATATCATAAATTGATGAAGAGTTTTTCATAATCTCTCCTTAAATTATTTTGCTTCACGATGGCTGATAATTATAGTTTGAGCAAGCAATAGAAAATGCGCTTCTTAAACGTTCTACAATATTGTTTACGTCTTGAGGAGTAATGATCAAAGGAGGTAACATCCTCAAAACAGCACTTTGCCGTCCTCCACTCTCGATAATTAAACCTGCATCAAAACAACACTTTTTTACCATTTGAGCTAATTTTCCATTAGCTAGAGGATGCCCAAGCGCATCTGGAGGAGAATCTAAATCAATCAATTCTAAACCCAACATGAGCCCCCGACCACGAACATCACCAATAACAGGATAATCATCTTGTAATTCAAGCAATCTATTTTTTAGGAGATTACCTGTATAGTTAATCTGATCGAGAAGATTTTCTCGCTGGATGAAATCTAAGGTAGCAGCGCCACTGACTAAAGCAATCTGATTACCCCGAAATGTACCGGCATGTGCACCCGGCAACCACTGATCATATATGTCTCGATAGAGAAGCACTGCAAGCGGATATCCTCCCCCTATCGCTTTAGAAAGAACAATCGCATCAGGCGTAATATCAGCAAATTCATAAGCAAACATATCACCCGTGCGCCCAATTCCTGTCTGTACTTCGTCAATAACCAGCGGAACATCATGTCGCGCCGTTATTTCCCGAATCTGATGTAACCAATTAGCACTCACCGGAATACAACCACCTTCACCCTGAATAACCTCAACCAGCACCATTGCGGGTTTGGTTATGCCACTTTCTGGATCACTAAGGAGATTTTCCAGGCTTACAAGACTCAAGCGCTCCGTTTCACTGACACTGGTAGTTGCACCAAAGGGGCTACGAAAAGTATATGGATAAGGTAGAAACTGAACTTCAGCAGAGAGCCCTGTCACAAATCTCTTTGGTGTCAAATTACCCATCAAAGAAAGCGCACCATGAGTCATACCGTGGTAAGCCCCCTGAAATACAATAATAGAACGCCTCCCGGTGGCTGTTTTAAATAATTTTAACGCTGCTTCTATCGCATCAGCCCCCGTTGGACCACAAAATTGTATTTTTGCCTGACGAGCAAAGCTTTGAGGCAATATTTGATAAAGCTGTTCAACAAAGTTAATTTTCGCAGGGGTTGCTATATCCAAAGCCTGCTGTAATTGACCAGATTCCAAAAACTCAATAATTTTTTGCTTTACAAAAGGATGATTATGTCCAAGTGGTAAAGCGCCGGCACAAGCTAAACAGTCAATATATTCTTTATTTTCACTGTCATATACATAAGACAATTTCCCTTTACTTAATACCCTGTCTATATTTCGCGAATAAGTACGCGCATTAGATTCGCGATCGACAAGTCGATATAATCTAAAATCATTATTCATTTTAATACCTTTTTTAAATAGAAAATTAAAAATGAGATTCTTTTGTTTCTGAGAGAATGACTTCACGTGCTTTAAGCCCTAATATTTTTAACCATCGTCGATATTCCAACCCCATTCGATCACTACTGAGATGCATTTCTTGCCGAGGGTCAAGCGGCAATCTTGCTGGTCGTTGAGATTCAACAATAATTCTGTCTTGTTCAAATACAGTATCTTGTCTGGAAAGTATCTGCTCTAATGTGAGGTCATGACCAAAATTAATTGCAACAATCAACCATATAATACATTCATCTTCATCAACCGGGGTCGCATTGAAGAAAGTACAAAAACGCTCAACATCCCCTGTCTTTTTCTCAAAATAAGCAGTAGTAGGATTGAGTACTGAGTAGCAATAATGTGCAGTAACCGGTATTCCCCGATGGTCACCATAAGGTTGAAATACGCTAATTTCAGAAGAGTGGAGCCCACGATCATCTTGATTAACAGTATATTTCTTTATCTCCTCTGGAGCATCAGGCAAACCATTAAGATTGGCATGAACAAAAGGAAAATGCGAGGCATCTATAAAGTTTTCCAATGACCTTAACGCATTAGCTTTATAATAATAAGGACCGGCAACCACTTTCCTGAAATTGGACTTATCCCATTCAGGGAAGAAAGGAATAGGACGCAATGGTTCTAACAGGCTGACCCATATAAAGCCATATTTTTCTTCTGCATAGTGACGGAAAATCAATCTTTTTGACGAAGGTGGAATATTATTCGGATGCGCAGGTGTAAAAGTACAATTCCCTTTAGCGTCATATCGCCATCCATGATATGGGCACTCAATATTCCCATTTTTAATACAACCTAATGATAGTTTAGCGCCCCGATGTCCACAATAATCTTTCCATGCATGGATTTTATTCTCACTATCTCGCCAAAGCACCAATTCTTCACCTAATAAACGAATCGCTTTTGGTCGATTATTTTTAACCTCCTTAGAATCTGCAACAACATGCCATTGATTATTTAAAGCACAATAATCAAGTTCCTCTCTATTCCATTTTCCTGAATACAGCATCGTAACCCTCCATTATTAATATATACCCGTTATCTTTCAAGTTGCCTCTTTGTTGGATTCACTCCCTTTCCGCCGCAATGCATCTTGAAACCCATAGGGTATAATAGGACTTTAAATAGTGTAATAATGCTGATAAAAATACGATTTAAATAATATGTCTATAATGTTTTTATATTATTAGGATCAATATTATTAGGATCAAAGTGCCAACCGTTATCCACCCAACCATTCAAATCATAGTCAGATAAACATTGATTCACTAAATCATTACATTGATCCATTATTCCAGTAGCTTCACAATGTTTCAGCATATCAAGACGAATTTGCTCATGATTACCAGCATAATTATGTTCATATAGTTCATGACGCCCGGCGAACTCACTCCCTAATGCATCCCAAAGAAGTTTAATGAGTTTCTGGCGTTCAATAGCGGATTGGTCAGTACCCTGATAATAGCAATCAATCAGTGGTCTAACCTCCGTATTTTCAATATCCAACCAACTTGAAACTTGCATAATAGGCGAGCCTCCTAAGATCGTGTTGAATATAGGTTTTAACTGTGACATGACTTGAGTGCTGAAATATCTCACCGTTGTGGCTGCATCCAATTTAGGTATCACAGAACCATCGTCTCTTTTTTCAGGATTTTGACAAAGGTTTTCTGTTAACGACCACATTAGGTTACGTATAGCAACAATATCAGCCAAATGGCTCCTGACTCCTCTAAATTGATCTGAACCATTGGATTTCAAAACATTAGCAAACAGCCCACATATCAGATCCATTTTAACGGCCAATCTTGTACCTGACTGCAAAGGGTAACGATTAAGAAAACCAGATACCGAATAGAAATTTCGTGCTCTCTCTATATCTCGATAAATCAATACATTTTCCCACGGAACGAAAACATCATTGAAAATCAAGACGGAATCATTTTCGTCAAAACGACTCGATAAAGGATTATCAAATGGGCTTAATGCCGCCAGTTCATAAGATTTTCTACATATTATTTTTAGATTAGGAGAATTCATTGGGACTATAAGACACAGAGCAAAATCCTCTTCCCTGCCCTTCTCATAATGAGTAGCACTGTTTTGTGCAACAAAGGTAGCATTTGAAATTGCCGCACTAGTCGCAACCATTTTTACCCCTTTGACAATGATTCCCGCGTCAGTTTCTTTTTCGACATGCAAATAAATATCTCGCATATCTGAAACATTCTTAGCCCTGCCAACAGGGGGATTAACTAATACATGGTTAAGAAATAGTACTTTCCGAGCACTTTTACGATACCAAGATAGAGCGTTATCACTAAACGAACCATATATTTCAGGAGTCGAACGCAACGTAGCCGTAAACCCGGCTTTATAATCTGGTGTTCTTCCCATAAATCCATAGGTTAATTTTGCCCAATGTGCTATGGCATCTCGTGCTTTTAATAAATCCTTAGCAGACTTGGACGGCATGAAATACCGATGCGTTCGATAGCCATCAGGATCAATATCAGTTAGTATCTCCTGAGAATCTGAATTATGTAACGCATCATAGAGTCTAGATATCGAATAAGCACTATTGCGGAATGCCTGATGCATCGTAACATTACGCACTTTTTTCCCATATATTAATACATCACGCCCATCATCTAAGCTATCGAGATACTCTTCACCGGTCATCATTTCATTTTTATAGACACTTGCCATACTATTTCCTTATATATCCGTTATCTTTCAAGTTGCCTCTTTGTTGGCTGAGCTCACTCACCCCGGTCACATAGTTAGCTATGCTCCCGGGGATTCTCTCCCTTGCCGTCGCGACGCATCTTGAAATCTATAGGGTATAACTCTTGATCTGGAATATTAATAAAAATATTTAATTATTAACATCACACCAGAAACTAATACTACAATATTAACCAGCTTCAAAAATTGCTCACGCGACATTCTCAACGTAATATACCGACCAAATGTGATACCAACTAACATGCCAGGAGCAAGTACCAATACCAACAAAATCAAATCAGTATCGAAATATACGCCAGCCAAACCAAAAATTATTACTCGAGTTAACGTACTGAGACCAATAAGTGTGGTTTGAGTGATACGCATAGCCTCTTTATTTTCAATCCGTCCGCTTAGATAAATTGCATATAGAAAACCACCGCTACCAAATAATGCACTGAATACTCCACCAATTAATCCGAAAGGGAACGAAGCAGTAGATGAAAAATTCCGATTTGGCTTTAAGCCACTCAAAGAGTAGACAGAATACAGAACAACAAATACACCTAAGGCAAGCAAGAGTATTTCAGGTTTAGTTTTAAGTAATATCGCCGCGCCAATAAGGCTACCGAAAATCATCAATGGAACAAGGCGTTTTAATTCCTTCCAATCGGCTTTACGTCCGTCACGACTAACATTAACGATCGCGGCAAACATATCTAGTAATGCCAGCAAGGGAACAATTTTAGCCACAGGAATATATAACGCTAGTACTGGGCTTGCAATTAAAGCCGTACCAAAACCAGCAATTCCAAATATAATGTAAGCAATCAACAGAGCACCGACTATTACGGCATAATTTGAGTAAGTTAAAGCATCCAACATTTTTTTCTTAACCTATCTTATGAGTAGTTAATTAGATCATATTCACACTATAGAAAAGCCCAAACCATATTGTTTCAATTGACTAAGACGGCTGCGTGTACGCGAAATATCTGCCAGTTCAACACCATCAAACATTTTATCATCCAGTGGGTGACAACCGATCAAAAAGAGCTGACAGCGTTGGTCATAAAGCACATCGACCACATTAATAAAACGTTGTTGAGCGGCGCTAGAAACCTGACCTAATTCAGGAACATCCTCAATAATCCAGCACTGATAACGTTCACTTAAAGTAAGGTAGTCCATTACCGCTGTCGGACTGATGCACAGATCCTGGAAAGTCAAATGAATTGTACCATTGGCAGCAGATAACACAGACAACATGCGATAGCCAACTTTTATATTTATAGTAGACATAAGATGTTCTGGCAAAGACAGCTTAATACGTTGCTCTTTATTCCCAGGCCAAACATAAGCACCTTGGCAAAAAGGATCGACATCATTGCCAACCAGACATCGATAATCAATATCTCCCTCCATCGAAACTATCTTCATATTCTTTTCAATAAGTTGAATAGCAGGTAAAAACCGCTCATGATAAAGGGGGTTTGCCAGTAAATCATTAGGAGGATAATTTGAAGTTGTTATTAAGACTATACCACGCTGAAAGATAAAATTTAAAAGCCGGCTAATAAGCATTGCGTCTCCAATATCATGCAGATGAAATTCATCGAAACACAATAATCGGCAGTTTTGTAGCTGAGTATGTAAAGTTGCTTCCATTGTATCCTTCTTTCCTATTTGAAGGTTCATTAATTGATGAAGTTCACGAAAGAAATGGTGGAAATGGACTCTACGTTTATTTTTTATAGGCACAGCCTCGAAAAAAGCATCTAATATAAAACTTTTCCCTCTTCCTACCGGGCCCCAAACATAAATCCCCTTTACATAGGAACGTTTAAACCAAGAGCGACTAAGCATCGTATTAATTAAACACACCATATTTTCGACGACAGATATTTGATATTTATCAAGCGTGTATTTATACAATTGGGCTTTTTTTTGAATGGCTTGTTGTAATTCTATGCCCTTCGCTCGCTTTTCCATATATACCCGTTATCTTTCAAGTTGCCTCTTTGTTGGCTGCACTCACTCACCCCGGTCACATCGTTAGCTATGCTCCCGGGGATTCGCTCCCTTGCCGCCGCGATGCATCTTGATATCTATAGAGTATACAAACCAGCCCCGTAGTGTTTAATTTGTTAAAAATAAAAACTAATAAAATAGTAGTCCATTCTTAGAAGATTCTCCCCTAAAATAAATAAACACCCAAAAAGGGAACTACACAATACCCTAAAGTTGTTTTTATGATTTTTATGATTTCTATCACATATGTATCACATAGGAATAATAATGTCATACCACTATGTTCTTTGACACATTTTTCAATAAATTCACAGGCTTTTGATAATAGTAACAAGTTCTTTTTAAGAATCTGATTATCATCAATTATGCAGCGGGAAAATTAATTAACTGAGAAATAAACCAAGTGAAAAACATGATGAGCCAGATATATCTCATAAGGTATCTGGCTCGCCTCTGCTACTTCATAGTAAATTCAACTGACCATGCGTAGGTCGCAATATTAGTAGAGGTGATAGTTGCATTACAAACAGCGCCTCCACTCGGCGTTGCTCCTTTATTCCATTTTGGAATTTTAACGCCATTAACATATGCGTTCACAAAAGTGGTCATAAATTCGCAAGTTTTAGCCCCTATTTTATATCGCACCATCGCATAGTTTACATCAGGTGAAAGCGGGCTTTGAACCTGATAAATATCGACTCCTCCCGGCCCTACGCTTGGACTAGGTTTAGGTGTTGCATTGACATAGGTACCGGATTCATTATTAGAAATGATGGTGTAAACAGCATCCTCGCTACCAAACGCACCAAGATGTTTAAATGTCACTGTTACAGGCGGGCCTGCATAAGCAATACCTGCGGCAGTTAAGGAAGCAGTTGCAAACAGGGCCAACAACGATTTATGTACTAACATGTTAGATACTCTCCTTTATGTTGTTTCTACCCGTTATCTTTCAAGATGCATCTTGAAAGATAACGGGTATATAGAATGGCTTACTGCGTTTCAATACAACTTTCTTTTCTATAATTTATTTTTACGTACAATATATGCTCAACCTCATAAAGTAAATTTCCACTTTATGTCTCTATAATATAGACCACTTTTTTGCAGAATTTATTTAAATAGCGCACATTAGTAAAGTTTAAGCATTTTTTGAAATGGATGGGGAAGCCCTTCATGTTCACATTTTGATTGACAACTATGGTCGAGATCTTACTTTGCTGTAACGCAAAGGCGGTAACGAAAGATCATCAATTGCAGATTCAAAAATTTAAATATTGTGGCAAATGAACTTCCAATATATAAATTTTCACAATCAGATATTCCACCCAAATTATATTATCTGCTCAATGAGGTTGAATGAATTATTTCTGCACAAGAACTTCAACATAGCCTGCCTCCAACCCGCTCACCTCTACACCTTGAGGAACAGCATGCCCCGGCGTCACCATAATTTGCTGTGTTTGTGCGTTTAATTCACGGCGATAGTTGACGAAAGTTCGTCCATCAGGGCCGGTACGTAATGCCTCGGCGGGCACGGCCAATCCACGTTCATTGCGATACGTGACAATAGCCAGTTTCGCACTCATATTCAGCCGAATGCGCTGCCGCTGTTCAGGAGCAAGAGGATCAATCGCCACTAGCAGATCGTAGGTTACACCCGCTCCTTGCATTTCCTTTGAATTCCCCTGTACGCCAATTGTCTTAATTTTCCCCCGTAGAGATAGCCCGGCAAAACCGTCACCGGTGATCTCAACCGGCATTCCTTCATACACTTGATGAAGGTCGGCCTCTTCAATACGGGCTACCGCCTGGATTTGTTCTAAATTGATTATTCCTAACAGAGGTGTTCCCTGTGTGACACGTGTCCCCTTTTGAATAAATAACCCTTTATCTGATTCCGGTACCTGGGGACGAATAACAATGCCATCAAAAGGAGAAATTAATTCACGTTGGGCTTGCTGGGCCTGAAGCGCCTGATAACGCGATTGAGCATTCGCTAATTCCATATCAGCAATCTGGCGATTCTCCCCTGTGCCTTTATCGAGGGCAACACTCAGATCCACCTTAGCAGCGGCAAGATCAAGCTGTTGAACTTTGACCTGCTGCTCCAATGTATCAACCTCCATGCGGGGAACAATGCCACGCTCGAACAAAGCCCGGGTATCGATTAGCTTGCGTTCGGTATCACTCAAACTTAACTGAGCATTCGTTAAAGTTCTACGTACCCTAGCGACATCAGGACTGTTTTCCCATCCCACCAAATCTTGTACGGTTTTCTGGGCTTTCAACAGTTCAGTAAGCGCCTGCCGCAGTTGAATGTCCAACTGTGTCGTATCAAGGCTTAACAGCGGTTGCCCTCGCTTAACACGCTGGCCCTCAGTTACCATCACTTCGGCAATAACACCATCAAATGGCGCTGCTATTGTCAAACTGGTTGCAGCCTGGATGCGGCCAACTAACCCAAGACGATTTTCCTGTAGTTGCGGTTCAACATGCACCCATCGTTGCGACGATGTCTCAGTTGAGGAAGGAAAGAAAAGATAAGTAATGGCGGTACCAGCGATTAGTGCAATAACAAACGCCGTGAACCAAAGAGTTTTACGTCGAAAACGGGCAAACGCCCTGATTTTAGTCGTTAAGTGCAATATCCCAACTCCCTAACGTGGTACCCAATGTTTCGTCCAACTGTGCTTGTGCATTTAAGTAAGTGATCAACGCATTAAGACGGACATTCTCAGCATTACGCAAATCGGTTTCAAAGCTCAATACCTGAAAGTTACTAGAGCGGCCTACCGTCAATTTCTCACGCTCAATCTCCAGCTTACGCAAAGATAGATCCCTGGCACGCTGAGCGATCTCATATTGACGCCAACGTGTACCAATATCGCGCACCGCATTGCCCACATCGCGTTCTAGTGACTGCTTTGCCTCAGCAAGACGGATGTCTTGGTTCTGAACATCAACCCGCGCCCGCACCTCTGCCTGACGCTGGCTCAAATCGCCAATGGGTATCTCCACCTGAACACCAGCGTAATTTTCCCAATTACGCGAACTGTTTGACCCTGTTCTATCACGTACCTGACTCGCTCCACCAACCAAAGAGACATCCCATAAACGTTCGTTACGGGCAACAGTCAGGTTAATTACAGCCTGCTCCGCAGTAATCAACTGAGTGAGATACGATGGTTGCTGCTCTTGTGCTAAATTCTGCGCCTGAAGCAGGTGAATATCTACACGCTTAGCTTCCAATCTATCAGCAGCTTTTACCTGAGTTTGTAAGTCTAAAGCGAGCAACCGCAGCAATTCTAAACGACTGGTATCCAATTGATTAGCTGCTTCCTCCGCAGATAGTTCCTGCATGGCAACATCAGCCTCCGTCTGGACAATCTCAAAAGCAGCCATTCTGCCTGCGGAGATCATAGCTTTGTTCACTTCCAACAGTTGACGTGAACGTTCAAGAGCATCACGTGCGATTTGTAATTGTTCTTGCGCGCGCAACAATTCACGATAAGCCATAATAATCTGCGTGATAGTCTGGGATACCGTCGCTTTTAGGTTCAAACGATTTGTCTGCTCCATCAATTGCGCGAGACGCACAGGCGCTGTAGCCACATCTTTGCCGGCGCCGCGCAGCAGAGGCTGAATCACTGAAAATGAAACACCATCATTACGGCTACGACCCGCGTTGTCTGCCCATGTCGTCCGATTCGTCCAAGATAAACTGAATCGAGTACCATATTCTCCAAGCAACGTAGATGTGGGTGTAATCTCGCTTTGGCGATAACGATCGCTTTGATTACGGGCAGCGATATAACGGCTATTAATCAGCAATTTTGGCGTAAAGCGATCCTCAGCAACACGTAAATCGAATTTCTGTGCAATCCGATCCAAATAAGCACTGCGAATCGAACGATTATTTCGTAACCCTAAATAGATTGCATCACTGAGTGTCAGACCAATAATTTGCTGATTAAGCGAAATTGTATTCGTTGCCGGCATGGTTGCTTGCGATGGATTCAACTGCTCCGCTAAAACCTGTTTGGCAGATATCGTTATTATCAGGGCAATGATGATGCCAATAGCATGTTGAAAAACTTGGCTAATCATCACGCAGTGCCTCTACAGGTTGTAATTTGGCAGCCGCTAATGCCGGATTGATACCGAAAAACAGGCCGATCACTAATGAACTGGCGATACCCAGAGGCAGAGAGAATAGGGATAACGTAAATACCCAACCCGAAAATTTTACAAATAGGTACCCCGCCGCTACCCCCAATAACGAACCAACCATTGCACCGGCAATTGCCAGAATGGCAGCCTCCAGCATAAAAAGCATACCAATATCGACGGGCCGAGCGCCCAAAGCCATACGAACACCAATTTCACGCCTGCGTTCCGAAACATTCATCAACATGACATTCATCACGCCCACACCTCCCACTAACAACGAAATACCCCCTAACCCCGCGAGCAAATAGGAAAATGTCTTTGCCTGACGCGTCAATCCATCAAGCAATTGTTTCGGGATCTCAACTTCGACGTCACGACCTTTTGATAATGAGACAAGGTAGTCACGTAACGACACCGCGTCACTGTTTAGCGTTGTTGTGTCACGTACTTTGGCAATGACGCTGCCAATTTCTGGCGCAGGCCGCAATCGTCGCATTGCTTCAATGGGCAATATGACGGAATGATCAATCGAGCCGGGGAGTAAAGGGTTTGGCCCCTGAGCAGCGAGAATTCCTATAACTTCAAACAGATATTCCCCAATTTGCAATTGACTACCTATTCGAATTGGTTGATTGGCGACTTTTAATTGTTTGGCAATATCCGCTCCGAGCACCGCATAGGTCGTTTGACGATCATAGTCTGACAGAAAACGCCCCCGCTCAGTCTGTAAATCCAGCACCGCAGCCAGATCAGAGGATGTTCCGGTAATATTCGTATCTATCCCTTGTCCTTGGAAGCGTATGCGGGTTGAGTGTAACGTGATGGGCGCAGCATGTGCGATAGTCGGTATTGTATGAATCAGCGCCTGAGTATCCAGTGTAGATGGCGCGGGTTTGACATCGACACCGGGAATAAAACCAAAATGAGCAACCAAAATATTGCTGCCCATACTTTTAAACGTGCTGATAGCTTCATTAACAGCGTTATGGCCGATGTTTAAAAGTGCAATGACAGAAGCACATCCAACGGCGATACCAAGCAAAGCAAGCAAGGAGCGCCTTCCTAGCAGACGCAAGCTACCCAGTGATTCACGCAGGGCTTGCACGAAGGAAAAACCGTAGCGATCAGAATTCATATTAAGCATCGAGGCTATCCAGCCGCAGATCGGTTTCGGAGAGCCGACCGCCATTAACATAGAGACAACGCTGCATATTTTTGGCTATTGCGTCATCATGTGTAACCATGACGAGCGTAACGCCTTGTTCACGGTTCAGTGACAGAAGAAGCGCCATGATATCGCGAGCCGTGGCACTATCGAGATTACCTGTCGGTTCATCCGCCAGAATCAGAGAAGGCTTGCCGACCAACGCTCTGGCAATAGCGACACGCTGCCGCTGTCCCCCTGAGAGATCTGCCGGACGATGGTGTATACGATCCGCCAAACCAACCAATTCAAGCTGATATTGCGCTTCCTGCCGGGCCAGAGAACGTGAATATCCACGATATAACAATGGCAACGCCACATTATCCAACGCCTGCATTCTGGGAAGTAAATTGAAACTCTGAAACACGAAACCAATTTCCTGATTTCTTATTCTCGCCCGCTTATTAGGAGTGACACTTGTTATATTAACGTCCCTAAACTGAAAATATCCCGAAGTAGGCTGATCCAGTAAACCAAGAATATTAAGTAGAGTACTTTTACCTGAGCCGGAAGCGCCGACAATTGCACAACTTTGCCCGCGCATGATAGTGAATGATATTTCATCAAGCACTGGGTAATATTTTTCCCCCATACGATAAGATCGACAAATATTTTCCATGTAAATCAGGGCTTCCTGACATGGGGAAGTTGTGATTGTCATGTCTGATTTATTCATCGTTTTTGACATCCATTAAACGTATCACTGACTCCACTTGATTGTTTAGCAAGTTTTATATCATGGGAAGATCCTGTTGTAAAAGATTACAGTTTAAGTGAGAAGCAAAAACATCAAACAGCAACAATATATTAGATTTACTTAACATAAATTCAAGTTACCCATTGCATTTTAGGGTTAATCCACCCAAATTACTCCTGCCTACTTTGGCATTGCGTGCAGGCTTTTATAAAAATTCAGAAGATACAGGGCGCGAGATCAAAATGTATATCTAAGCTCTCGCAATAGAGAATTATCAGATATTGGGGTAATGGCTATGAAATTAAAAAAAATATTGGGTATTGGTAGCGCATTATTGTTAACTATGTTCTCACAAACAGCACCTGCGGCAAGTGGCAGCTATCACTCTTCAGTTGTTCTGCCGACAGTGTATTCCAGAAACTTCACAGAAATAGCTTATCTTCCTATCTCCGGATCGCCACCGGCCTCCGGCAGTATTAACAATGTATCTTGGACCTGGAACGTTGTTGGATGGCCTAAAGGACTATCTGTTTATCTTTGCCAAGGAAATACCAACAATTGCCTGGATATATCACGCACTCGAAGAATGTCAACCGCCGCATTCAATAATAGCAGTCCGACGCAGCAATTTTTTTATGCTCTGAGAGTAGCAAATGGTGGAACAGTACCGGTGGCAGGTCAAACCGGAGAAATTACTGTCAGTTGGCAATAATATTTCAATAACTCTCCAAAGATTGCCGCTAATATTATAAGCGGCAATTCTGATTTTCTTTGAATATTGGTATAGCTTGAGAAATATAAATATACCCGTTATCTTTCAAGTTGCCTCTATGAAATAAATACGAGTTTTAATATTACCAGTGCCACTCTTTCAGATTGATTCAGCATGAAATAAAAGCACTGTTAATGAGTATTAAACTCAGACCAAAAATAAAACTCTTCAATTTCTGTATTTGATAGGAATTTATTATTTTTCAATCGAGTACTCATATTAGGGTGCTCCTGACTTCTATACAAATTTTGATGGGTAGCCACATTTCAAGGCGTGAATTATCGTTAGGATCGGCTGGCAAAAATCCATATTGCTGATAAAACGGAATGACCTCTGAGGTCATAGGATCAACAAACAGCCCAATCGCTGAAACTTGCTGTGCGACCAACACTGTCCGATAAATGGCATCAATCAATAGCTGTTCACCTATCCTTTGCCTCTTGTATGAACAATCCACAGCAAGTCGGGCCAATTTTACCGCACTAAGTGGATGAGGATATTTTTTGTAATCCCTGTGGGCAAGCGGAGTTGTCACTGAATATCCGGTAAGTGTGTGATATCCGATAATAGTCATGGGCACGGAATCTCGGCAGGCCACATAAGTTTTTGAAATATGCTTTACGGTTTTCTGCCGAGCTTGCTGTTGTAAAAACTGATTTAATTCACTGACACCGCAATCAAACGCCCTACGATCATGCTGCTGAGTGATTTCTTCAATGATTACGGACATTCACCCTATCCTTATAGTACTCAGCGGCTTTAAGTAGTTTAGAGTTTGCTTTTGGCGGATTTTCCAAAGCTGCCAACAAAGCATCAGCCCCCTCCATCGAAAGATGTAAGGTTTCAGTCCGTTCAATTACGTTACGCGCTTTCTCCATTGCTGATTCAATAAGAAACTGTGAAAGTGTTGCGCCGGAGTAATCAGCCGCCCTTTGTATGATCTCTTGAATCTCTGAGGAGGCTCTTGCAACTAAACGGGTCTCTTTGCGTTCTGTATTAGTAGCCATAATTTCACCTACACTTTTAGTCTATATAAACATGGTGCCATTATGGCATACAAAATAGGCGTTTATCAATATGTATGCCAAAAAGGCACACATGAGCACCTAAGAATGTATTATTTTCTGCCTGATAACAGATGACAGCCTAAGCCGCCATCTTGATATCTCTTAGATAATTAATCCTATGGTAGTTCAACCCCTTTATAACCGGATAAAATCAATTCCCATTCCTGTTGGGCAAACCATGTCTGGGTTTTACCATCATAATGAATACTATCAGGCAGAAAGACACCAAACTCAGTCGCCTTTCCGGTATAGTCAGGAGAATTCCGTGCATCAATCAATGTTCGGTATTGGGGATCATCAGCGATAACGTTATTGATTGCCTCAAGCACATAGCTGGTGTTAATGGGATCAACCACAACCGAAAGCGGATAATACAATCTCCACGGTATACTGCGAGAATCCAAAGCATCATTGATACCCGTAATAATGCGGGTAAAATTCTTCTCTGATGCCTGTGCCGCCAATAAACTTCCGGCTTCTGATTCCCATTGGTTCCAATGGACAGCCAAAATGCGAGGATTTTTGCCTAGCTTACGCAATGATTCGACCGTCATGCGCAAGGTTCTGATCGCACGGGGATAAAGTGATTCCACATCGCTGGGATCACGCTCAGGCGCCCAACGGTTATCCGGCAAATTATCCAGATATATACCCTGACCACCCCAACCCATCAAAATGACATAAAGATCAGGCAAATTAAGCGCATTACCTTGATTTATATGGTCTTGCCAGAGTTTAGCAAAACGGTTGGCAGCATTAACTGAGTGATCTTGATTGCCACTAGGTGAACCGACAGGAGCGCCAATATTGGCATTCCCAAAGCTAGTCAGCCCTGTCCAGTTAATTGCAGGAAAGTCAACACTGTAAACTTCTGACAGAGATAATGTGAATACGTTTTTTAAACCTTGGGTAATTTCTTCATCTGGCGGTAATTGTGTTCCATGACCATAACTATTTGATTGTCCAAGTATGATAAATAGCGGCGCATCATTAGGCGCCCACTGAGAATATTTTATTTCAGGAGAATAAGATTGTTTATCTATCATCAGTTTTCCTCTTAAGATAATTTAAGTTATTAGGTCTATTCTCTTCACCAAAATATAATTGTTTTTTTGCAGATAAAAATTATTTATTTAATCAATCATATTTATAGCGCGCTAATGTAAAACTGTTTTAAATATTAATTTTTTACTCTAAGAAATATAAACCCAATATCTTTTTCATAGGTAAATTATTTATATTTCACAATGTATTTTTCTTTGAAGAAAATATGCTTAAATATAGCAACTGACCTACCCATCACGAAAAATACACCTATTAGTCTAATCGAGCAAATAAAAATATAAACCATAAAAACAAATCGACTTAATAAATAATATTTAAGTTCTTTATCATGAAAACAAATAAAAATATTTTTTTATTGCATCTCGTATTGATTATATTTTATTTATGAAAATAAAACTTATTGAAAATATGTAAAGAATATATTACTACATTTAAAAATATAGTTATATACCCGTTATCTTTCAAGCTGCCTCTTTGTTGGCTGCACTCACTCACCTCGGTCACATAGTTCTCTATACTCCCAGGGATTCGCTCCCTTGCCGTCGCGATGCAACTCGAAATCTATTAGGTATAGATAATAAACCTGTAATCAAAAAATTCATTTAAAAAAGAAATAACGTATCACTACAAATTCCAATAGCGCCACATTATAAATAACAAAATAATACTAAAATAATACTAAAATAATACTAAAATAAATATTTTAACCAATTCGTTGGTAAAAGTGGATCTAAATTCTGCGAGCTTGCCAAAAAGCTTTTTTCCAGTAAACATTATTCATAGATGAACGAGTAACGCCTTTATGGGTCGATGCATGAATAAACTGATTATTAGCATCATAAATGCCAACATGTAATCCATGTTCGCCGCTACCTGTTCTGAAAAAGACCAAATCACCCGGCATTAAATCGCTTTTATCAATGCGGGCCCCTAATTTTATTTGCCCACCGGTAGTACGAGGTAATTGAATATCAAACCGGTCACTGAAAGTGCGGTAAACAAAACCAGAACAATCTACCCCCCGATGATCCATTCCACCATAATGATAAGGTGTACCACGCCATTGATTAAGCTGATCCTTAAGCTGAGCAATTACCATGATTGGATCAGAAAGCGCCGTTTTTAACGCCGGAGCCGGAATCCTGGGGGCGTGACTGGAACAGCCAATAAGTAACAGACTGAGCAACAAGAGCAACTCTTTTGTTCTGATTATCATTACCCCCTCCTCATAAGATCAGCAAAATAAGCTAACTCTATCCGGCACTCAATAAAAAAACAAGGCTGCATTTTAAGTAAAACAGCTAAATATTTATTTTATTCTTCACTCTGGGCGGCTAATCAACCAGACGCCACACAAAATGAAAATCACACCCGCAGTTTTCAATAATGTGATAGTTTCATTAAACCAAGGCAACAAAGCCGCTATTAAATAGACAAAGACATAACTTAAGCTGATTAACGGATAAGCTTTATTTAAAGGTAAATATTTTAGCGTAAATAACCAACATAGCATAGATAACAGATATCCAGCCAAACCAGCCATGACCATCACCAAAGAATGGCGATGACTCCATAGCCACTCAATATCAAACCAATGCAAATCCAGATTCAATGCTGGCAAATTGACAACACCCCATTTCAGTAATAACTGGGCTATTGTCACCAGTAATACGCTAACTAATCCCCAAATATAACCTTTCATTCATTCAAACTCATTAGCAAAATACCCAACATGATAAACGCAACCCCACTCCAATGTTTTCTGCCTGCCTGCTCCTGATAGAAAAACTTACCCGCCAAAGTGACCATAATAAAATTCACACTCAGCATCGGATAAGCAATTCCCAATGGCAATATTTGCAACAAACGAAGCCACAATAACATACCAACAGCCAGCAGAATCACCGCCCCCACCAGCCATTTCAATACAGATGCCCGCCGATAAACATTACGCTGCCAACATATCACCGCTTGTTTCTGACATAACTGACCAGCACATGTCAACAAGCTAACCAGCAACAATAAAGCGAAACTCATCATGGTTGTTTCTCATAAACCAAAATAGCAAAGCGATAATTGCGATTAATATGATCTGCTTTTGGCAAATCAGGTAATTTTTCATTTTTATATAAATGAAAGAGCACTGACACCCGCCCTTCTTTACGCGCTTTCGCCAACCATTGCGGAAAATCTTGATAGCTGATATATCGATATTGGCTATCTGGATAATTCAATCCATATTCCAGCTCTCCCCAACGTTCAAATATATAAATATCACTACGTTTCATCTCCCAAGCGACACTCGTCGCAAGACCAACACTTTCCGATAGAATATAGCGGCTGTCTGCCAGTTCCTGATGATGTAACTTAATAAAATGCTGCGGTAATTTGGAATTAACGGTATTCTCAGGCAAAGCATGACCTATCACTAAACTGACAACAATGGAACAAAATGCCGCCCATAACCAATATTTCCCATTCAGCGCAAAACACAGATAACCAATAATGCCCCAAATGCCAAAAGCAACAATCGCTAAAACCCATTTAAACCATTCTGATGGCTGATATAAAGAATGTTTTGTTACTGCCTCCATAGCAAATAGAACCATTACCGCCAGCAAACCAAGAAATACGTTAACCATTCCATTGATTTTTAGTAATTTCATCTTGCCATCTCTTACACAATCGACACCTAATTTAGCCATCATCATTGCCAATGGCGCCATACAGGGCAGGATATAAGTTGGTAATTTCCCCTTCGCAATACTGAAAAATAACAATGGCACGACAAACCAGCAAAGCAGAAAAAACATTTCAGGATTGGATTTTCTTTCTTTCCAACTTTTCATCACCGCCCCAGGTAATAATCCCAACCACGGGATCACACCAAAAATCAAAATGGGGATGTAATACCAGAACGGCGCAATATGCTGTGCATCATCGGAAGAAAAACGTTTAATATGTTCCACCCAGAAGAAATAGTGCCAATAGTCAGGCTCACGTAGGGCAATCGCAATTACCCACGGTAAACTAATTGCTATCGCCGAAATAATAGCAAGTGGGCCAAAGTAGACCATTTGCAGGACCCGCTTCTGATAAATGACAATGGGCAGCATCGCAATGACCGGAACAGCCAATGCCAGAAACCCTTTGGTCATAAAACCCATACCGCAGCACAAACCAAGCGCCAAATATGCCATTATCCGTTGTTTGATACCGTCTGTTTTTAGCGCCCAGAAGCTACACAACATGGCAGCCGTTATCCACAAAGAAAACATCGGATCGAGTACGCTATAAGTACCAATGGCAAATACCAGAAACATTGAGATGTAGATAAGGCTAGTGGCAAAAGCAATATGCCGGTTATGCCACATCATCATAGCAAGTCGATATAATAAAATTGCGCTGATAAAAATACAGAAAACTGATCCAAAACGGACTGCAAAATTATTATCGCCAAAAATCCATTGGCTAATATTATTAATCCAATAGCCTGCTACCGGTTTTTCAAAATAACGAATATCCAGCAAATACGGAACAATCCAATCTCCTCGTTGCAGCATTTCTCGACTAATTTCTGCATAACGAGTTTCATCAGGCTGCCATAGCAGACGGCCATTAAGGGGTAATAAATAAGTAAGGACAAAAAAAAGAGCCATTAAAAAAGCCCCTACTTTACACGCCCGGTTATTTAACATATATAAGTTAAACCTCTTGTTGGCATCCTAACCATCCTTCTCTGCCGGGAAATTCAGAACGAATAATTCTCCCGACAGGAAGTTGCTGTATATTTTCAGGCAGCAGATGACTCAATGCACAAAATTGTATGTTTTCCTGATGAACCATCTCCAACAGCGTTGCAAATTCTGTGGACTTGGACATCCCTTCAACTTCCGTATGGATGGTATATACCGGAACTCCCTGGCTGTTTTTCATCTTATCAAGGATAAACTGGTTAAAATCTTCATCTTTAACCTGAATGCCTATTACTTCGTCATAAGTTGGCAACGTCACCGGAATTTGCACAGCACCAAGAGTACCATCAGGCAAAATGGGCCTGAATGGATGAGTTCCCCGACAATCGCTGTTGTAATCAAAACCAAATTGTTGCTTTACCGCGAGTACGCGTTCATCCGCTCGCCAACCAGCAACAGCCGAACAAGTTACCCGTTGGCCAATTGCCTGTACCAATGCATCCACCCCCAGTTTAACCTGCTCTGTTAACTGAGTTTCAGACCAACGGCCGACTTTTGCCTGCCAACGCTGATGATCCCAAGCATGCAGACCCACTTCATGGCCTGCATCCCGCGTTTGCTTCATCAAGTAGCCTAAATCCTTAGCAATCTTCTTACCCGGCCATGCAGTCCCCGCCAGTAAAATGTCAAGACCATACAGAGACGCTGCATTTGACCTCAACATTTTCCATAAGAATTTCGGCCGTAAAAGACGCCACAAATGGCGCCCCATATTATCCGGCCCAACACTAAAGAAAAAACTGGCCTGAATCTGATGTTTTGCCAACATTTTGAGCAATTGCGGTACCCCTTCAACGGTTCCTCGATAGGTATCCACATCAACTCTCAAGCCAACTTGTTTCATTAATTTTTCCTTAATTCTTCCACCGCGCCACGTAAGAAGAAATCCAGTGTTTCGTTGATCGTCTGTTTCATGTCAATGGTGGGTTTCCAATCTAATAACCGCTCCGCATTTTTAATACTTGGCTTACGGTGTTCAACATCCTGATAACCTTTGCCGTAGTAACTGCCGCTCTCAATCTTTTTAAATCCAGCAAACGGCGGAAAATAATCTCTCAATTCATGGTTTTCAAAGCTATCTAGTAATGTTTCCGCCAATTGGCGAATACTGGCTTCATTAGTTGGATTGCCAATATTGATAATTTGACCGTCACATAATCCATCCCGGTTTTCAATAATACGAAACAGCGCTTCAATACCATCATTAATATCAGTAAAGCAGCGTTTCTGTTCACCACCATCGACCAGTTTAATCGGGGACCCTTCAACCAAGTTCAATATTAATTGTGTGATCGCTCTGGAACTGCCAATACGTGCAGAGTTCAAATTATCCAAACGTGGACCCATCCAGTTAAATGGACGAAATAGGGTGAATTTGAGCCCTTCTTTCTCGCCATATGCCCAGATAACACGATCTAACAATTGCTTGGATACAGAATAAATCCAACGCTGTTTATTGATTGGACCAACAATCAGACGAGAGTCATCTTCATCAAATTCTTTATCATCGCACATTCCATAAACTTCTGATGTGGATGGGAAAATAATGCGTTTATTGTATTTAACGCAATAACGGACAATCTTTAGATTTTCTTCAAAATCCAATTCAAATACACGCAACGGATTACGGGTATATTCAATTGGAGTCGCAATGGCAACCAATGGTAAAACAACATCACACTTTTTAATGTGATATTCGATCCATTCAGTATGGATATTGACATCACCTTCGATGAAGTGAAAACGCGGATTACCAATAAAACGTTCAATGGCGGAAGAACCAATATCCATACCATAAATATCATAGTTGCCATCACGTAATAGACGTTCTGTCAAATGATTACCGATAAAGCCATTTACACCGAGAATTAATACACGCTTCCGGTGGCTAATTTGAGCAGTTGCCTTTGAACCAACACGTACATCAGTCACAATGCTCATATCGACTGCCAAGCGGCGACCCTGAACATACAAACCCGATTCACTTTGCCCATTGATAATTTCTAATGCGCCTTTTCCACAGGCAATAATTAACGGATCTACCGATAATACCGTTCCTGGCTGTTTATCATGAGTCTCATTTAATGGGGAGGCGCGCCAGATAGTAATCTTACGCTCACCCAAGAAAGTAAATGCCCCTGGATATGGCTCAGTCACTGCCCTGACAAGATTGTTAATTTCAGTAGCTGATCTGTTCCAGTCAATCTCACCATCCGCAGCAGTACGACGGCCAAAGTAAGTTGCCTGACTTTCATTTTGAGGTATGGCTGGATAAGTTCCCGCTTTAATCTGGGGTAATACTTGATCAAGCAGTTTTTCCGCTGCTTCACGCATTTTACCGTGCAACGTTAACGCAGTATCTGTTTCTGCAATAGCAACCTTGTGTTGAGCAATAATATCCCCAGCATCAGGTTTCAACACCATTTTATGCAAGGTTACACCCGTTTCCACTTCACCATTTAAAATCGCCCAGTTAATCGGGGCACGACCACGGTATTTTGGTAACAGTGAACCATGCAGATTAAATGCGCCTGTGCTCGACAGCGATAAAATATCTTCGCTTAACATATCTCGGTAATAAAAAGAGAAAATCACATCAGGTTTCAGTTCCCGAATACGTTCAATCCAAAGTGGATGGTTAACATTCTCTGGCGCAAAAACCGGCAGCGCTAAATCTGCACTTAAACGGGCAACAGAAGAGAAAAAATGGTTTTCATTAGGATCATCTGTATGGGTAAATACCGCCTGAATATCAAAACCAGCTTTAGTTAAAGCATTGATCCCAATACAGCCGATATCATGGTAGGCAAATACAATTGCTTTCATTTATTACTCTTCCTGGTTGTCGTTGGTCTTTTTATTTCCGACCACTTTTTGAATAAAATAACGGGGGCGTGCACGAACATCGTTATAGATACGGCCTATGTATTCACCTAATAAGCCCATTGCGACGAACTGTGCGCCAATAAACATGAAAAGGATGGCAAATAGAGTAAATACCCCTTCTGCTGCCCATATAGCACCGAAAATCAGACGTAAAACCACCAATAATACAGCCAGCAAAAAACCAGAAACTGCAATCACACTGCCTACTACACTCAGAAAACGCAACGGTGCTGTTGTCAGGCAGGTCAGCAAGTCATACATCAGATTAATCAGCTTCATGAAGCTATATTTGGAATCACCAAATTCACGCTCCGCATGAGCGACATCAATCTCAATGGTTTTACGGGCAAAAGTATTTGCCAAAATAGGAATAAAGGTGCTGCGCTCATGACACTGCAACATGGCGTCAACAATATGGCGACGGTAGGCACGAAGCATACAGCCATAATCGCCCATAGAACGGCCTGTTACCTTAGTAATCATCGCATTGATGATTTTTGAAGCTGTTTTACGAAACAGAGAATCCTGCCGATTAGCCCGGCGGGTACCCACGACGTCATAACCCTGTTCAGCCGTTTTAACAAGACGAGGAATCTCTTCTGGCGGATTCTGCAAATCAGCATCGAGCGTAATAATTAAATCGCCATTGACCTGATTAAACCCCGCCATAATCGCTGAATGTTGGCCATAATTACGATTAAGTAAAATTGCAATAACATGATTTTCAGATTGTTCCGCGGCCTGAATCAGAATTTCCGCCGATTTATCACTACTGCCATCATCAACAAGAATAAGCTCATATTCCTGAGTCAATTGTTTACAAGCTGCTAAGGTTCTTTCTAATAAAAGGGGTAAACTTTCTTCTTCGTTATAAACCGGAATAACAACAGAAACTTTTTTAATTTGTTCAAATAACACTTATCTGTGCTCCGAAATAATTTCTTTTAAAGCATCAATAACATAATCCACATCGTCATCACTCATATCAGGAAAGAGCGGCAATGAACAAAGTGTTACTGAATTCCACTCTGATTCGGGTAATGACAATTTCGGATACCGATCCCGATAATATTTTTGTGTATGCACAGCCCTGAAATGCAAACCCGTACCAATATTTTTCTCTTTCAAACGCGCCATTAACGTATCGCGATCAATGCCACAAACATCCTTATCAACCCGCACCATAAATAGATGATGAGCATGCATATGCTCGTAATCAGGCACACTTAACATCTGCAAAGGCGAATCTTTTAATGCCGCTGAATAACGGGCGACAATTTGCCGACGGCGAATATTCATTGATTCCAATTTACTTAATTGCACAACAGCAATCGCAGCATGAATATCAGATAAATTATATTTGTAACCCGGTTCTACAACTTCCGCCTGTGGTCGCCTGCCCTGAATTTGACGATCAAAAGCATCAACACCCAATCCATGAAACTTTAGACACCGAATTCGTTCAACAAGTTCACTATTATCAGTAGCAATTAAACCCCCTTCCGCACAGGTGACATTTTTTATGGCATGAAAAGAGAAAATCGCCGTGCCGTGCTCACCAATCCATTCATTCTTATAACGGGTTCCTAATGCATGAGCTGCGTCTTCAATCAATGGAATACCTGCATCCTGAGCAATCCCACGCAATGCATCTAAATCACAAGGCGCACCAGCATAGTGAACCGGAATAATCGCTTTGGTTTTGGAAGTAATCGCCTTTTTCACTGTCTGCGCGTCAACCATTAAAGTATGACGATCAACATCAATCATGATCGGTTCAGCACCAAGCAAACAGATCATATTTATTGTGGAAACCCAAGTTTGAGATGGTGTGATCACTTCGTCACCAGGGCCAATTCCCAACGCCATGAGTGTCAGATGCATACCCGCCGTTGCAGAGGCCAATGCAACCGCATATTTGCAGCCAAACATGCGGCAAAAGTCCTGTTCCAATTGATGATTTTGAGGGCCTGTTGTAATCCACCCCGAACGAAGAACCTTCTCTACTGCCTGAATTTCTTCATCACCTATCGCAGGACGAGAAAATGGAAGAAAACGATCCATAAAACACAGTCCAATTCATTCATAATATGACAATATATTAGATGACTATATTTGAACGAATCGTAAACACAGGTATGATTTAGCAAATTAAGTGGAAATTACTATAAATCCACGATACGTACAGATTCACGGTAGGTACAGTAAGACTGGACTACATTAAGGCATTAAGGTAAGAAAACCCGCCAATATTTATCTGCCCTTTCTGGTATGCATTTGATCTCAGCAGCAAAAACTCTAGAGAGCGTGTTTTCTTTCATTACTTCATCCGGTTTTCCATTCGCAACCAGTGATCCATTAGCGAGCAACCAGATCCGATCAGCTTTATCATAGCTATGATTTAGATCATGACCACTCATGACTACGGCTCCACCGAGTTCACAAAATTTCTTGATCAACAGATCAAGTGCTGCTACCTGAGTGATATCAAGATTATTCGTAGGTTCATCCAAGAGCAATAATTTGCCCTGCGAATTGATTGATGGCCAAACTTGTAAAAAAACCCCGGTTAATCGCACTCTTTGCCATTCACCACCAGATAGATTGCCTACAGGTGTCTCCAGAAGCTTTCCTAATTTAAAAAAGGAACAAAGTTCTGCCAACACGCCGTCACAATTAACAAGATGGGCAGCTAAGTGCAGTTGTAAATATTGAAAAACCGGCATTATTGGCACAGAAGAAATTTGCTGGCTAAGCCATGCTCTGTGCCTGGCTAATTGGCAGTGACTATATTGATTAAGACACTTTTGTTGCAAATTGATTGCGCCACTATAGGGTAAAATACCGGCCATACAGGCCAATAGTGTACTTTTTCCTGAACCATTCGGCCCAATGAGATGTACCTGTTCACCTTGTTGTACCAACGCTGTCAGAGGCATTAATCGGTTTCTTACTGATACTCGACTGAGAGCCATCAATTGATTGGTCTCTTGCACATTATCCACTTTCTTAACCCCAGTCTCTGACTCTCAATAATAACCAAATGAATACTGGCGCCCCCAATGTTGCAGTTACAACGCCAATCGGTACTTCTGCATTATTCAAGCTAAGGCGAGAAAACAAATCCGCCAGCAATAATCCACAACCACCGGAGAGAACACAGGCAGGCAGTAGTGTTTTATAATCTGTCAGGCCGCATAAACGCAAAATATGTGGAATGACTAAGCCAATAAAGCTGATTGTTCCAGCAAGTGCAACACTTAACCCTACTAATAACCCAACAGCAAAGACAAATAGATTACGCCAATAATAAAGCGAGATACCCAACTGTTGAGCCTGTGTTTCTCCCAGTGAAAGAAAATTAAGCACTTTTCCTTGCCTGCTCAACCAAATGATCAAGGGAAACAAAGCGACTACCAACCATTGCTGCCTCCAGTCTATTCCACTGAAACTTCCCATCATCCAATACATTAACTGACGCAAGTCCAGGCTAGTACTGAAATAAACCATCCAGGTCATTAATGCGCCAGAAACGACGCCAAAAGCAACTCCCACCAACAACAAACGGGCATTATTCAGATAACGCTTTCTTGAAAAAGTCAGCAATATCATTGTGACAGTCAGCGCTCCGAGCACAGCGCTAAGACTTAATAACCAGAATGGCGCAATACCATGAAACATTAACACCAGAAACACCACCACCACGCCAGCGCCATTACTGACCCCCAATAGCCCAGGTTCCGCCAACGGATTCTCAAACAGCGCCTGCATTACGGCCCCCGCCACCGTTAGACTCGCACCCACAGCAACGACAGCTAATACACGGGGAAAACGCAACTGCCACACAAACAATTGACCTGTTTCAGAAAACCATGTATCAGGCCAGATCCAATTTTCTCCGGCACAGAGTGAGAGAAAAAAAACCAATAGAAATAAACACATGAGAATTGCCAGAAAGCGATAATCACGTCTTTTCTGGCGAGTCACTAATTCAGCGATGGAATAAGCGGGTTGCATGGAAGTCAAGCTCATGAGGGCGGATTCGTTTAAGAAAAAGGCCGCTATTGATGCGGCCTTTTTGATTATTCTTTAGGTGTGGCTTTCTCAACCCTGCTTTTTAACTTCTGACCAGGACGGAATGTCACTACTCGGCGAGCTGTAATCGGAATGTCCTCACCAGTCTTAGGATTACGCCCCGGACGTTGGTTTTTATCCCGTAAATCAAAGTTGCCAAATCCAGACAATTTTACCTGCTCACCATTCTCCAAAGAACGACGCACTTCTTCAAAGAATAATTCAACCAGATCTTTAGCATCACGTTTGCTAATTCCCAGTTTCTCAAACAGATTTTCTGACATTTCAGCTTTAGTAAGCGCCATAAGTTCAGTCCCTCAAGGATGCTTGGAATCGCTGTTTCAGCACTGCAACACATTTATTAATTGTCGCAGCAATCTCTTCTTCTTCCAGTGTACGCGCGGTATCCTGCAAGATAAAACTTATAGCAAGGCTCTTATGACCCTCTGCTACACCTTTACCACAATACACGTCAAACAAGTTTATGCCAACTATATGATTTACGCCAACTTTCTTGCACTCAGCCAAAACATCTTCTACAGCAACATTTTCAGGCACCACGATCGCGATATCACGACGGTTTGACGGGAAACGTGAAATCTCTTTCGCGTCAGGAACCACGCGGCTTGCCAGCTTGTTCCAGAGTATTTCGAATACTACGGTGCGACCATTTAAGTCAAGTTTGCTTTCCAATTCTGGGTGAACAACACCGATATATCCGATGTATTCATTTTCCAAATAAATCCCGGCGCTCTGACCCGGGTGCAACGCAGGATTTACATCTGCTCTAAAAGAAATCTTAGATAATTTTCCGGTTAACTCCAGAGCAGCTTCCAAATCGCCTTTCATATCGAAGAAATCAACAGACTGTTTTTCCAGTGACCAATGTTCTTCAAAACGATTGCCGGTAATGACTCCCCCTAACATCAGCTCCTGACGAATGCCCTGCTCCGCATTTTCATCAGGAACAAAACGCAAGCCAGTTTCAAACAAGCGCACACGGTTTTGCTGGCGGTTTTGGTTATATACCACCGTCGTTAGCAAACCAGTCAGTAGTGATAAGCGCATTGCTGACATATCTGCTGAAATTGGGTTAGGTAGCATCAACGCTGGTTGCTGTGGATGTAACAGCGCCTGAATTTTAGGATCAACAAAGCTATAAGTAATCGCTTCTTGATAACCTCTGTCAACAAGCATGGTTTTAACACGTTGCAGGGAAAGATCCGCTTCACGATGTTTTTTCATGATAAGATCTGCACGCATCGGTACATCTGGAATATTGTTGTAACCGTAAATACGGGCAACTTCTTCCACCAGATCTTCTTCCAGCTCCATATCAAAACGCCAGCTTGGCGCAACCGCTTGCCAGCAATTTTCCTGAATAGTGACTTTGCAACCTAAGCGGTTCAAAATGTCACCAACTTGTTCATCAGGTATATAATGACCAATCAAACGATCTAATTTTTCACGACGTAATGTGATTGTCGCAGGCTGTGGCAATTGAGATTCATTAGTAACATCAATAATCGGACCGGCTTCACCACCACAAACATCAATCAACAGTTGAGTTGCTCTCTCTATTGCTTTGTGTTGTAACTGAGGATCAACGCCACGTTCATAGCGGTGAGAAGCATCAGTGTGTAAACCATAGCGACGAGCACGGCCAGCTATCGCTAAAGGGGCAAAAAATGCACACTCAAGTAAAATATTTTGCGTCTCTTCATTCACACCTGAATGTTCGCCGCCAAAAATGCCTGCCATTGCAACAGCTTGTTTTTCATCAGAAATAACTAATGTATCAGCAGAAAGATTAGCTTCTGTGCCATCCAGCAGCACCAATTTTTCACCCTGCTTAGCCATACGCACAGTGATTGAACCATTCAGACGTTCCAAATCAAACGCATGCAACGGTTGGCCCAATTCAAGCAAGACATAGTTAGTCACATCGACAATCGGGTCGATGGAACGAATACCACCACGACGTAATTTTTCACGCATCCACTGTGGTGTTGCTGCTTTTACGTTAATGTTTTTAATTACTCGTCCCAGGTAACGTGGGCAAGCTTCTGTTGCTTCAACACGAATAGGGAAAACAGCATCTGTTGTCGGTTTTACTGCCTCAATTTGCGGCTCAGATAGTGGCATTTTATTAGCAACTGCCACATCACGGGCGACACCTATAATACTCAGGCAGTCAGCGCGATTAGGTGTAATACTGATTTCAATGACTTGATCATCCAGTTTCAGATATTCACGCAGATCAACACCTAAAGGAGCATCTACTGGCAATTCAATAATACCGTCATGGTCCTCAGAAATACCCAGTTCAGAGAAAGAACATAGCATCCCTTCAGAAGGCTCACCTCGCAGTTTTGCCGCCTTGATTTTAAAATCACCCGGTAGCACAGCACCTACGGTCGCTACTGCAACTTTCAGCCCTAAACGGCAATTTGGCGCACCACAAACAATGTCCAGCAGTCGTTCACCACCTACATTCACTTTTGTTACCCGTAGCTTATCCGCATTTGGATGCTGGGCACATTGAACAACTTCACCGACAACCACACCATGAAATTGACCGGCAACGGCTTCAACACCATCAACTTCCAGGCCTATCATGGTGATTTGATCAGATAATGCTTCACTGCTAATGGCTGGATTTACCCATTCGCGTAACCAGAGTTCACTGAATTTCATGAGATATTCCCGCCTTTATTTAAACTGTTTAAGAAAACGCAGATCATTTTCGAAGAACGCACGCAAATCAGTTACACCGTAACGCAACATTGTCAGGCGCTCCACCCCCATGCCAAAGGCAAAACCAGAATAAATTTCAGGATCAAGGCCAACATTACGCAACACATTAGGATGAACCATACCGCAACCTAACACTTCCAACCATTTGCCGTTTTTACCCATTACATCAACTTCCGCCGAAGGTTCTGTAAATGGAAAGTAAGAAGGTCGGAAACGAACCTGCAAATCTTCTTCAAAAAAGTTAGTCAGGAAATCGTGCAACGTTCCTTTCAGATTAGTAAAACTAATATCACGATCAATAATCAAACCTTCTACCTGATGGAACATAGGTGTGTGTGTCTGGTCGTAGTCATTACGATATACACGGCCTGGCGCAATGACGCGAATT
Source organism: Photorhabdus aballayi (assembly GCF_026153155.1). Taxonomy (NCBI): domain Bacteria; kingdom Pseudomonadati; phylum Pseudomonadota; class Gammaproteobacteria; order Enterobacterales; family Morganellaceae; genus Photorhabdus; species Photorhabdus aballayi. The sequence goes on along the minus strand of NZ_JAPFCD010000001.1, from coordinate 60,637 downwards.
GGCGGCTGTTGATTGTGCATAGTGCGAACCTGAACACCAGAAGTTTGAGTACGCAATAGACGTTTAGCATCAAACCAAAAAGTATCGTGATCAGCACGCGCAGGATGATGGGCAGGAATATTTAATGCATCGAAATTATGATAATCATCTTCAATTTCAGGGCCTGATTCTACAGAAAACCCTAATTCACCAAAGAAAGTTTCAATACGCTCTATTGTACGATTAACCGGATGTAATCCACCATTTTCCATACGGCGACCCGGCAATGATACATCAATCTTTTCCGCTGCTAAACGGAAGTTCAGAAGGTCAGTCTCCAGTTTTTCTTTACGGATATTCAGAACTTCCAGGACTTCTTGCTTCGCCTGGTTAATTACCGCCCCTGCTGCTGGGCGTTCTTCGGCCGGCAGATCACGCAGCGATGACATTTGGAGAGTTAAATGGCCTTTTTTGCCTAAATATTCAACACGTACCAAATCCAACGCAGCAACATCCTGGGCATCTTCTACGGCTGCTCTTGCTTTGGCAACCAGTTCAGAGAGATGTGGCATCGTTTTCCTCTTCCTTCGGCCTAACGGCCTGCTAGTAATGATCGTTAATGACCCTATATACCTGTTTCTGTTTTTTTACTGTAATAAAAACAAAAAAGCCTCCACAACGGAGGCTCAGGCGCTACTTTTCGTTTCTTTTCTTACGCGCAAAGCCCCCTGAATTTAGGTGCTAAAGTAAAAAAAGATGCGAAAAAAAGCTAAAGGCATAATGTTGGTTCTCTCGGAAAAAACTCTTCTTTTGGCAACGACGCGCTAGTCAGCCGTTGAAAACAAAGTAAAAGAGGGAGCATGCTCCCTCTTAACTACCCTAACTTATGCCAGAGTGCTCTTCGCTTTTTCAACTAAAGCAGCAAACGCTACTTTGTCAAACACAGCGATGTCAGCCAGGATCTTACGGTCAATTTCAATAGAAGCCTTTTTCAGGCCATTGATGAAACGGCTATAAGACAGACCATTCTGACGTGCAGCAGCGTTGATACGTGCAATCCACAGTTGACGGAACTGACGTTTACGCTGACGACGGTCACGGTAAGCGTACTGCCCTGCTTTGATTACTGCCTGGAAGGCAACACGGTAAACGCGCGAACGGGCACCATAGTAACCTTTCGCTTGCTTTAAAATTTTCTTGTGACGTGCACGGGCGACAACACCACGTTTTACGCGAGCCATATACTTCTCCTATCGTCTCTGAGTTCTAATCTAAAATTGCTTACGCGTATGGCAAGCAAGCAACAACCAGGCCCAGATCACCTTTGGAGACCATGCCCTTTGGACGTAAATGACGTTTACGCTTGGTTGATTTCTTAGTCAGAATGTGACGAAGGTTAGCGCGCTTACGCTTAAAACCACCACTTGCAGTTTTTTTAAAGCGTTTAGCGGCGCCGCGTACTGTTTTAATCTTTGGCATTTTAATTTCCACTTCGCATTGTGAATTACAACGAATTAGTCAGGCGAATAAGCCCCAACCAGATGAACCGACTGGAGCTTATTACTTGATTGCCTAACTATTTCTTCTTAGGAGCGAGCACCATTATCATCTGACGGCCTTCAATCTTCGAAGGGAAGGATTCAACTACCGCCAGTTCATCCAGATCGTCGCGGATGCGGTTAAGCATTTCGACGCCAATCTGTTGGTGCGCCATTTCACGCCCACGGAAACGCAGGGTGATTTTGGCTTTATCGCCATCTTCCAGAAAACGAATCAGGTTGCGTAGTTTGACCTGATAGTCGCCTTCATCTGTACCAGGACGGAATTTGATTTCCTTAACCTGAATAACCTTTTGCTTTTTCTTCTGCTCTTTGATCGACTTACTCTTCTCATAGAGGAACTTGCCGTAGTCCATAATACGGCAAACCGGCGGCTCGGCATTCGGGCTGATTTCAACTAAATCAACATCCGCTTCCTCAGCTTTTTCAAGAGCTTCCCTCAGACTGACAATGCCAATCTGCTCGCCATCTAAACCTGTTAAACGAACTTCAGAAGCGCGAATCTCTCCATTAATGCGATTAGGACGCGCTGTTTGAATTCTTTTTCCGCCTTTAATACCTTATTCCTCCAATTGATGAAGATTGCGACTGCGTATTTCTATCAGCAGTTTTTCGATGAACTCGTTAACATCAATGCTGCCTAAATCTTTACCGCGGCGGGTACGAACGGAAACTTTCCCTGATTCGACCTCTTTTTCACCACAGACAAGCATGTAGGGAACACGACGCAGAGTGTGTTCACGGATTTTAAAGCCAATCTTCTCGTTTCTCAAGTCTGCTTTTGCACGAATGCCTGCATCTTGAAGTTTTTTTACTAATTCCTGTACATAATCAGCCTGATTATCGGTGATATTCATCACCACTACCTGCTGTGGAGCAATCCATGTTGGGAAGAATCCCGCATACTCCTCAGTTAGGATGCCGATAAACCGTTCCAGCGAACCCAGAACCGCACGGTGAATCATTACAGGAACCTTACGTTCATTATTTTCACCTACGTAGGACGCACTCAAACGACCTGGTAGTGAAAAGTCGAGCTGCACAGTACCACATTGCCACGCACGATCCAAACAATCATGCAAAGTAAATTCAATTTTCGGTCCGTAGAAAGCACCTTCACCTGGCTGATATTCAAATTGCACGCCATTTTCTTGTAGCGCTGCCGCCAGAGCTTCTTCCGCTTGATTCCATTGTTCCTCAGTACCAATGCGCTTTTCCGGACGGGTTGACAGCTTAACCACGATCTTTTCAAAACCAAAAGTGCTGTAAACGTCATACACCATCTTAATGCAACTGCTGACTTCCCGGTGAATTTGCTCTTCTGTACAGAAGATATGAGCATCATCCTGAGTAAAACCACGAACACGCATCAAACCATGTAATGCCCCTGATGGTTCATTACGGTGACAACTACCAAATTCAGCCATACGTAACGGCAAGTCACGATAGGATTTTAAGCCTTGATTGAAAATCTGAATATGCCCTGGGCAATTCATCGGCTTAACGCAGTATTCACGGTTCTCTGAAGAAGTGGTAAACATATGCTCACCGTAGTTTTCCCAGTGACCCGTTCTCTCCCACATAACACGGTCCATCATGAACGGACCTTTAACTTCCTGATATTGATATTCTTTCAGTTTAGTGCGAACAAAAGTTTCCAGCTCACGGAAAATAGTCCAACCATCGTTATGCCAGAATGCCATACCCGGAGCTTCTTCCTGCATATGGTACAGATCTAACTGTTTACCAATCTTACGATGGTCACGTTTAGCCGCTTCTTCCAAACGTTGCAGATAAGTATTGAGCTGTTTCTTATCAGCCCACGCAGTACCGTATATTCGTTGCAACATTTTATTGTTGCTATCGCCACGCCAATATGCCCCTGCGACTTTCTGCAATTTAAAATGGTGGCAGAAACGCATATTTGGCACATGTGGGCCACGGCACATGTCAATATATTCTTCATGATTATAGAGGCCCGGACGATCATCGCGGCTGACGTTTTCATCCAAAATCTGTACCTTATAATCTTCACCACGAGCGACAAAGGTATCACGCGCTTCTTGCCAACTTACCTTTTTCTTGATGACGTCATAGTCTTTCTTGGCAAGTTCCAACATACGTTTTTCAAGCAGCTCAATATCTTCCTGCGTCAAAGCACGGCCAATATCAACATCATAGTAAAAACCATTATCAATAATCGGACCAATAGCCATTTTCGTATCTGGCCATAATTGTTTAATCGCATGGCCTAGCAGATGAGCGCATGAATGGCGGATAATTTCCAGCCCTGCATCATCTTTACTAGTGATGATGGCAAGATTTGCATCTGAATCGATTAATTCACAAGCATCCACTAACTCACCATTTACGCGACCAGCAATACAGGCTTTCGCTAAACCTGGACCAATATCACAGGCAACATCCATTACAGAAACGGCACGGTCAAACTGGCGTTGGCTACCGTCAGGAAGAGTAACAACAGGCATTTAAAATCCTTATCTACAGTGGTGACCCACACGAAAGGTCACTTGAAGGAGTTTGATATTCAACTAAAATAACGATTTAAATTATTATCTCGTCAATCCATTAAAGTTTGGTACTAAAATTGGCACACAATGTAAAAAGTGACTACCTTCAATACCGAAACATCGCGAAAATATACCATCAACAACCATTCAGGTCACGGCGATGTTTAGCATAGGTACAATCATTTGCACTTATTTATGCAAATGCACAAACTATAAAAAATAATTTTATAATGAAATAATATGTTTGAGGAAAAACAGATAACACGCTCTTTAAAACACACATAGAAAAAATCCGGCATAAGTTATATATGCCGGATTATCATACGGATATAAGATCGTTTAGTCTCTTTGAACCTCCTCGTCACAACTGACTGCCAACGCCATATTTAAAGCTCGAACTAAAACGACTTTATCCTCATTATTTTCCAACAGACTAAAATGGTTACCCGAAATTGGAATTAACCGAAGCGAAGAATCAGGCAATACCTGCGCCCAACCTAACGACAGATCCCTATTTAAAGACTGTGGTTCAACATCCATAACTTTAGTTTCCATAACAACAGGGGCAGGTGGAGAAAGTTCCGTTGCATAGAATTGATGCAGCGTTATCGCCAATACTTGCGGCTCATAGTTTCTGACTATTTGTGCATAATTTTCTATCTGCTCCCAACGCCTTGCGATTAAATCAGCACGCGGATTTGCCGGATATAACGACAATTTCTGCGCCGTTTCGATAAGCTGCACCAAATTTAACTTATCAATTCGCTGGTACAATGCTGCAATTTCTTCAATATCTCCATCCTCTGCCTGCCTTGCCAACTCAATAAGAAATTGAAGTTTTGGCGGCGTTATCTGCTGCCTGTAATAATGAGGAGCAGGCGTGTCTATCAGACCGAGGAAATTAACCTCTTCACCGGAATACAGAAGTTGCTGGGCAATCGCATAAGCTAATATGCCGCCGGAAGAGTAACCGCATATCTGGTATGGACCTTCCGGTTGAACCACTTTCATAAAGTTGATCATTCTTGCTGCCTGCTCTTCCATCGTTGACATCGGTTCTCCACTAATGGACGGCCAAGGCAACGCATAAATCGGGTAGCCTGAATGAAGCTGCTGAGACAACCCGAACACATAGGAATAATCACTCATCCCGCTGGGCACAAAGAATAACGGTAGACCTGTTCCATCAGATCGCACCGATATTGCTCGGTTTTGCGGTCGAGATAGCTGATCTGATGTCATTTTTGTTGCCAGGTCAGACAGCACAGGGAATTGAAACAGATCATTCAATGTGCAAATAAGACCATGATTAGCTGCAAGGTTTATCATCCGCATAGCGAACAGTGAGTGACCACCCAAAGCGAAGAAATTGTCATGCCGACTGACCTGCTCAACGCCCAATAATTCACGCCAGATAGCCGCTAATATGGTTTCCTTTTCTCCTTTCGGCGTTTCATAAACCTGACGAACAAAAGCTTCATTGCCCGGGGCTGGTAGCGCGTGACGATCTAATTTACCGTTAGGAGTCAACGGAAAATCATCCAGACGCACAAAAGCCGACGGCACCATGTAATCCGGTAAAATGGCACTCAGGTAAGTACGCAAGCTATTAGCCAGTCCTTTATCTTCCTGTGCCACCACATAAGCGACCAAACGTTTGTCCTGTCCATCACCCAGTACCAACACAGTAGCCTCTTGTACCGTTGGGTGTTCTACCAATCGAGCCTCAATTTCACCCGGTTCAATACGGAAACCACGGATTTTAATTTGCTGATCGTTACGGCCAAGGAACTCCAAATTACCATCCGGCAGGTAACGGGCCAAATCCCCAGTTCGATACATGCGGGCATTAGGTGAATCACTAAATGGATCAACAAGGAAGCGTTCTGCCGTTAGCTCAGGACGATTGAGATAGCCACAGGCAACCCCATCTCCGCCGATATAAATCTCACCGGTTACTCCCTGCGGCACCGGCTGACCATCGGCATCTAGCAGATAAACCCGCGTGTTAGCTATCGGTCGACCAATAGGGATTTGGGCCATTTCCGGTGATAATGCCGTGATGCGGTAGGTAGTGGTAAAGGTAGTTCCCTCACTCGGCCCGTAACCATTCAATAACTGTTGAGGAGGGCTATCACGCAGAACTTGCGCCATCACATGCGGATCAAGTACATCGCCGCCGACAATCAGGATTTTGAGCTGCACAAGAGCTGGAGACAACTCTGTCGCCAACCGGTTAAACAACCCGACACTCAACCACATAACCGTGATTCGATAGGTCTGCAATGTCTGGACAAACTCCTGCGGCGTCAACACGGTAGCGTGATCAATCACCACCAATGCACCGCCATTGAGCAACGGCGCCCAAACTTCAAAGGTGCTGGCATCGAAAGCCGGGTTAGCCTCAAACGCCACTCGATCATCCGGCCCGATTTCAGCGTACCCGTTATTAATCACCAGCCGAACCACCGCCCGATGCGGCACCATTACCCCTTTTGGTGTGCCAGTTGAGCCGGAGGTGTACATGATATAAGCCAGATCAGCACTGGAGCGAGGTAAATCAGGATTGAGGCAACCTTCTTCCTCAATGTCGTCCACCTCATCGGCAAAGCAAAACAGGGGAATCGTTAGGTCAACCGGAATATCCGTAAGCAACAATTTGGCTTCACAATCGCTTATCAGCCAACGCTGCCGTTCGCCCGGCATACGGGGATCGATAGGCACATAAACAGCCCCGGTCTTGAGGATAGCCAATTGAGCCGCCACCAGTTCAACAGAACGCTCTAACAGCACAGCCACGCGATCGTCTGGCCGGATCCCCAGCCCGATTAACCGGCGAGCCAGCCGATTAGCGCGGGCATTTAATTCCGCATAGCTGAGAATATGTTCTCCATGCATCAACGCTATCGCATCAGGTTTTTTTTCTGCCTGTTGTTCAAACAGTCGGTGAATACAACACTGGTCAGGATACCGCGCCTGGGTTGCATTCCAGGTCTCCAACAACAGCTTTTTCTCCGCTGCCGGTAAGATATTCAGCGACCGTACCGGTGTCTCTGGCCGTTGTTCAAGCGCCTCTGCCAGGCTTTCCAGCGCCTGTTGCATATAACCACATATCCTCTCCGGATCAATCGGTTGAACGATTTGCGCCGTCAGTCCCAGTGCATTACCAAAATCTTCCACTGATAAGACAAACGGATAGTTAGTGCGCTCTCGACCGCCCAAGGATTCAATGCCGCTGATAATTTCATCCGCGATGACCGTCGGCGCATTATGCCGGTAGTTCAACAAGGCACTGAAGAGTGGAATTTCATTTTGCACCCCACTGCAACGTTGAGCCAGCGCCAGTGACGCATGTTCATGCTCCAGCAATCCGGCTAACCGGGTATGCGCTGCCCGTACACTGTCCTGCACCGGAATGTCATCCATATCCAGTCGTAACGGCAAGGTATTGATGAACAGTCCCATGCCGTTGTCAGCCCCTTCTCCTGCCTGCATCCGTCCAAATAGCACGGTGCCGAACACCGCTTTCGCCTGTCCGCTGGTACGTGACAATACCTGTGCCCAGGCCAGATGACATAACGCCGCCAAACTGACGCCCAAACGCCGGGCCTGATGACGTAAACGGTCATTCAACGTAGCGGGCAACATTCGGTGCGATTCCGCTACCTGTGAACCATCCCGATGTATTTCCGTCAACCCGAATGGCAACGTCGGTTGATCCACCTCTGCCAACATATCGGTGAAGAAGCGGGTATGTTCGGCCTGACTCATCCCCAACCGGGCCTGAGCCACCAAATTGCGGAAAGGAACCGGAATAGGCAAACTCTCCCCCTGTCCGGCAAGGTACGCCTGAACGTCTCGGCTCATCACCTCCATTGCGGTATGGTCGCCAATCAAATGATGCTGCAATTGCAGTACAATCCAGCGACCATCCGTTTCCTGTGCAATAACAAAACGTAACAGCGGCGCCTGGCTCAAATCAAGACGATGCTGACGCGGATCAAAACGCTGAATCAGTTGTTCATAAACCGGTCCATCTGCGGGATCCAACGTCAATTCAATCACTGATAACGGCGCTTGACGCCAGACTACCTGGGCCGGAACGGATAGTCCTTGCCAGACAAAAGCGGTACGCAGAATGTCATGGCGATCAACCACTTGTTGCACCGCCGCCAAATAACAATCTAGTAAAAATCGATCAGCAAAGGCCATAGGATAAGCCAATAGATACGGATCGCCTTTGTTCGCCAGTAAATGGTGGAACAGAATACCGTCCTGCAATGGAGACAAGGCATAGATATCCTGAATATTGGCAATACCACCCGGTACTTGTTTCACAATATGGTCAATCTCAGATTGGTCCAACTCAATCAACGGCAACATCTCTGGTGTGAGTGTTATGGTCACCGGGGTGATGACATTTGTCGGCACCGTCACCGCCCGAGCCTGCCCTACTGTTTGGGCGAATGCGGACAACACCGGGGATTGGAACAGATCACGTACCGCCAGCGTTAGTCCTGCATTACGCAGACGCTCAATCATCCGCACCGCTAACAATGAATGACCACCCAACGCAAAGAAGCTATCGTGCCGACTCACCTGTTCAATGCCTAACAACTCGCTCCAGATAGCGGCCAAGAGGATTTCTGCTTCTCCCTGCGGTGCTTCATAAATTTGCCGGGCAAAGGCTTCTTCCCCCGGTGCCGGTAATGCTCGACGGTCCAGTTTGCCGTTTGGCGTCAACGGGAAGGTATCCAGACGTACAAACGCTGCCGGTACCATATAATCCGGTAAAATGGCGCTCAGGTGAGTACGCAGATGGTTAGCCAATTCTTCATTCGCTTCTGCCGCCACATAAGCCGCCAATCGTTTGTCCTGCCCGTCACCCAGCACCAACACAACCGCTTCATTCACCGCCGGATGATCCATCAACCGGGCTTCGATTTCCCCCGGCTCAATACGGAAACCACGGATTTTAACCTGTTGGTCATTACGACCCAGGAACTCCAGATTGCCATCTGGCAGGTAACGGGCCAAATCCCCTGTGCGGTACATCCGTGCTCCCGGTTTACCGCTAAAGGGGTCCGCAAGAAAGCGTTCCGCCGTCAGTTCGGGACGATTGAGATAGCCACAGGCAACTCCATCCCCGCCGATATAAATCTCACCGGTTACTCCTTGCGGCACTGGCTGACCATAGGTATCCAACAGATAAGCCCGCGTATTGGCTATTGGCCGACCAATGGGGATACGAGTCACTTCTGGTAATACTTCTGCGATACGGTAGGTGGTGGTAAAGGTGGTGCCCTCACTCGGTCCATAGCCATTCAATAACTGTTGAGGCGGACTGTCACGCAGAACCTGTGCTATCACATGCGGATCCAGCACATCGCCGCCGACAATCAGGGTTTTGATTTGTGGCAGCGCCGGGGACAACTCTGCCGCCAGTCGGTTAAACAGCCCGACACTCAGCCACAGTATGGTAATGCGATAAGTCTGTAGTGCCTGAACAAACTCTTTAGGCGTCAGCAACGTGGCGTGATCAATCACTACCAGTGCGCCGCCATTAAGCAATGGCGCCCAGACTTCAAAAGTGCTGGCATCGAAAGCCGGGTTTGCCGCAAACGCCACCCGATCATCCGGCCCGATGTCGGCGTACCCGTTATTGATGACCAGTCGAACCACCGCACGATGCGGTACCATGACCCCTTTTGGCGTGCCGGTCGAGCCGGAGGTATACATAATATAGGCCAATTCGGTACTGGAACGAGGTAAGTCAAGATTGCGGTGATCGTCTTCCTCAATAGTGATCATCTCATCGACCAGACAAAACTGGGGGATAGCCAGATCAACCGGGATATCGGTGAGCAATAATTTGGCTGAACAGTCGTTTATCAGCCAGTTTTTCCGTTCGTCCGGCACATGGGGATCGATCGGCACATAAACGGCTCCGGCCTTGAGGATAGCTAACTGAGCCACTACCAGCTCAACAGAACGCTCTAACAGTACTGCAACCCGGTTATCCGGCTGGATACCCTGTTCGATTAACTGGCGGGCCAGTCGATTGGCACGAGCATTTAATTCGGCATAACTGAGAATGCGTTCTTTATACACCAGCGCTACTGCATAAGGGGTTTTCTCTGTCTGTTGTTCAAACAACCGGTAGATGCATGTCTGATCAGGATATGGCGTCTGGGTTCCATTCCAGGTTTCCAGTAACAGCTTGCGTTCCGCCACGGTCAGGATATCAATTTTCCCGACTGGCTGTTGAGGGTTAGCCGCCATCTCTCGCAGTACGGTATGGAGATAGCCCACCTGCCGCTCAATGGTCGGTTGATCAAATAGGGCGGTAGCATAATTCAGATAACCGACAATCCGGCCGTCCACCTCAGACAGGCTCAATTCAAGATCAAACTTAACCATATCAAAAGCTTGCCCGACGGGTGAAATGGTCAGTCCGGGTAACATCCAGTCTTTATTTTCATTGCTCTGCCAGGCAAACATCACCTGGAACAATGGGGTATGCGCCAGTCGGCGCGGCGGTTGCACAATTTCCACCACCTGTTCAAACGGTAGGTCCTGATGTTCCTGTGCCGCCAGCGCGGTTTGCCGCACACGCGCCAACAATTCCGCCACATTCGGCGCACCGGATAAATCCATACGTAATGCCAGTGTATTCACAAAGAAGCCAATCAGAGATTCCACTTCTTGCCGACTGCGGCCCGCGCTTGGGGTACCGATAATCAGATCCTCTTGACTTGACAGGCGCGACAGAACCGTCGCCCACGCGGCCAACAGGGTCATAAATAACGTGACACCCTGCTGTTCACTCAGGCGTTTGAGGGATTGGGTTAACTCCGCATCCAGACTGACGGGTAAGATATTCCCGGCAAACGACTGCTGAGTTGGGCGTGGCCGGTCAGTGGGCAAATCTAACAATACCGGTGCGTCAGCCAACCTCGTGCGCCAATAATCAGATTGGGACTGTATGCGTTCAGCCGATAGCCACTGGCTCTGCCAAGCGGCGTAATCAGGATACTGAATTGTCAACGGTGATAACGGATCTGACTGCCCCGCCTGAAAAGCGGTATAAAGAGTATTCAATTCACGTATCAACACGCTGACAGACCAACCATCGAAAATAATATGATGCAGGGTCAGCAAGAAAACGTGTTCATCATTAGCCAGTTGTACCAGACTGGAACGAATTAAGGGGCCACGGGTAAGATCAAACGGCACATTGGCTTCCTGAGCAGAGAGAGACGCAAGCTGCGCATCCACATCAAGCGCCTTACGCAGATCATATTTTTTCATCGGCAGGCCTAATGCCGCTGGCAGCAACTCCACCTGCGGCTGGCCGTCAACAACAACGAAGACAGAACGTAACGCTTCATGGCGGGCAAACAGTGTATCAAGCGCCTGTTGCCAGGCAGTGATATTCAGCCGACCACGTAAACGCAGGGCTAACGGAATATGATAGGTCTCACTCACCCCGTCAAACTGCGTCAGGAACCACAGGCGTTGTTGAGCAAATGACAACGGTAATTGATCCTTACGGGATAGTGGAACGATGGCGGGCAATACCTCGCCAGATTCATTAAACCGGGCATGCATCGCCTCAGCAAAGGCTATCAAAGACGGGAATGTAAACAGTGTAGACAGCGGTAATTCAATTCCCAACGCCGCTATCCGGTTCATCATCCGCACTGCCAACAGCGAATGACCACCCAGAGCGAAAAAGTTGTCATATCGGCTAATTCGCTCAACACCGAGTAATTCACACCAAATAGCGGCTAATGTGGTTTCCATTTCCCCTGACGGCGCGGCGTAAATCTGCCGGGCAAAAGCCTCTTCCCCCGGTACCGGTAATGCCCGACGGTCCAGCTTACCGTTCGGGGTCAGCGGGAAGGCATTCAGGCGTACAAAAGCGGCTGGCACCATATAATCCGGTAAAATGGCGCTCAAGTGTATACGCAGATGGTTAACCAGCGTCTCATCCTCTTCTGCCACGACATAAGCTACCAGCCGTTTGTCCTGCTCATCACCCAGCACCAATACCACAGCCTCTTGCACAGTTGGGTGTTCCATCAATCGGGCTTCGATTTCCCCCGGCTCAATACGGAAACCGCGGATTTTCACCTGTTGGTCATTGCGACCCAAGAATTCCAGATTGCCATCTGGCATGTAACGCGCCAAATCCCCGGTCCGATACATCCGCGCATCCGGCATCTCACTAAACGGGTCAGCTAAGAAGCGTTCAGCGGTCAGTTCAGGACGATTAAGGTAACCACGCGCCACACCTGCACCACCAACATACAACTCACCCACTGCCCCCAAAGGCACTGGCTGGCCGTAGGTATCCAGCAAATAAATCTGGGTGTTCGCGGTCGGATGGCCGATAGGCACTAACGTATCCGTGTAGTCTGGCGGACAACGCCAAGTCGTCGCACACACCGTGATTTCTGTCGGTCCATAGGCATTAAACACCGTTGCCCGACGACTCAGTGCTTGAAGCAGCATTGCGCTGGGCGCCTCACCACCGAGTATCAGAGTCGGTCTTATCGTCATTTCCGGTAAATCGGTCTTTTCCCGGAGCAAAGCCGGGGTCAGACAGGCATGGGTCACTGCCTGTTGCTCCAGATAATGCCAGAGACGAAGCGGGTCCTGACGGATGATATCGGTAGCTATAATCAAACTGGCCCCACTTCCCAATGCCATCATGATTTCCCAAACACTGGCATCAAAACTCAATGAGGCAAACTGCAACAACCGGCTACCCGAATGAATGCCAAATTGGACGATTTTATCCTGAATAAGATTAACCAGCCCACGATGCTCAACCATCACGCCTTTTGGTGCGCCAGTGGAACCGGAGGTGTAAATTACATACGCCAGATGCTGTGCAGTCAGTGCCGTCACTTGCGGGTTACTGTCCGGCTTATCAAGCAGCATATTCGGATCAAGTACCGTCAGCCCTACCAAAGCGCTCTCACTCAGAACGACACATCCAACATTATCTGCCAGCAAAATAGCCGGGGCTGCATCGGTCAAAATATATTCCAAACGTTCCACCGGATAAGACGGGTCCAATGGAACATAGGCGCCGCCCGCTTTCAACACCGCCAGTAAGCCCACAACCATCGTCAATGAACGTGTAACACAAATCGCTACTCGCTGGTCTGGCGCAATGCCCAGCGCAATCAGTTGGTGGGCCAGTCGGTTAGCTCGGGAATTCAGTTCCGCATAACTGTATGTCTGTTCTTCATACACCAGTGCCGTAGCGTCAGGATTTTTCTCCACTTGTTGTTCAAATAACTGATGGATACATAACTGCTCAGGGTAGACAGTTTCAGTCGCATTCCAGGTTTTTAATAACAATGTGCGTTCAGTTTCAGGCAAAATTTCCAACGTCCGCACTGGCGTTTCCGGCGCCTGTTCAAGTGCTTCCACCAAACTTTCCAACGCCTGTTGCATATAGCCGCATATCCGTTCCGGATCAAACGGTCGCACCATCTGGGCGGTCAATCCCAAAGCGTGACCAAAATCCTCCACCGACAGCACAAACGGATAGTTGGTACGTTCCTGCCCGCTAAAGGATTCTATACCGCTGATGGTTTCATCTACGATGATTGGCTGCGCACTATGCCGGTAGTTCAGCAAAGCACTAAACAGGGGCGTTTCCCCTGGCACTCCGCTGCAACGTTGAGCCAGCGCCAGTGAAGCATGTTCATGCGCCAACAGTGCGGCTAACCGGGTATGTGCTAATCGTACACTGTCCTGTACCGGGGTATCATCCATATCCAGTCGTAACGGCAAAGTATTGACAAACAGTCCCATGCCGCTGTCAGCGCCTTCCCCAGCCTGCATCCGTCCAAACAGTACAGTGCCAAACACCACTTTCGCCTGTCCGCTGGTACGCGATAAGACCTGTGCCCAAGCTAGATGACACAATGCCGCCAAACTGACGCCCAGACGTCGGGCTTGACTACGCAAGCGGTTATTCAGTATGGCGGGCAACATCCGGTACAATTCCGTCACCTGCGAACCATCTCGATGTACTTCTGTCAATCCGAATGGCAATGTCGGTTGATCCACCTCTGCCAACATATCAGTAAAGAAGCGGGTATGCTCGGCTTGGCTCACGCCCAACCGGACTTGAGCCACCAAGTTGCGGAAAGGAACGGGTGCCGACAGGCTCTCTTCCTGCCCGGTGAGGTACGCCTGAACTTCGCGGTTCATCACTTCCAGCGTCGTGTGGTCGCCAATCAGATGATGCTGCAATTGCAGTACAATCCAGCAACCATCCGTTTCTTGTGCCACCATAAAGCGCAGTAAGGGGGCTTGGCTCAAGTCGAGACGATGATGACGCGGGCCAAAACGTTGAATGAGTTGTTCATAAACCGGTCCATCAGCGGAATCCAATGTCAATTCAGTCACTGATAACGGCGCTTGACGCCAGACCACCTGAATCGGCGTTGATAATCCTTGCCAGATAAAAGCAGTACGCAAGATGTCATGGCGGTTAATCACCTGTTGCACTGCCGCCAAATAGCTGTCCAACAGAGATCGGTCAGCGAAGGCTGTCTGACTAACCAATAGGTACGGATCGCCTTTATTCGCCAGCAGATGATGGAACAGAATACCGTCTTGTAACGGCGACAGGGCATAAATATCCTGAATATTAGCCATTCCACCCGGCACTTGTGCAACGATATGGTCAATCTCAGACTGAATGAGATCAATCAATGGCAACATCTCAGGGGTGAGTATCGTGGTTGCTGGGGTGATGACATTTGCCGGCACCACCACCGCTTGTGACTGTCCTACTGTTTGGGCAAATGCGGACAACACTGGGGACTGGAATAAATCACGCACCGCCAGCGTTAACCCCGCATTACGCAGACGTTCAATCATCCGCATTGCCAGCAACGAATGGCCGCCCAGAGCAAAGAAGCTGTCGTGCCGACTGATTTGTTCAATACCTAGCAACTCGCCCCAGATAACAGCCAATAGGGTTTCCACCTCGCCTTGCGGCGCTGCATAAACCTGACGAGCAAAGGCATTCTCTCCCGGTACCGGCAGCGCCCGACGGTCCAGCTTACCGTTCGGGGTCAACGGGAAGGTATCCAGACGCACAAAAGCGGCCGGCACCATATAATCCGGTAAAATCCCACTCAGATGAGTACGCAGGTGGTTAACCAACGCCTCATCCGCTTCTGCCACCACATAAGCCGCCAAGCGTTTGTCCTGACCATCATCCAGCGCCAGCACGACCGCTTCTCTCACCGCCGGGTGTTCCAGCAATCGGGCTTCGATTTCTCCCGGCTCAATACGGAAACCACGAATTTTCACCTGCTGGTCATTGCGACCTAGAAACTCCAGATTGCCGTCTGGCAGGTAGCGGGCCAAATCCCCAGTGCGGTACATCCGGCCATCCTGTTCACTACTGAACGGATCAGATAGAAAACGCTCCACGGTCAGTTCAGGACGATTGAGATAACCCCGTGCCACACCCCCTCCGCCAACATATAATTCACCCACGGCGCCTAACGGTACTGGCTGACCATATTTATCCAGCAGATAGAGGGTTAAGTCCGAGATCCGCGTGCCAATAGGACTTGTGGTCTGTTCCACATCATGGCGATTCAGTGCCCGGTAAGTGACGTGAACGGTGGTTTCCGTGATACCGTACATATTCACCAACTGAGGCAATGTCTCTTCACGCAGGGCATACCACGGCTTCAAAATACTCGGATCGAGCGCTTCCCCGCCAAAGATGACATAGCGCAAACAGTCAGGCAATGGATTGGCGATATAACTGGCAATCAAGGCTTTGAAGGCGCTGGGAGTCTGATTCAATACGGTGATACCGTGCTGACACACGAATTGATGCAGCTCCTGGGGTGAACGAGCAATCGCGTGCGGAACCAACACCAATTTAGCGCCGTAGCGTAAGGCTCCCCATAATTCCCATACCGAGAAGTCAAACGCAATGGAATGGAACAGGCACCAAATATCTTGCCGGTTGAAGTGATACCAGGATTCAGTGGCGTCGAACAAACGCAGGATATGACGATGCTCCACCATCACCCCTTTCGGCGTGCCGGTCGAACCCGAGGTGTAAATCACATACGCCAGATGCTGTTCCGTCAATGCCGGCACTTGTGGGTTACTGTCCGGCTGATCAGGCGGACTGTTCGGGTCAAGTACCGTCAGCCCTGCCAGCGTGTCCTCTCCCAGCGCATCCCGCCCGATGTTATCCGCCAGTACAATAGCGGGAGCAGCATCGGTCAGGATATGTGCCAGACGCTCACCGGTATAGACCGGATCTAACGGCACGTAGGCCCCCCCGGCTTTCAGCACTGCTAATACTCCCACCACCATTGCCGGTGAACGTGACACGCAAACCGCCACTCGTTGGTCCGGCTCGACTCCCAACGCTATCAGTTGATGCGCCAGCCGGTTAGCGCGGGCATTAAGCTCGGCATAGTTTAGGATGCATTCTTCATATATCAGCGCTATCGCATCAGGAGTTTTCTCCACGTGTTGCTCAAACAGCCGGTGAATGCATGATTGGTCAGGATGCGGCGCCTGAGTTGCATTCCAGGTTTCCAGTAATAGCTTGCGTTCCGCCACGGTCAGAATATCGATTTTGCCGACCGGTTGTTGAGGATTAGCCATCATTTCCCGCAATACGGTATGGAGATAGCCCACCTGCCGCTCAATGGTCGCTTGATCAAACAGAGCGGTGGCATAATTCAGATAACCGACAATACGGCCCTCCACCTCAAACAAATTCAGCTCAAGATCGAACTTAACCATATCAAAAGCTTGCTCGACCGGTGAAACTGCCAGTCCCGGCAGCCGCCATTCCGTATTCTCATTGTTTTGCCAGGCAAACATCACCTGGAACAACGGCGTATGCGCCAGTCGGCGTGGCGGTTGCATTATTTCCACTACCTGTTCAAACGGTAGATCCTGATGTTCCTGTGCCTCCAGCGCGGTTTGTCGTACGCGCGCCAGCAATTCCGTCACATTGGGTGAACCGGATAAGTCCATACGCAACGCCAGCGTATTCACAAAGAAGCCAATTAGGGATTCCACTTCTTGCCGACTGCGGCCGGCACTCGGTGTACCGATAACCAGATCTTCCTGACCTGACAGACGCGATAGAACCGTTGCCCAAGCAGCTAACAGGGTCATAAATAACGTGACGCCCTGTTGCTCACTCAGGCGTTTAAGGGATTGGGTTAACTCCGCATCGAAACTGACGGGCAACATATTTCCAGCAAATGATTGCTGAGGCGGACGTGGCCGGTCAGTCGGCAAATCCAGTAAAACTGGCGCATCAGCCAGCTTAGTGCGCCAGTAGTCAGATTGAGACTGTATCTGTTCTGCCGACAGCCATTGACGCTGCCAGGCGGCGTAATCAGGATATTGAATCGTCAATGGTGGCAATGGATTTGGCTGTTGGTTCAAGTAAGCCGAATAAAGCGCCTCCAGTTCTGATTTCAGTATTCCTAAAGACCAACCATCGGAAACAATATGATGCTGGGTCAGCAAGAAAACATGATCATCGTCAGCCAGTTGTACCAGACTGGAACGAATTAATGGGCCGCGGGCAAGGTCAAACGGCGCATTGGCTTCTTGAGCGGAGAGAGACGCAAGCTGCGCATCCACATCAAGCGTGTCATGCAGATCATATTTTCTTATCGGCAGGCCCGATTCCGCCGGCAACAACTCCACCTGCGGCTGGCCGTCAACAGCAACAAAAACAGAGCGCAACGCTTCGTGACGGGCAAACAGCATATCAAGCGCCTGCTGCCAGGCAGCGATATTCAGCCGACCACGCAAACGCAGGGCCAGCGGAATATGATAAGTATCACTCACCCCCTCAAACTGCGCGAGGAACCACAGGCGTTGTTGCGCAAATGACAGCGGCAATTGGCCCTCACGGGATAGCGGAACAATAACGGGCAATATCCTGCCCGGTTCTCCAAACTGAGTACGCATCGCTTCAGCAAAGGCCATCAAAGACGGGAATGTAAACAACGTGGACAGCGGTAATTCAATCCCTAATGCTGCTATCCGGTTCATCATCCGCACTGCCAGCAACGAATGGCCGCCCAAAGCGAAAAAGTTGTCATACCGGCTAATCCGCTCAACGCCCAGTAATTCACGCCAGATAGCCGCCAATGTGGTTTCCATCTCCCCTGATGGTGCGGTGTAAATTTGCCGGGCAAAATCCTCTTCCCCCGGTGCCGGTAGTGCCCGGCGATCCAGTTTGCCGTTCGGCGTCAACGGGAAATCATCCAGACGCACAAAAGCCGAAGGCACCATATAATCCGGTAAAACCATACTTAAATAAGTACGCAGACGGTTAACCAACGCTTCATCCGCTTCTGCCACCACATAAGCCACCAGCCGTTTGTCCTGTCCGTCGCCCAACACCAGCACAACCGTTTCATTCACCGCCTGATGTTCCATCAACCGGGCTTCGATTTCCCCCGGTTCAATACGGAAACCACGGATTTTCACCTGCTGGTCATTACGGCCCAAGAATTCCAGATTACCGTCCGGCAGGTAACGGGCTAAATCTCCGGTACGGTACATCCGGGCATCCGGCTCATCACTAAACAGATCCGGCAGGAAACGTTCTGCGGTCAGTTCAGGACGATTAAGATAGCCACAGGCAACCCCATCTCCGCCGATATAAATTTCCCCTTCTGCCCCCAACGGTACTGGTTGACCATTGCGATCCAGTAGATAGACCCGCGTATTGGCTATCGGTCTGCCAATGGGGATCTTCGTCATCCTCGCAGGCAACGCAGTGATACGATATGTCGCGGTAAAGGTGGTACCCTCACTTGGTCCATAGCCATTCAATAACTGTTGCGGCGGGTTATTACGCAGAACTTGCGCCATCACATGCGGATCAAGTACATCGCCGCCGACAATCAGGATTTTGAGTTGTGGGAGAACCGGGGACAACTCTGTCGCCAGCCGGTTAAACAGCCCGACACTCATCCACATAACCGTGATTCGATAGGTCTGCAATGCCTGGACAAATTCTTTAGGCGTCAGCAATGTGGCGTGATCAATCACTACCAGCGCGCCGCCATTGAGCAACGGCGACCAGACTTCGAAGGTGCTGGCATCGAAAGCCGGGTTAGCTTCAAACGCCACCCGATCATCCGGTCCAATGTCGGCGTACCCGTTATTGATGACCAGTCGAACCACAGCCCGATGCGGCACCATCACCCCTTTAGGCGTACCGGTTGAGCCGGAGGTATACATGATATAGGCCAGTTCAGTACTGGAGCGAGATAAGTCAGGGTTGTGGTAATACTCCTCACTGATAGCGGCCAGTTCAACCGGGATATCTGTAAACAACAATTTAGCTGCACAGTCGTTTATCAGCCAATGCTTCCGCTCGTCCGGCACTCGGGGATCGATAGGCACATAAACGGCCCCGGCCTTGAGGATAGCCAACTGAGCCGCCACCAGTTCAACAGAACGTTCTAACTGCACAGCGACACGGTCATCCGGCTGGACCCCCTGCCCAATTAACCAGTGGGCCAGTTGGTTAGCGCGAGCATTTAATTCGGCATAGTTGAGAACGTGTTCTCCATACACCAGCGCTATCGCATCAGGCGTCTTTTCTGCCTGTTGTTCAAACAGCCGGTGAATACAACACTGGTCAGGATACCGCGCCTGGGTTGCATTCCAAGTCTCTAGCAACAGCTTCTTCTCTGCCGCTGGCAAGATATTCAGCGACCATACCGGTGTCTCTGGCCGTTGTTCAAGTGCCTCTGCCAGACTTTCCAGCGCCTGTTGCATATAACCGCATATCCGCTCCGGATCAATTGGTTGAACGATTTGCGCCGTCAGTCCCAGTGCATTACCAAAATCTTCCACTGATAAGACAAACGGATAGTTAGTGCGCTCTTGGCCGCCCAAGAATTCAATGCCGCTGATAATTTCATCCGCGATGACCGTCGGCGCATTATGCCGGTAGTTCAACAAGGCACTGAAGAGTGGTATTTCATTTTGTACCCCACTGCAACGTTGAGCTAATGCTAGTGAAGCGTGCTCATGTTCCAGTAATCCCGCCAGCCGGGTATGCGCTGCCCGTACACTGTCCTGCACCGGGGTGTCATCCATATCCAGTCGTAACGGCAAGGTATTGATGAACAGTCCCATGCCGTTGTCAGCCCCTTCTCCTGCCTGCATCCGTCCAAATAGCACGGTGCCGAACACCGCTTTCGCCTGTCCGCTGGTACGTGACAATACCTGAGCCCAAGCCAGATGACATAACGCCGCCAAACTGACGCCCAAACGCCGGGCCTGATGACGTAAACGGTCATTCAACGTAGCGGGCAACA
Organism: Photorhabdus aballayi; assembly: GCF_026153155.1. Taxonomy (NCBI): domain Bacteria; kingdom Pseudomonadati; phylum Pseudomonadota; class Gammaproteobacteria; order Enterobacterales; family Morganellaceae; genus Photorhabdus; species Photorhabdus aballayi. The sequence continues at coordinate 40,186 of NZ_JAPFCD010000001.1, read as the reverse complement.
TTCGGTGCGATTCTGTTACCTGTGAACCATCCCGATGTACTTCCATCAACCCAAATGGCAGCGTTGGTTGATCCACTTCTGCCAGCATATCGGTGAAGAAACGGGTATGTTCGGCCTGACTCATCCCCAACCGGGCCTGAGCCACCAAATTGCGGAAAGGAACCGGGATAGGCAAGCTTTCCCCCTGTCCGGCAAGGTACGCCTGAACGTCTCGGCTCATCACCTCCATTGCAGTATGGTCGCCAATCAAATGATGCTGCAATTGCAGTGCAATCCAGCGACCATCCGTTTCCTGTGCAATAACAAAACGTAACAGCGGCGCCTGGCTCAAATCAAGACGATGCTGACGCGGATCAAAACGTTGAATCAGTTGTTCATAAACCGGTCCATCTGCGGGATCCAACGTCAATTCAGTCACTGATAACGGCGCTTGACGCCAGACTACCTGGGCCGGAACGGATAGTCCTTGCCAGACAAAAGCGGTACGCAGAATGTCATGGCGATCAACCACCTGTTGCACCGCCGCCAAATAACAATCCAGCAACGAACGATCAGCAAAACTCATAGGATAAGCCAGCAGATATGGATCGCCTTTGTTCGCCAGTAAATGGTGGAACAGAATACCGTCCTGCAATGGAGACAAGGCATAGATATCCTGAATATTGGCAATACCACCCGGCACTTGTTCCACAATATGGTCAATCTCAGATTGGTCCAACTCAATCAACGGCAACATCTCAGGTGTTAGTGCTATGGTCGCCGGGGTGATGACATTCGCCGGCGCCACCACTGCCCGAGCCTGCCCTACTGTTTGGGCAAACGCGGACAACACCGGGGATTGGAACAAATCACGTACCGCCAGCGTTAGTCCTGCATTACGCAGACGCTCAATCATCCGCACCGCTAACAATGAATGACCACCCAACGCAAAGAAGCTATCATGCCGGCTCACCTGTTCAATGCCCAGCAACTCGCTCCAGATAGCGGCCAATAGAATTTCTGCTTCTCCTTGCGGCGCGGCATAAACCTGACGGGCAAAGGCTTCTTCCCCCGGTGCCGGTAACGCCCGACGGTCCAGCTTGCCGTTTGGCGTCAACGGGAAGATATCCAGACGTACAAACGCTGCCGGTACCATATAATCCGGTAAAATGGCGCTCAGGTGAGTACGCAGGCAGTTAATCAATTCTCTATTCGCTTCTGCCGCCACATAAGCTACCAACCGTTTGTCCTGCCCATCATCCATCGCCAACACAACCGCTTCATTCACCGCCGGATGATCCATCAACCGGGCTTCGATTTCCCCCGGCTCAATACGGAAACCACGGATTTTCACCTGTTGGTCATTACGACCCAGGAACTCCAGATTGCCATCTGGCAGATAACGGGCCAAATCCCCGGTGCGGTACATCCGAGCTCCCGGTTTATCGCTAAAGGGGTCCGCAAGAAAGCGTTCCGCCGTCAGTTCGGGACGATTGAGATAGCCACAGGCAACTCCATCCCCGCCGATATAAATCTCACCGGTTACTCCTTGCGGCACTGGCTGACCATAGGTATCCAACAGATAAACCCGCGTATTGGCTATCGGCCGACCAATGGGGATACGAGTCACTTCTGGTAATACTTCTGCGATACGGTAGGTGGTGGTAAAGGTGGTGCCCTCACTCGGTCCATAGCCATTCAATAACTGTTGAGGCGGACTGTCACGCAGAACCTGTGCTATCACATGCGGATCCAGCACATCGCCGCCGACAATCAGGGTTTTGATTTGTGGCAGCGCCGGGGACAACTCTATCGCCAGCCGGTTAAACAGCCCGACACTCAGCCACAGTATGGTAATGCGATAAGTCTGTAATGCCTGAACAAACTCTTTAGGCGTCAGCAACGTGGCGTGATCAATCACTACCAGAGCGCCGCCATTAAACAATGGCGCCCAGACTTCAAAGGTGCTGGCATCGAAAGCCGGGTTGGCCGTAAATGCCACCCGATCATCCGGTCCGATGTCGGCGTACCCATTATTAATCACCAGCCGAACCACCGCACGGTGTGGCACCATGACCCCTTTTGGCGTGCCGGTCGAACCGGAAGTGTACATAATATAAGCCAGCTCGGTACTGGACCGAGGCAAGTCAAGATTAAAGTAATCCTCCTCCCTGATAGCACCCATCTCACCAGCAAGGCAATATAAAGGAATCGTCAGATCAACCGGGATATCGGTGAGCAATAATTTGGCTGAACAGTCGTTTATCAACCAGTTTTTCCGTTCATCTGGCACTCGGGGATCGATCGGCACATAAACAGCACCGGCTTTGAGAATAGCCAACTGAGCCACAACCAGCTCAATGGAGCGCTCTAACAACACTGCAATCCGATCATCCGACCGTATCCCCTGCTCGATTAACTGGCGGGCCAACCAATTGGCACGAGCATTTAATTCCGCATAACTGAGAATATGTTTTTTATACACCAGTGCTACCGCATCAGGAGTTTTCTCTGCCTGTTGCTCAAACAGTCGATGAATGCATAACCGGTCAGGATACGGCGTCTGAGTTGCATTCCAGGTTTCCAATAACAACTTGCGCTCCGCCACGGTCAGGATATCGATTTTCCCGACTGGCTGTTGAGGGTTAGCTGCCATCTCTCTCAGCACGGTATAAAGATAGCCCACCTGCCGCTCAATGGTCGCTTGATCAAACAGGGCGGTGGCATAATTCAGATAGCCGACAATCTGGCCGTCCACCTCAGACAAGCTCAATTCAAGATCAAATTTAGCCATATCAAAAGTTTGTCCGACAGGTGAAACAGTCAATCCGGGTAACGTCCAGTCCTTACCTTCATTGCTCTGCCAGGCAAACATCACCTGGAACAGTGGGGTGTGTGCCAAGTGGCGTGGCGGTTGCACAATTTCCACTACCTGCTCAAATGGTAGGTCCTGATGTTCCTGTGCCGCCAGCGCGGTTTGCCGTACACGCGCCAGTAATTCCGCCACACTCGGCGCACCGGATAAATCCATACGTAATGCCAGAGTATTGACAAAGAAGCCGATTAAAGATTCTACTTCCTGCCGACTGCGGCCCGCGCTTGGCGTCCCGATAACCAGATCTTCCTGACCTGACAGACGCGATAGAACCGTTGCCCAAGCCGTCAACAGGGTCATAAATAGCGTGACGCCTTGTTGTTCACTCAAGCGCTTGAGGGATTGGGTTAACTCCGCACCTAGGCTGATGGGCAATAAGCCCCCGGTAAATGACTGCTGAGGCGGACGCGGCCGGTCAGTGGGTAAATCCAACAATACCGGTGCGTCAGCCAACTTCGTGCGCCAATAATCAGATTGGGACTGTATACGTTCAGCCGATAACCATTGGCGCTGCCAGGCAGCATAATCAGGATACTGAATGGTCAATGGTGGTAACGGATCTGACTGCCCGGTCAGAAACGCGGTGTAAAGAGTGCTCAATTCACGCATTAACACGCTGACAGACCAACCATCGAAAATAATGTGATGCAGAGTCAGCAAGAAGACGTGATCATCGTCAGCCAGTTGTATCAGACTGGAACGAATTAAGGGGCCACAGGCAAGATCAAACGGCGCATTGGCTTCCTGAGCAGAGAGAGACGCAAGCTGAACATCCACATCAGGCACGTCATGCAGATCATATTTTCTCATCGGCAAGCCAGATGCCGCCGGCAACAACTCTACCTGCGGCTGGCCGTCAACGACAATAAAGACAGAACGCAACGCTTCGTGACGGGCAAATAGCGTATCAAGCACCTGTTGCCAGGCAGCGATATCCAGCCGGCCATGTAAACGTAAGGCCAACGGAATATGATAGGTCTCACTCACCCCGTCAAACTGCGTCAGGAACCACAGGCGTTGTTGCGCAAATGACAATGGCAATTGGCCTTCACGGGATAGTGGAACAATAGCGAGCAATATCCTGTCCGATTCATCAAACTGGGCACTTATCGCTTCAGCAAAGGTCATCAAAGACGGGAATGTAAACAGCGTGGACAATGGCAATTCAATGCCTAAAGCCGCTATCCGGTTTATCATTCGTACCGCCAACAACGAATGGCCGCCCAGTGTAAAAAAGTTGTCATACCGGCTAATCCGCTCAACACCCAGTAATTCACGCCAGATAGCGGCTAATAGGGTTTCCATCTCTCCTAATGGCGCTGCGTAAATCTGCCGGGCGAAATCTTCTTCCCCCGGCATTGGTAATGCCCGGCGATCCAGTTTACCGTTTGGCGTCAACGGAAAGGCATCCATACAGACAAAAGCGGCTGGCACCATATAATCCGGTAAAATCGTACTTAAGTGAGTACGCAGACCATTAACCAATTCTTCATCCGCTTCTGCCACCACATAAGCCACCAGCCGTTTGCCCTGACCGTCGTCCAATGCCAGCACAGCCGCTTCAATCACCGTCGGGTATTCCATCAACCGGGCTTCGATTTCCCCCGGCTCAATACGGAAACCACGGATTTTCACCTGTTGGTCATTGCGGCCCAGGAATTCCAGATTACCATCTGGCAGGTAACGGGCTAAATCCCCGGTGCGATACAGGCAGGCATCGGGCTTATCACTAAACGGATCTGGCAGGAAACGTTCTGCGGTCAGTTCAGGACGATTAAGGTAACCACAAGCAACTCCATCTCCGCCGATATAAATCTCACCGGTTGCTCCCTGCGGCACCGGCTGACCATTGGCATCCAACAGATAAACTCGTGTATTGGCTATCGGTCGACCAATGGGGATCTTCGTCATCCCCGCGGATAACGCAGTGATACGGTATGTCGCGGTAAAGGTGGTTCCTTCGCTCGGTCCATAGCCATTCAATAACTGTTGCGGCGGGTTATCACGCAGAACTTGTCTAATCACATGTGGGTCCAATACATCGCCGCCGACAATCAGAATTTTGAGCTGCGGGAGAGCCGGGGACAACTCTGTCGCCAGCTGGTTAAATAGCCCGACACTTAGCCATAGCACGGTAATGCGATAAGTCTGTAATGCTTGAACAAATTCTTTAGGCATCAGCAATGTGGAATGTTCAATCACTACCAGAGTGCCGCCATTGAGTAATGGCGACCAGACTTCAAAGGTGCTGGCATCGAAAGCCGGGTTAGCTTCAAACGCCACCCGATCATCCGGTCCGATGTCGGCGTACCCGTTATTAATCACCAACCGAACCACGGCACGATGCGGTACCATCACCCCTTTGGGCGTACCCGTTGAGCCGGAGGTATACATAATATAGGCCAGCTCAGTACTGGAGCGGGGTAAGTCAGGATTGCAGTAATCTTCCTGCCTGATAGCGGCCAATTCAACCGGGATACCCGTAAGCAACAATTTGGCTGCACAGTCGTTTATCAGCCAATGCTGCCGGTCGTCCGGCACACGGGGATCGATCGGCACATAAACGGCCCCGGCCTTGAGGATAGCCAATTGAGCCACCACCAGTTCAACAGAACGCTCTAACCGCACAGCGACCCGGTTATCCGGCTGAATCCCTTGCCTAATTAACCAGTGAGACAATTGGTTGGCGCGAGCATTCAATTCAGCATAGTTGAGAATGTGTTCTCCATACATCAGCGCTATCGCGTCAGGCGTCTTTTCTGCCTGTTGTTCAAACAGCCGGTGAATACAACACTGGTCAGGATATGGCGCTTGGGTTGCATTCCAGATCTCCAATAGCAGCTTCTTCTCTGCCGCTGGCAAGATATTCAATGCCCGTACCGGTGTCTCCGGCCGTTGCTCAAGCGCCGCTGCCAGACTTTCCAGCGCCTGTTGCATATAACCACATATTCGCTCTGGATCAATCGGTTGAACGATTTGCGCCGTCAGCCCCAGTGCGTGACCAAGATCCTCCACCGACAAGACAAACGGATAATTGGTGCGCTCTTGTCCGCTAAGGAATTCAATACCACTGATAGTTCCATCCGTGGTAACCGGCTGCGTACTATGCCGGTAGTTCAGTAACGCGCTAAACAGGGGAGCTTCCCCCGGTACTCCGCTGCAACGTTGAGCCAGCGCCAATGAAGCATGTTCATGCGTCAGCAATCCGGCTAATCGGGTATGGGCTAATCGCACACTGTCTTGCACCGAGGTATCATCCATATCTAATCGCAACGGCAAGGTATTAATAAATAGGCCCATGCCATTGTCAGCTCCTTCTCTGGCCTGCATCCGCCCAAACAGCACGGTGCCGAACACCACTTTCTCCTGTCCGCTGGTACGTGACAACACCTGTGCCCAGGCTAGATGACACAACGCTGCCAAACTGACGCCCAGACGCCGGGCCTGACTGCGCAGACGATCATTTAACGTAGCGGGTAACATCTGGTGCGATTCCATTACCTGTGAACCATCCCGATGTACCTCCGTTAACCCGAAAGGCAGCGTCGGTTGATCCACCTCAGCCAACATGTCAGTAAAGAAGCGGGTATGTTCGGCCTGACTTACCCCCAACCGGACCTGAGCCACCAGATTGCGGAAAGGAACCGGCGCAGGCAAGTTCTCTTCCTGTCCGGCAAAATAAGCCTGAATCTCACCATGCATCACTTCCATTGCGGTATGGTCGCCAATCAGATGGTGCAGCAATTGCAGTACGCTCCAACGGCCATCGTCCTCCTGCGCCACCGCAAAGCGCAACAGTGGCGCTCGTTGCAGATCAATACGATAGAGACGCGGATCAAAATGTTGAGCTAACTGGTCACGGGCCGGCCCATCAACCGGGTCTAATGTCAGTTCAGTGACTGACAATTGCGCCTGACGCCAGACCACCTGAACTGGCGTTGATAATCCTTGCCAAACAAAGGCGGTACGTAGAATATCGTGGCGATTAACCACCTGTTGTACTGCCGCCAGATAATTGTCCAATAGGGCGCGGTTAGCAAAGACTATCTGACCGGCCAGCAGATACGGATCTCCTTTATTCGCCAGCAAATGGTGGAACAGAATGCCATCCTGCAACGGTGACAGGGCATAAATATCCTGAATATTGGCAACCCCACCCGGTACTTGTGCAATGATATGGTCAATCTCAGGCTGAGTGAGATCAATCAATGGCAACATCTCGGGGGTAAGCTCCGTGGTCGCCGGGGTGATGACATTCGCCGGCACCACCACCGACGGTGATTGCCCAACTGTTTGAGCAAATGCCGATAACACCGGGGATTGGAATAAATCACGTACCGCCAGCGTTAACCCCGCATTACGCAGACGTTCAATCATCCTCACCGCTAACAGCGAATGACCGCCCAAGGCAAAGAAGCTGTCATGCCGACTCACCTGTTCAATACCCAACAACTCGCTCCAGATAGCGGCTAGCAGAGTTTCTGTCTCCCCTTGTGGTGCTGCATAAACCTGCCGGGCAAAAGCATCTTCCCCCGGTGCCGGTAACGCCCGGCGATCCAGTTTGCCGTTTGGTGTCAACGGGAAAGCATCCATACAGACAAACGCGGCTGGCACCATATAATCCGGTAAAATTCCACTTAGATGAGTACGCAGACGATTAATTAACTCCTCGTCTACTTCTGCCACTACATAAGCCACTAACCGTTTGTCCTGACCATCACCCATCACTTGCACAACTGCTTCATGCACTGCCGGATGTTCCATTAGCCGGGCTTCGATTTCCCCCGGCTCAATGCGGAAACCGCGAATTTTCACCTGCTGGTCATTACGGCCCAGGAACTCCAGATTGCCGTCTGGCAGGTAGCGGGCCAAATCCCCAGTGCGATACAGGCGGGTATCGGGCTTATCACTAAACGGATCTGGCAGGAAACGTTCTGCGGTCAGTTCAGGGCGATTGAGATAACCCCGTGCCACACCAGCCCCGCCAATATATAACTCACCTACGGCGCCTAACGGTACTGGCTGACCATATTTATCCAGCAGATAGAGGGTTAAGTCCGAGATCCGCGTGCCAATAGGACTTGTGGTCTGTTCTACATCATGGCGACCCAGTACCCGGTAAGTGACGTGAACGGTGGTCTCCGTGATACCGTACATATTCACCAACTGAGGCAATGTCTCTTCACGCAGGGCATACCACGGCTTCAGAATACTCGGATCGAGTGCTTCTCCGCCAAAGATGATATAGCGCAAGCAGTCCGGTAACGGATTGGCGATATAACTGGCAATCAAGGCTTTGAAAGCGCTGGGGGTCTGATTCAACACGGTGATACCATGCTGACACACGAATTGATGCAACTCCTGGGGTGAACGGGCAATCGCGTGCGGGACCAGCACCAGTTTAGCGCCGTAGCGGAAGGCTCCCCATAATTCCCATACCGAGAAGTCAAATGCAATGGAATGAAACAGGCACCAAATATCTTGCCGGTTGAAGTGATACCAGGATTCAGTGGCGTCGAACAAACGCAGGATATGACGATGTTCCACCATCACCCCTTTCGGCGTGCCGGTCGAACCCGAGGTGTAAATCACATACGCCAGATGCTGCGCCGTCAATGCCGGCACTTGTGGGTTACTGTCCGGCTGATCAGGCGGACTGTTCGGGTCAAGTACCGTCAGCCCTGCCAGCGCGTCCTCTCCCAGCGCATCCCGCCCGATGTTATCCGCCAGTACAATAGCGGGGGCCGCATCGGTCAGGATATATGCCAGACGCTCACCGGTATAGACCGGATCTAACGGCACGTAGGCCCCCCCGGCTTTCAGCACTGCTAATACTCCCACCACCATTGCCGGTGAACGTGACACGCAAACCGCCACTCGTTGGTCCGGTTCGACTCCCAACGCTATCAGTTGATGCGCCAGCCGGTTAGCGCGGGCATTAAGCTCGGCATAGCTGAGGGTGTGTTCTTCATACACCAGTGCTGTGGCATCGGGACTTTTCTCTGCCCATTGTTCAAACAGTTGATGAATACAACCATAATCTAGATACGATGTTTCGATTGCATTCCAGGTTTCCAGCAGCAGCTTTTTCTCCGCTGCCGGTAAGATATTCAGTGCTCGTACCGGTATCTCCGAACGCTGTTCAAGCGCCGCTGCCAGACTTTCCAGCGCCTGTTGCATATAATCACATATCCGCTCTGGATCAATCGGTTGAACAATTTGCGCCGTCAATCCTAAAGCGTGACCAACATCCTCCACCGACAAGACAAACGGATAGTTCGTGCGCTCTTGCCCGCCCAGGGATTCAATACCGCTGATGGTGGCATCCGTGGTAACCGACTGCGCACTATGTCGGTAGTTCAATAAAGCACTAAACAGGGGCGCTTCCCCGGGTACTCCGCTGCAACGTTGAGCCAACGCCAATGAGGCGTGCTCATGCTCCAGCAATCCTGCTAACCGGGTATGCGCTGCCCGTACACTGTCCTGTACTGGGGTATCATCCATATCCAGTCGCAACGGCAAGGTATTGATAAACAGCCCCATACCGCTGTCAGCGCCTTCTCCGGCCTGCATTCGCCCAAACAGCACGGTGCCGAACACCACTTTCGTCTGTCCGCTGGTACGTGACAACACCTGTGCCCAGGCTAGATGACACAACGCTGCCAAACTAACCCCCAGACGTCGGGCCTGACTGCGCAGGCGATCATTTAACGTAACGGGTAACATCCGGTGCGATTCCGTCACTTGTGAACCATCCCGATGGACCTCCGTCAACTCAAATGGCAGTGTTGGTTCATCCACGTCAGCCAACATATCAGTAAAGAAGCGGCTATGTTCAGCCTGACTCACCCCCAGACGAACCTGAGCTACCAGATTGCGGAAAGGGACCGGCGTCGGCAAATTGTCTCCCAGTCCGGTAAGGTACGCCTGAACTTCGCGGTGCATCACTTCCATTGCGGTATGGTCGCCAATGAGATGATGCAGCAATTGCAATACGCTCCAACGGCCATCGTCCTCCTGAGCCACCGCAAAGTGCAACAGTGGCGCTCGTTGCAGATCAATACGATAGCGACGCGGATCAAAATGTTGAGCTAACTGGTCACGGACCAGTCCATCAATCGGGTCTAGCGTCAGTTCAGTGACTGACAATTGCGTCTGACGCCAAACCACTTGTACCGGCGTTGATAATCCTTGCCAAATAAAAGCAGTACGTAGAATATCGTGGCGATTAACCACCTGTTGCATTGCCGCCAGATAACGATCCAGCAATGAACGATCAGCAAAGGTCATCTGGCTGAACAATAGATACGGGTCACCTTCATTCGCCAGTAGATGGTGGAACAGAATACCGTCCTGCAACGGCGACAGGGCATAGATATCCTGAATATTGACCATCCCACCCGGTACTTGTGTAATGATATGGTCAATTTCTGATTGAGTCAGATCAATCAACGGCAACATTTCGGGTGTAAGCGCCGTGATCGCTGGGGTGATGATATTCTCTGGCACCACCACCGTCGGTGATTGCCCTACTGTTTGAGCAAATGCCGATAACACCGGGTATTGAAACAGGTCACGTACCGCCAGCTTTAGCCCAACATGGCGCAGACGTTCAATCATCCGCACTGCAAGCAGAGAATGGCCGCCCAAGGCAAAGAAACTGTCGTGCCGACTGACCTGTTCAATACCTAACAATTCGCTCCAGATAGCGGCCAATAGAGTTTCTGCTTCTCCCTGCGGTGCTTCATAAATTTGCCGGGCAAAAGCTTCCTCCCCCGGTGCCGGTAATGCCCGACGATCCAGTTTGCCGTTCGGCGTTAACGGGAAGGTATCCAGACGTACAAAGGCTGCCGGTATCATATAATCCGGCAGAATAGCACTCAGATAGGCACGCAAGCTGTTAACCAACAGGTCATCCTCTTCTGCCGCCACATAAGCCACCAACCGTTTGTCTTGCCCATCATCCAACGCCAACACAACCGCTTCATTCACCGCCGGGTGTTCCATCAGTCGAGCTTCAATTTCCCCCGGTTCAATACGGAAACCACGGATTTTCACCTGTTGGTCATTACGGCCCAAGAACTCCAGATTGCCGTCTGGCAGGTAACGGGCCAAATCCCCGGTCCGATATAGACGGGCATCCGGCTTATCACTAAATGGATCTGGTAGAAAACGTTCCGCGGTCAGCTCGGGGCGATTGAGATAACCACAGGCAATCCCATCTCCACCGATATAAATCTCACCAATTACTCCCTGCGGCACTGGCTGACCATAGGTATCCAACAGATAAACCCGCGTATTGGCTATCGGTCGACCAATAGGAATCCGAGTCACTTCTGGCGGTAATTCTGCGATACGGTAGGTAGCGGTAAAGGTAGTTCCCTCACTGGGTCCATAGCCATTCAATAACCGTTGAGGCGGGCTATCACGCAGAACCTGGGCAATAACATGTGGATCAAGAATGTCGCCGCCGACAATCAGGATTTTGATTTGCGGCAGCACTGGAGACAACTCTGCCGCCATTCGGTTAAACAGCCCGACACTCAGCCACAGCACGGTAATGCGATAAGTCTGTAGTGCCTGAACAAACTCTTTAGGCGTCAGCAATGTGGTGTGGTCAATCACCACCAGCGTACCGCCATTGAGTAATGGCGCCCAGACTTCAAAGGTACTGGCATCGAAAGCTGGGTTGGCCTCAAACGCCACCCGATCATCCGACCTGATTTCAGCATATCCGTTATTGATGACCAGTCGAACCACCGCACGATGCGGCACCATTACTCCTTTTGGCGTACCGGTCGAGCCAGAGGTATACATAATATAGGCCAAATCGGTACTGGAGCGGAGTAAGTCCAGATTACGGTGATCTTCTTCCCTGATGGAGAGCATCTCATCGGCCAAACAAAACTGAGGGATCGCCAGATCAACCGGGATATCGGTGAGCAATAATTTGGCTGAACAGTCGTTTATCAGCCAGTTTTTCCGTTCGTCCGGCACATGGGGATCGATCGGCACATAAACGGCTCCGGCCTTGAGGATAGCTAACTGAGCCACTACCAGCTCAATAGATCGTTCTAACAGCACCGCAATCCGATCATCCGATTGTATCCCCCGCTTAATTAACTGGCGGGCTAGTCGATTGGCGTAGGCATTTAATTCGGCATAGCTGAGAATGCATTCTTCATACACCAGCGCTATCGCGTCAGGGGTTTTCTCCGTCTGCTGCTCAAACAACCGATGAATGCATATCTGGTCAGGATATGGCGTCTGGGTTGCATTCCAAGTTTCCAGTAGTAGCTTGCGTTCCGCCACGGTCAGAATATCGATTTTCCCAACCGGCTGTTGAGGGTTAGCCGCCATTTCTCGCAGTACGGTATGGAGATAGCCTACCTGTCGCTCAATGGTAAATTGATCAAACAGGGCGGTGGCATAGTTCAGATAACCGACAATCCGGTCGTCCACTTCAGACAGGCTCAATTCAAGATCAAATTTAACAATATCGATAGGTTGATCGGCGGGTGAAACGGTTAATCCCGGTAACTGCCATTCCATGCTCTCATTGTTCTGCCAGGCAAATATCACCTGGAACAATGGCGTATGTGCCAGGTGGCGTGGCGGTTGCACGATTTCCACTACCTGTTCAAACGGCAAGTCTTGATGTTCCTGGGCCGCCAGTGCGGTTTGCTGCACACGTGCAAGCAACTCCTCCACATTTGGTTCCCCCGATAAGTCGATACGTAAAGCCAGTGTGTTGACAAAAAAACCGATGAGGGATTCTATTTCTTGACGATTTCGGCCCGCACTTGGGGTACCGATCACCACATCATCCTGACCTGACAGGCGCGATAGCACAGTAGCCCAGGCTGATAATAGGGTCATAAATAACGTACTTCCCTGCTGTTCACTCAGACGTTTGAGAGATGTCGTTAATTTTTCATCCAAATTGATGGGCACCGCATGCCCGGCAAATGACTGCTCAGACGGACGTAGCCGGTCAGTCGGCAAATCCAGCAGGACGGGCGCATTCGCCAGCCTTATGCGCCAATAATCGGATTGAATTCGTAACCGCTCCGCCGATAGCCACTGACGTTGCCAAGCGGCATAATCAGGATACTGAATTGCCAGTGGCGGCAACGGATCGGGCTGCCCCGCTGAAAAAGCGGTATAGAGGGTGCTCAACTCATGCATTAGCACGCCAGTTGACCAGCCGTCTGACACAATATGATGTTGAGTCAGCAAAAAGAGATAATCATCGTCAGCCCGTTGTATCAGACCTGCTCGGATTAACGGACCACCCGCAAGATCAAATGGCGCCTCTGCTTCCTGTGTACACAAAAGCTCAAGCTGTTTATCCGCATCAGACACTTTACGCAGATCGTGTTTGCTCATCGGCAAACCCAAGTCAGCCGGCAACAATTCGACCTGAGGTTGACCCTCCATCGTGATAAAAATGGAACGCAAAGCCTCGTGACGGGCAAACACGCGATTCAGTGCTTGCTGCCAAGCATCAATATCCAACTGACCACGTAAACGCAGGACCATTGGGACATGATAAGTCTCGCTAACTCCCGCAAACTGGGCCAGGAACCACAGACGCTGTTGCGCAAATGACAACGGTAATGCCCCCTCACGGGATATCGGCAGCATGGCAGACGCGTTATTGCTCTGCTCACCAAACTGAGCCCCCATGACCTCAGCAAAGGCTGCCAATGTCGGTGATTTAAACAACGCAGTCAGCGGCAATTCAATGCCTAAAGCCGCTATTCGGTTCATCATCCGCACCGCAAGCAGAGAATGGCCGCCCAGAGCAAAGAAACTGTCATACCGCCCTACCTGCTCAATCCCCAGTAATTCACGCCAGATAGCCGCCAGCGCTATCTCTGTTTCGCCTTGTGGCGCTGCGTAAACCTGACGGGAAAATGCTTCTGCATCCGGTGCCGGCAATGCCAGACGGTTCAGTTTTCCATTCGGCGTCAACGGTAGGGTATCCAAACGGACAAAAGCCGCCGGTATCATATAATCCGGCAAAATTGCGCTCAGATGAGTACGCAAGTTATTCACCAACTCAGCGTTTTCTTCTGCCGCCACCCAAGCCACCAGACGCTTATCGTGCTCCTCACCCAGCGCTAACACTACCGCTTCACGCACCGCCGGGTATTCTGTCAACCGGGTCTCAATTTCACCCGGTTCAACCCGGAAACCCCGGATTTTAATCTGCTGGTCATTACGACCAACAAAGACTAAATTGCCATCTGACAGATAACGGGCCAAATCCCCGGTCCGATACATCCGCGCATCCGGCATCTTACTAAATGGGTCAACTAAGAAGCGTTCAACAGTCAACTCAGGACGATTAAGGTAGCCACGCGCCACCCCTGCGCCGCCGATATACAATTCACCCACGGCCCCCAACGGCACTGGCTGGCCGTAGGTATCCAGCAAATAAACCTGGGTATTCGCCGTCGGATGGCCGATAGGCACTAACGTATCTGTGTAGTCTGGCGGACAACGCCAGCTCGTCGCACACACCGTGATTTCTGTCGGGCCATAGGCATTGAACAGTGCCGCTCGACTACAGAGTGCCTGACATAACGTTGCACTGGGTGCTTCACCGCCTAATATCACTGTCGGTGTTATCGTTAGCGCCGGTAAATCGCCCCCATCCCGAAGCAAAGCCGGGGTCAGACAGGCATGGGTCACTGCCTGTTGCTCCAGATAATGCCAGAGACGATGCGGGTCCTTACGGATGATATCGACAGCAATAATCAGACTAGCACCACTGCCCAACGCCATCATGATTTCCCAAACACTGGCATCGAAATTCAATGAGGCAAATTGCAACAGCCGGCTGCCTGAATGAATGTCAAACTGGGCGATTTTATCCTGAATAAGATTAACCAGCCCACGATGCTCAACCATCACGCCTTTTGGTGCGCCGGTGGAACCGGAGGTGTAAATGACATACGCCAGATGCTGTGCAGTCAGTGCGGGCACTTGCGGGTTACTGTCCGGCTTATCGGGCAGCGTATTCGGATCCAGTACCGTGAGTCCTGCCAGAGCGTCCTCACCCAGTGCGACACATCCGGCATTATCCGCCAGCAAAATAGCTGGTGCTGCATCGGTTAAAATATGTACCAAACGTTCCCCCGGATAAGATGGGTCCAATGGAACATAGGCGCCGCCCGCTTTCAACACCGCCAGTAAGCCCACAACCATCGTCAGTGAACGTGTAACACAAATCGCTATTCGCTGGTCTGGCACAACGCCCAACGTAATCAGTTGATGGGCCAGTCGGTTAGCTCGGGAATTCAATTCCGCATAATTGAATGTCTGTTCTTCGTACACTAGTGCCGTGGCATCCGGGTTTTTCGCCACTTGTTGTTCAAATAATTGATGGATACACAACTGCTCAGGGTAAACAGTTTCAGTCGCATTCCAGGTTTTTAATAACAATGTGCGTTCAGTTTCAGGCAAAATTTCCAACGTCCGCACTGGTGTTTCCGGGGCCAGCTCGAGTGTTTCTGCCAAACTTTCCAGCGCTTGTTGCATATAACTGCACACCCGTTCCGGATCAAATGGCTGGACAATTTGCGTTGTTAGCCCCAGTGCATGACCAAAATCCTCCACCGATAGAGTAAACGGATAGTTGGTACGTTCCTGTGCGCCAAGAAATTCAATGCCATTCATGATTTCATTCGAAGTCGCGGATAACGTACTGTGCCGGTAGTTCAACAAAGCACTAAAGAGTGGAACTTCTCCTTGCACTCCACTGCAACGTTGAGCCAGTGCCAGTGAAGCGTGTTCATGCTCCAGTAATTCGGCTAGCTGAGCATGTGCTGCCTGTACACTCCCCCGTACTGGGGTATTATCTATATCCAGCCGTAACGGCAAAGTATTAATAAACAGCCCCATACTGCTGTCAGTCCCTTGCCCTGTCTGCATCCGCCCAAACAAGACGGTACCGAAGACCACTTTCGCCTGTCCGCTGGTACGCGACAATACCAGTGCCCAGGCCAGATGGCATAGCGCTGCCAGACTGACACCCAGACGCCGGGCTTGACTACGCAAGCGGTTGTTCAGCATAGCGGGCAACATTCGGTACGATTGGGTCATCTGAGAACCATCCCGATGTACTTCCGTCAATCCGAACGGCAGCGTCGGTTCATCCACCTCAGATAACATGTCAGTAAAGAAGCGAGTATGTTCGGCTTGGCTCACCCCCAGACGAACCTGAGCTACCAGATTGCGGAAAGGGACCGGTGCAGGCAAATTGTCCCCTAACCCGGCAAGGTACGCCTGAACTTCGCGGTGCATCACGTCCATTGTGGTATGGTCGCCAATCAAATGATGCTGCAATTGCAATGCAATCCAGCGACCATCGGTTTCCTGTGCAATAACAAAACGTAACAATGGCGGCTGGCCTAGATCGAGACGATGTCGGCGCGGATCAAAACGTTGAGCTAATTGCTCATAAACTGGCCCATCGGCAGGATCTAACGTCAGTTCGACAACGGATAATGACGCCTGACGCCAGACTACTTGGGCCGGAACGGATAATCCTTGCCAAACAAAGGCAGTACGCAGGATGTCATGGCGATTAATCACCTGTTGCACCGCCGCCAGATAACAATCCAGTAAGGATCGATCAGCAAAAGCCATAGGATAAGCCAATAGATACGGATCGCCTTTATTCGCCAATAAATGATGGAACAGAATACCGTCCTGCAACGGCGACAAAGCATAAATATCCTGAATATTAGCCATTCCACCCGGCACTTGTTCCACAATATAGTCAATCTCAGTTTGGGTCAGCTCAATCAACGGCAACATCTCAGGTGTGAGTGCCGTGGTCGCCGGGGTAATGACATTCTCCGGCACCACCACTGGTGACTGCCCTACTGTTTGGGCAAATGCAGACAATACCGGGTATTGGAACAGATCATACACCGCCAGCGTTAACCCCGCGTTACGCAGACGTTCAATCATCCGCACTGCAAGCAGAGAATGGCCGCCTAGGGCAAAGAAACTGTCGTGCCGACTGATCTGTTCAATACCTAACAACTCGCTCCAGATAGCAGCCAACAGGATTTCTGTTTCCCCTTGCGGCGCTGCATAAATCTGACGAGCAAAGGCATCCGCCCCCGGCGCTGGCAGTGCTCGGCGATCTAGCTTGCCGCTTGGGGTCAGTGGGAAGGCATTCAGGCGTACAAAGGCCGTTGGCACCATATGATCAGGCAAAATGGCACTCAGATATTCACGCAAACTCGCCGTCAATCCGTCATCTGGCTCTGCCACCACATAAGCCACCAGCCGTTTGTCCTGCCCGCTACTTAACGCCAGTACTAATGCTCCGCTTACCGCAGGATGCTCCGTCAGCCGCGCTTCAATTTCTTGCGGCTCAATACGGAAACCCCTAATTTTAACCTGCTGATCGTTACGGCCAATAAATACCAGATTACCGTCCGGCAGGTAACGGGCCAAATCCCCGGTGCGGTACATCCGGGCACCGGGTTCATTACTGAACGGATCAGTTAGGAAACGTTCAGCGGTCAACTCAGGATAATTGAGATAACCACGCGCGACACCCACACCACCGATATACAACTCACCTATTGCCCCCAACGGTACCGGCTGACCATAAGTATCCAGCAGATAAACCCGTGTGTTGGTTGTTGGGCGCCCAATAGGAACCCACGTATCCGTATAGTCTGGTGGGCAAGACCAAGAGGTGGCGCAAACTGTGATTTCCGTTGGGCCATAATCATTGAACAGATTTACCCGATCACATAACGCCCGGAACAGGGTTGAACCCGGCGCTTCTCCTGCAAATATCAACGTAGGCTTTATCGCTATTACCGGTAAATCGCTTTCTTCCCGGAACAGAGCTGGTGGCAGGAAAGCGTGCGTCACTGCTTGTTTTTCCAGATAAGACCAAAGACGACGCGGGTCTTGGCGAATGATATCGGTAGGAATAACCAAACAGGACCCGCCACTTAACGCTGTCATGATTTCCGAAACACTGGCATCAAAACCCGATGAGGCAAATTGCAATATCCGACTGGTTTCATCAACACTAAACCGGGTAATTTGAGCCAGAGCTAGGTTAACTACCCCACGATGTTCCACCATCACCCCTTTCGGTGTGCCAGTAGAACCCGAAGTGTAAATCACATAGGCCAAATGTCGTTCAGTCAATTCAGGTATCTGCGGATTACTGTCCGCCTGGTCAAACAAGATATTCGGATCGAGCATAATCAAGTCTGTAAGCGCCTTCTCACCCAATGCAGCACGTCCGGTATTATCCGCCAACAAAATAGCCGGCTCGGCATCCGCTAGAATGTGTCCCAGACGCTCGCCAGAATAAGTCGGATCCAGCGGCACATAGGCTCCACCAGCTTTCAGTACCGCTAACAACCCGGTTATCATTGCTGGTGAACGTGCCACACAAATCGCTACTCGCTGATCCGGCACCACACCCAACATAATCAGTTGATGTGCTAGCCGATTAGCACGCGCATTTAATTCGGCATAACTGAGGGCTTGCCCCTCATACACTAGTGCCGTGGCATCCGGATTTTTCTCTGTCCATTGCTCAAACAGTCGGTGAATACAACTGTGATCTGGATACGACATTTTAGTCGTGTTCCAAGTTTCCAATAACAGCTTGCGTTCCGCCACGGTCAGGATATTGATTTTCCCGACCGGCTGTTGAGGATTAGCCGCCATCGCCCGTAGTACGGTATGGAGATAACCCACCTGCCGCTCAATGGTCGGTTGATCAAATAGAGCGGTGGCATAATTCAGATAACCGACAATGCGGCCATCCACCTCTGACAGGCTCAATTCAAGATCAAATTTAGCGATATCGATGAGTTGCTCGGCAGGTGAAACTATCAGCCCCGGCAACTGCCATTCTGTGTTCTCATTGTTCTGCCAGGCAAACATCACCTGGAACAACGGGGTATGCGCCAGTCGGCGCGGTGGTTGCACGATTTCCACCACCTGTTCAAACGGCAGATCCTGATGCTCCTGTGCCGCCAGTGCGGTTTGCCGCACATGCGCCAGCAATTCCGTCACATTCTGTGCACCGGATAAGTCCATCCGCAAGGCTAGCGTATTGACAAAGAAGCCGATTAACGATTCTACTTCTTGCCGACTGCGGCCGGCACTCGATGTACCGATAACCAGATCTTCCTGATTTGATAGGCGCGCCAGAATCGTCGCCCAAGCCGCCAACAGGGTCATAAATAATGTGACGCCCTGCTGTTCACTCAGGCGTTTAAGGGATTGGGTTAATTCCGCATCCAAACTGACGGGCAATAGGGCCCCGGCAAACGACTGCTGAGGCGGACGTAGCCGGTCAGTCGGCAAATCCAGTAAAACTGGCGCGTCAGCCAGTCTCGCACGCCAATAATCAGATTGGGATTGTATGCGTTCAGCCGACAGCCATTGGCGCTGCCAGGCGGCATAATCAGGATACTGAATTGTCAACGGTGGTAACGGATCTGACTGCCCCGCCTGAAAAGCGGTATAAAGGGTATTCAATTCACGCATCAACACGCTGACAGACCAGCCATCGAAAATAATATGATGCTGGGTCAGCAGGAAAACGTGTTCATCATTAGCCAATTGTGCCAGAGCGGAACGAATTAAGGGGCCACGGGTAAGATCAAACGGCGTACCGGTTTCCTGAGCGGAGAGAGAGGCAAGCTGCGCCTCTATATCAGGCGTGTCACGCAGATCATATTTTCTCATCGGCAGGCCTAATGCCGCCGGTAACAATTCCACCTGTGGTTGGCCGTCAACAGCAACAAAAACAGAGCGCAACGCTTCATGGCGGGCAAATAGGGTATCAAGCGCCTGTTGCCAGGCAACGATATCCAGTCGGCCATGTAAACGTAAGGCCAACGGAATATGATAGGTCTCACTCACCCCCTCAAACTGGGTCAGGAACCACAGACGCTGTTGCGCAAATGACAACGGCAATTGGCCTTCGCGGGATAGCGGGACGATAGCGGGCAATGCTTCGTCTGACTCATCAAACCTAGTACGCATCACTTCAGCAAAGGCCATCAAAGACGGGAATGTAAACAACGTGGACAGCGGTAATTCAATCCCTAATGCCGCTATCCGATTTATCATTCGCACCGCCAATAGCGAATGTCCGCCCAGTGCGAAAAAGTTGTCATATCGGCTAATCCGCTCGACACCCAGTAATTCACGCCAGATAGCCGCCAATGTGATTTCCATCTCCCCTGACGGCGCAGCGTAAATTTGCCGGGCAAAATCCTCTTCCCCCGGTGCCGGTAGCGCCCGACGGTCCAGCTTACCGTTCGGCGTCAGTGGGAAAGCATCCAGACGCACAAAAGCGGCCGGTACCATATAATCAGGTAAAACCGTACTTAAGTGAGTACGCAGACGGTTAACCAATTCCTCGTCTGCTTCTGCCACCACATAAGCTACCAACCGTTTGTCCTGCTCATCACCCGTCACCTGTACAACCGCTTCATTCATCGTCGGGTGTTCCATCAGCCGGGCCTCAATTTCCCCCGGCTCAATGCGGAAACCGCGGATTTTCACCTGCTGGTCATTACGGCCCAGGAATTCCAGATTACCGTCCGGCAGGTAGCGGGCTAAATCCCCGGTGCGGTACATGCAAGCATCCGATTGATCACTAAACGGATCAGCCAGAAAACGTTCAGCCGTCAATGCGGGACGATTAAGATAACCACGGGCAACCCCATCCCCACCCACATAAATCTCCCCGGTCACCCCCAATGGGACCGGCTGACCATAAGAATCTAGCAGATAAACACGTGTATTAGCGATTGGTCGGCCAATGGGGATCCGGTTCACTCCCTGCACTAACTCCTTGATAGGGTATATCGTGGTAAAGGTTGTTCCCTCACTCGGACCATAGGCCTGTAATAATTGCTGTGGCGGATGATTACCAAGAACTTGAGCAATCACATGTAAATCGGGTATATCTCCTCCGAAAATCAGGATCTTAATCTGAGGAAGAACCGGAAATAACTCTGCCGCCAGCCGGTTAAACAACCCGATAGTCAACCACAGAACCGTGATGCGGTAAGCCTGTAAAACTCGTACTAATTCCGGGGGCGTCAATAACGTGGCGCGGTCAATCACCACCAGAGCGCCACCGTTAAGTAATGGCGCCCAGATTTCAAACGTGCTGGCATCGAAAGCGGGGTTAGCCGTAAAAGCAACCCGATCATCCGGTCCGATTTCAGCATAGCCATTATTAATAACCAGCCGGACCACAGCACGATGCGGCACCAAGACTCCTTTGGGTGTACCGGTAGAACCAGAGGTGTACATAATATACGCTAACTCGGTGCTGGAGCGAGGTAAGCCAGGGTTGCGGTAATCCTCCTCACGGATAGCGCCCATTTCATCGGCTAGTTCAACCGGGATATCCGTAAGCAACAATTTGGCTGCACAGTCGTTTATCAGCCAATGCTGCCGCTCATCCGGCACCCGGGGATCGATCGGCACATAAATGGCCCCAGCCTTGAGGATAGCCAACTGAGCCACCACCAATTCAACAGAACGTTCTAACTGCACAGCGACACGGTCATCCGGCTGGACGCCCTGCCCAATTAACCAGTGAGCCAGCCGATTGGCGCGAGCATTTAATTCGGTATAGTTGAGAATGTGTTTTCCATACATCAGCGCTATCGCATCAGGCGTCTTTTCTGCCTGTTGTTCAAATAGCTGGTGAATACAATTCTGGTCAGGATACGGCGCCTGAGTCGCATTCCAAGTCTCCAGCAACAACCTTTTTTCCGCTGCCGGCAAGATATTCAATGCCTGTACCGGTGTCTCTGGCTGCTGTTCAAGCGCTTCTGCCAGACTTTCCAACGCCTGTTGCATATAACTACATATTCGCTCCGGATCAATCGGTTGAACGATTTGCGCCGTCAATCCCAAAGCATGACCAAAATCTTCCACCGACAAGACAAACGGATAGTTCGTACGCTCTTGACCGCTAAGGATTTCAATACCGCTGACGATGGCATCCTTGGTAACCGGCTGCGCACTATGCCGGTAGTTCAGTAATGCGCTAAACAGAGGCGTTTCCCCTGACACCCCACTGCAACGCTGAGCCAGTGCCAGTGATGCATGTTCATGCGCCAGCAATCCGGCTAACCGGGTATGGGCTAACCGTACACTGTCTTGCACCGGGGTATCATCCATATCCAGCCGTAACGGCAAGGTATTGATAAACAGCCCCATGCCGCTGTCAGCGCCTTGCCCGGCCTGCATCCGCCCAAACAGCACAGTACCGAACACCACTTTCGCCTGTCCGCTGGTACGTGACAACACCTGCGCCCAAGCCAAATGGCACAAAGTCGCCAAACTGACGTCCAGACGCCGGGCCTGACTGCGCAAGCGGCCATTCAACGTAGCAGGTAGCATCCGGTGCGATTCCGTCACCTGAGAGCCGTCCCGATGTACCTCCGTCAACCCGAACGGCAACGTTGGTTCGTCCACTTCAGCCAGCATATCAATAAAGAAGCGGGTATGTTCGGCCTGACTTACCCCCAACCGGGCCTGAGCCACCAAATTGCGGAAATGGACCGGTGCAGGCAAGTTATCTTCCTGTCCAGCAAGATAAGCCTGAACCTCGCCATTCATCACTTCCAGTGTCGTATGGTCGCCAATCAGATGATGCAGCAATTGCAGTACGCTCCAGCGGCCATCGTCCTCCTGCGCCACCGCAAAATGCAGTAAGGGAGCTTGGCTCAAGTCGAGTCGATACTGACGTGGGTCAAAATGTTGGGCTAACTGATCACGGACCGGTACATCAACCGGGTCTAGTGTCAGTTCAGTGACTGACAATTGCGCCTGACGCCAAACTACTTGTACCGGCGCGGATAACCCTTGCCAGATAAAAGCGGTACGCAAAATATCATGGCGGTTAATCACCTGTTGCATTGCTACTAAATAGTTGTCTAACAGGGCACGGTCAGCAAAAGTCATCTGGCTGACCAATAAATACGGGTCACCTTTATTCGCCAGTAGATGGTGGAACAGAATACCGTCCTGCAACGGTGACAGGGCATAGATATCCTGAATATTGGCCATCCCACCCGGTACTTGTGTAATGATATGGTCAATTTCTGATTGAGTCAGATCAATCAACGGCAACATCTCGGGGGTGAGTGCCGTGGTCGCTAGGGTAATGACATTCGCCGGCACTACCACCGCCTGTGACTGTCCTACTGTCTGGGCAAATGCGGACAATACCGGGGATTGGAATAAATCACGTACCGCCAGCGTTAGCCCCGCGTTACGCAGACGTTCAACCATCCGCACCGCCAACAGTGAATGACCGCCCAGAGCAAAGAAACTGTCGTGCCGACTGATTTGTTCAATACCCAACAACTCGCTCCAAATAGCGGCTAGCAGAGTTTCTGTCTCCCCTTGCGGCTCTGCGTAAACCTGTCGGGCAAAGGCTTCCACCTTCGGTGCTGGCAATGCTCGGCGATCCAATTTGCCGTTTGGCGTCAACGGGAAGGTATCCAGACGTACAAACGCTGCCGGCACCATATAATCCGGCAAAATGGCACTTAAATGAGCACGCAGATGGTTAACTAACTCCTTATCCGCTTCTGCCGCTACATAAGCCACCAACCGTTTATCCTGATCGTCGCCCAGAGCTAGCACCAGTGCTTCGCTCACTGTCGGGTATTCCATCAACCGGGCTTCGATTTCCCCCGGTTCAATACGGAAACCGCGGATTTTCACCTGCTGGTCATTACGGCCCAAGAATTCCAGATTGCCATCCGGCAGGTAGCGGGCCAAATCTCCGGTGCGGTACAGGCGGGCATCCGGCTTATCGCTAAATGGATCTGCCAGAAAACGTTCCGCCGTCAAATCAGGTCGGTTGAGATAGCCTCGCGCCACTCCCACGCCGCCAATATAGAGCTCTCCAACCGTGCCTAACGGCACTAGCTGGCTGTCAGTATTCAGCAAATAAACCTGTGTGTTTGCTGTCGGACGCCCAATAGCAATAATGCCCTCAGTGTAGTCTGACGGACAACGCCAGGCGGCCGCACACACCGTGATTTCCGTCGGGCCATAAGCATTAAACACCGTTGCTCGACGACTCAGTGCCTGAAGCAGCGTTGCGCTGGGCGCTTCACCACCGAGTATCAGCGTCGGTCTTATCGTCATCTCCGGTAAATCGGTTCCTTCCCGGAGCAGGGCCGGGGTCAGGCAGGCGTGAGTTATCGCTTGCTCTTCCAGATAATGCCAGAGATAACGGGGTTCCTGACGAACCGTATCGGCAGGGATCGCCAAAATGGCCCCACTGCACAATGCCATCATGGTTTCCCATACGCTGGCATCGAAGCCAAATGAGGCAAACTGCAACATCCGGCTACCCGGCTGGATATCAAACTGAACGATTTTTTCCTGAATAAGATTAACCAGCCCACGATGTTCGACCATCACGCCTTTTGGTATGCCGGTTGAACCGGAGGTGTAAATCACATACGCCAGATGGCGTGGGGTTAATGCCGATACTTGCGGGTTGCTGTCCGGTTGGTCGGGCAATGAATTCGGATCCAGTACAGTTAACGCCGCTAACACTTTTTCGCCTAACGCGGTACGTCCAGCAACATCCGCTAGCACAATAGTCGGCGCAGCATCAGTTAAAATATGAATCAGACGTTCCCCCGGATAAGCCGGGTCTAACGGTACATAGGCTCCTCCGGCTTTCAGTACTGCCAGCAGCCCCACTATCCGTGCCGGCGAACTGGCGACACAGATTGCTACCCGCTGCTCTAGTACGACTCCCGAGGTAATCAGTTGATGCGCCAGCCGATTAGCACGGGCATTTAATTCGGCATAACTGAAAACCTGCTCCGCATACACCAGAGCCGTGGCATCCGGGTTTTTCTCTGCCTGTTGCTCAAACAATCGGTGAATACAACCATGATCTGGATACGATGTTTCGGTCGCGTTCCAAGTTTCCAATAACAACTTACGTTCCGCCACGGTCAGGATATCGATTTTCCCAACCGGCTGTTGAGGGTTAGCCGCCATCTCTCGTAGTACGGTATGGAGATAGCCCACCTGCCGCTCAATGGTCGGTTGATCAAATAGAGCGGTGGCATAATTCAGATAACCGACAATCTGCCCTTCCACTTCAAACAAATTCAGCTCAAGATCGAACTTAACCACATCAAAAGCTTGCTCGGCTGGTGAAACCGCCAGTCCCGGCAACTGCCATTCCGTGTTCTCATTGTTCTGCCAGGCAAACATCACCTGGAACAGCGGGGTATGTGCCAGTCGGCGCTGCGGTTGCACGATTTCCACCACTTGCTCAAATGGTAGGTCCTGATGTTCCTGTGCCGCTAGTGCGGTTTGTCGTACACGCGCCAGCAATTCCGCTACATTCGGCACACCGGATAAATCCATACGCAACGCCAGTGTGTTCACAAAGAAGCCAATCAGAGATTCCACTTCCTGTCGACCGCGACCGGCACTTGGCGTACCGATAACCAGATCTTCTTGACCTGATAGACGTGACAGAACTGCCGTCCAAGCCGCTAACAGGGTCATAAATAACGTGACGCCCTGTTGCTCACTCAGGCGCTTAAGGGATTGGGTTAACTTTTTATCCAGATTAATGGGCAATAAGGCCCCAGCAAACGACTGCTGAGGTGGACGCGGCCGGTCGGTCGGCAAATCCAGTAGAACCGGTGCATCAACTAGTCTCGAACGCCAATAATCAGATTGGGACTGTATGCGTTCAGCCGACAGCCATTGACGCTGCCAGGCGGCGTAATCAGGATACTGAATGGTCAACGTTGGCAACGGATCCGGCTGTTGGTTCAAGTGAGCCGAATAAAGCGCCTCCAGTTCTGATTTTAGTATCCCTAAAGACCAACCATCGGAAACAATATGATGCTGGGTCAGCAAGAAAACGTGATCATCATTAGTCAGTTGTATCAAGCTGGAACGAATTAAGGGGCCACGGGCAAGATCAAACGGCGCACTGGCTTCCTGAGCAGAGAGAGAGGCAAGCTGCGCATCCACATCAAGCGTGTCACGCAGATCATATTTTCTCATCGGCAAGCCGGATGCCGCTGGTAATAACTCCACCTGTGGCTGGCCGTCAACAACAACAAAAACAGAGCGCAATGCTTCATGGCGGGCAAATAGCGTATCAAGCGCCTGTTGCCAGGCGGCGATATCTAGTCGACCACGCAAACGCAGAGCCAACGGAATATGATAGGTCTCACTCTCCCCGTTAAGTTGGGCCAGGAACCACAGACGCTGTTGCGCAAATGACAACGGTAATGGGTCTTTACGGGATAGTGGAACGATGGCGGGCAATATCTCGCCAGACTCATCAAACCGGGTACGCATCGCTTCAGCAAAGGCCATCAAAGACGGGAATGTAAACAGCGTGGACAGCGGTAATTCAATCCCTAACGCGGCTATCCGGTTCATCATCCGCACCGCCAACAGTGAATGGCCGCCTAAGGCGAAAAAGTTGTCATACCGGCTAATCCGCTCAACGCCCAGTAATTCACGCCAGATAGCCGCCAATGTGATTTCCATCTCCCCTGACGGCGCAGCGTAAATCTGCCGGGCAAAATCTTCTTCCCCTGGAGCTGGTAATGCCCGCCGGTCCAGTTTGCCGTTTGGCGTCAACGGAAACGCATCCAGACGCACAAAAGCGGCCGGTACCATATAATCCGGTAACACCATACTTAAGTGAGTATGCAGATGGTTAACCAATGCTGGATCTGCTTCTGCCACGACATAAGCCACCAGCCGTTTGTCCTGACCATCATCCAGCGCCAGCACGACCGTTTCACTCACCGCCGGGTGTTCCAGCAATCGGGCTTCTATTTCCCCCGGCTCAATGCGGAAACCGCGGATTTTCACCTGCTGGTCATTACGGCCCAGGAACTCCAGATTGCCGTCTGGCAGGTAGCGGGCCAAATCCCCAGTGCGGTACATCCGGGCATCAGGAATATGACTAAATGCGTCTGTCAGGAAACGTTCCACGGTCAGCTCAGGGCGATTGAGATAACCCCGTGCCACACCAGCACCGCCAATATATAACTCACCTACGGCGCCTAACGGTACTGGCTGACCATATTTATCCAGCAGATAGAGGGTTAAGTCCGAGATCCGCGTGCCAATAGGACTTGTGGTCTGTTCTACATCATGGCGACCCAGTGCCCGGTAAGTGACGTGAACGGTGGTCTCCGTGATACCGTACATATTCACCAACTGAGGCAATGTCTCTTCACGCAGGGCATACCACGGCTTCAGAATACTCGGATCGAGTGCTTCTCCGCCAAAGATGATATAGCGCAAGCAGTCCGGTAACGGATTGGCGATATAACTGGCAATCAAGGCTTTGAAAGCGCTGGGGGTCTGATTCAACACGGTGATACCATGCTGACACACGAATTGATGCAACTCCTGGGGTGAACGGACAATCGCGTGCGGGACCAGCACCAGTTTAGCGCCGTAGCGTAAGGCTCCCCATAATTCCCATACCGAGAAGTCAAACGCAATGGAATGAAACAGGCACCAAATATCTTGCCGGTTGAAGTGATACCAGGATTCAGTGGCGTCGAACAAACGCAGGATATGACGATGTTCCACCATCACCCCTTTCGGCGTGCCGGTCGAACCCGAGGTGTAAATCACATACGCCAGATGCTGCGCCGTCAATGCCGGCACTTGTGGGTTACTGTCCGGCTGATCAGGCGGACTGTTCGGGTCAAGTACCGTCAACCCTGCCAGCGCGTCCTCTCCCAGCGCATCCCGCCCGATGTTATCCGCCAGTACAATAGCGGGGGCCGCATCGGTCAGGATATATGCCAGACGCTCACCGGTATAGACCGGATCTAACGGCACGTAGGCCCCCCCGGCTTTCAGCACTGCTAATACTCCCACCACCATTGCCGGTGAACGTGACACGCAAACCGCCACTCGTTGGTCCGGTTCGACTCCCAACGCTATCAGTTGATGCGCCAGCCGGTTAGCGCGGGCATTAAGCTCGGCATAGCTGAGGGTATGTTCTTCATACACCAGTGCTGTGGCATCGGGACTTTTCTCTGCCCATTGCTCAAACAGTCGGTGAATACAACAGTGGTCTGGATATGACGTTTCGGTTGCATTCCAGGTTGTCAGCAGCAACTTTTTTTCCGCTGCCGGCAAGATATTCAATGCCTGTACCGGTGTCTCCGGTCGTTGTTCAAGCGCCGTTGCCAGACTTTCCAGCGCCTGTTGCATATAACCACATACTCGTTCCGACTCAAACGGCTGTACCACTTGAGCAGTTAATCCTAAACTAGCACCACCGTCCTCCACGCACAGCACAAACGGATAGTTAGTTCGCTCCTGTGCGCCAAGAAATTCAATACCCGGCACCACTTTATTTGAAATCGTCAGTTGTTCGTTATGTCGATAGTTCAGCAAAGCACTGAAGAGCGGAATTTCCCTTGGCACCCCACTGCAACGCTGGGCCAATGCCAGTGACGCATGTTCATGAGCCAGCAATTCCGCCAGCCGGGTATGCGCAGCCTGTACACTGTCCTGTACTGAGGTATCATTTATATCCAGCCGCAACGGCAAAGTATTGATAAACAATCCCATACCGCTGTCAGCGCCTTGTCCAGCCTGCATTCGTCCAAACAATACGGTGCCGAACACCACTTTCGCCTGTCCGCTGGTACGTGACAGCACCTGCGCCCAGGCTAAATGGCACAAAGTCGCCAAACTGACGCCCAGACGCCGGGCCTGACTACGCAGGCGGTCATTCAACGTAGCGGGTAACATCCGGTGTGACTCCGTCACCTGTGAACCATCCCGATGTACCTCCGTCAACCCGAATGGCAGCGTCGGTTGATCCACCTCCGCCAACATATTAGTAAAGAAGCGGGTATGTTCAGCCTGACTCACCCCCAACCGAGCCTGAGCCACCAGATTGCGGAAAGGGATCGGCACAGGCAAATTCTCTTCCTGTCCAGCAAGGTAAGCCTGAATTTCGCCGTTCATCACTTCCAGCGTCGTATGGTCGCCAATCAGATGATGCAGCAATTGCAGTACGCTCCAGCGGCCATCGTCCTCCTGCGCTACCGCAAAGTGCAACAAGGGTGCTTGGTTCAAATCGAGGCGATGGTGATGTGGGGAAAAATATTGAGCTAACTGGTCACGGACCGGTCCATCAATCGGGTCTAATGTCAGTTCGGTGACTGACAATTGCGCCTGACGCCAAACCACTTGTACCGGCGCGGATAATCCTTGCCAAACAAAGGCGGTACGCAGAATATCATGGCGATTAACCACCTGTTGCACTGCCACTAAATAGCTGTCCAACAGAGCGCGGTCAGCAAAGGTCATCTGGCTAACAAACAGATACGGGTCACCTTTATTCGCCAGCAGATGGTGGAACAAAATGCCATCCTGCAATGGTGACAAACCATAAATATCCTGAATATTGGCAACCCCACCCGGTATTTGCGCAATGATATGGTCAATCTCAGACTGAGTGAGATCAGTCAACGGCAACATTTCGGGGGTAAGCGCCGTGGTTGCCGGGGTCATGACATGCGCTGGCACCACCGCCGCCGCTGATTGCCCTACTGTTTGGGCAAATTCAGATAACTCTGGGGATTGGAATAAATCACGCACCGCCAGCGTTAACCCCTCATTACGCAGACGTTCAACCATCCGCACCGCCAGCAACGAATGACCGCCTAGGGCAAAGAAACTGTCGTGTCGGCTGACCTGTTCAATACCTAACAACTCGCTCCAAATGGCAGCTAACAGAGTTTCTGTCTCCCCTTGTGGTGCTGCATAAACCTGCCGAGCGAAGGCATTTTCCCCCGGCACAGGTAGCGCCCGGCGATCCAATTTTCCGTTCGGCGTCAACGGGAAGGTATCCAGACGTACAAAAGCCGCCGGCACCATATAATCCGGCAAAATGGCGCTCAGATAGGCACGCAAGCTGTTAACCAGCCGGTCATCCTCTTCTGCCGCCACATAAGCTACCAACCGTTTATCCTGACCGTTCCCCAAAGCCAGCACCAGCGCTTCGCTCACCGCTGGATGTTCCAACAATCGGGCTTCGATTTCTCCCGGTTCAATGCGGAAACCACGGATTTTCACCTGTTGGTCATTACGGCCCAAGAATTCCAGATTGCCATCCGGCAGATAACGGGCCAAATCCCCAGTACGGTACAGGCGGGCATCCGGCTTATCGCTAAACGGATCTGCCAGAAAACGTTCCGCCGTCAAATCAGGGCGGTTGAGATAGCCTCTCGCCACCCCCACGCCGCCAATATAGATCTCTCCAACCGCGCCTAACGGCACCGGCTGGCCGTCAGTATTCAGCAAATAAACCTGTGTGTTCGCTGTCGGACGCCCAATAGCAATGATGCCCTCAGTGTAGTCTGACGGACAACGCCAAGTGGCCGCACACACTGTGATTTCTGTCGGGCCATAGGCATTAAACACCGTTGCCCAACGACTTAGTACTTGAAGCAACGTTGCACTGGGTGCTTCCCCACCGAGTATCAACGTCGGTCTTATCATCATTTTCGGTAAATCGGTCCCCTCCCGGAGCAGGGCGGGTGTCAGACAGGCGTGAGTTATCGCCTGTTCTTCCAGATAATGCCAGAGATAACGGGGTTCCTGACGAACCGTATCGGCAGGGATCGCCAAAGTGGCCCCACTGCATAATGCCATCATGGTTTCCCAGACGCTGGCATCAAAGCCAAATGAGGCAAACTGCAACATCCGGCTACCTGAATGAATATCAAACTGAACGATTTTTTCCTGAATAAGGTTAACCAGCCCACGATGTTCGACCATCACGCCTTTTGGTATGCCGGTAGAACCGGAGGTATAAATCACATACGCCAGATGGCGTGGGGTTAATGCCGATACTTGCGGGTTGCTATCCGGCTGATCAGGCAGGATGTTCGGATCCAGTACAGTTAACGCCGCCAGCACTTCTTCACCTAACGCGGCATATCCGGCATTATCCGCCAGCACAATAGCTGGCGTAGCATCGGTTAAAATATGAATCAGACGTTCCCCCGGATAAGCCGGGTCTAGCGGTACATAAGCGCCCCCGGCTTTCAGGACTGCCAGTAGCCCCACTATCCTTGCTGGCGAACTCGAGACGCAAATTGCCACCCGCTGCTCTGGTGCGATTCCCAACGTAATCAGTTGATGCGCCATCCGATTAGCACGGGTATTTAATTCGGCATAACTGAGAATGAGCTCTTCATACACCAGCGCTATCGCGTCTGGAGTTTTCTCTGCCTGTTGCTCAAACAACCGGTGAATACATGTTTGGTCCCGGTATCGTGTCTGGGTTGCATTCCAAGTTTCCAGCAATAGCGTGCGTTCAGATTCAGGCAACAAATTAAGTTGCCAGACGGGAATGCCATCCTTTTCTTCTGCCGATGATGCCAACACCTGTAAATGTTCACTCATCCGATGAATCGTTTCCGCTTTCAAGCGGCACGTGTCGTAGATCCAGCGAAAGCCACCCTGAGCATTAATCTGGAGTGTCAGCAATTCACCTAACGCATTCCGCTCCCACGGTTTATCATCCGGTATGAAAGAGACAGCAACCCGCCACGGGCGGCTTGTTGTTAATGCCGGAATAGCACACAACGAAGGAGAACGAGAAAGGAGATCACGGCAAAATGTACGATGCTGCGCCAGCCGTGCAAGCTCATCATTCATCCAGTTCGCTACCGCATACCACGGCTGATCAAATTCTACTTTAACAGTCATTGGCACTACTGGTGCTAAACCAGACAACATATCTGGTTCATCTTTTACTCTATCCACACACCAACCGATTTGGAATTCGGTCTGATGAGTTAAACGTGCAAGATAAATAGCAAATGTTTGTAACAACGTTTGCAATGGGGCTTTTTCATCATTCTTTAACAACGGAGGTTGCCAAGCACTTAATTCCCATTTAGGTGTTGTTGACTTTCCGGCAGTTTCGAAAGGTAATTGCAGTGGAAGTAAAGAGGCAAGACGCTCACGCCAGAATGATTCACTGGGCGCGAGTGCCTGGAGGGTATCTTTTACATTTTGAGCCTGCTGTGGGGTGAGCAGAGGCAACTGCTTACCTGGCTGGAGTTTTGAGATATCGGCAAGTTCCCCGGCGGACAGTAATTTACCCTCAAGTGTGGCAAACCCTCCGATCCGAACATCCTCGCTTCCGGTTGCTACCTGCCAGGCATCTTCTTCTACCGCAATCAGCGTACCGGGTGCTTCCTCAGAGTAGTGATTCAGCCATTGAAGCCAAGAAATCCGCACTGTACCCCATTTCAGTAACAGTTTCGGACAACCCAGTGGATTTAAATAATTTTCGCCAAAATCTAACGCCCGTACTAAAGCTGAAAGTTCCTCACCCGGCTGCTGCCAACACAGATACCCCCCACCATCGGGACGACGAGATTGAGTATAAAAATTCCGTTGTGTCAGATCTTGCGGATAAGTCACCAACTCACCCTGATCAAGATCCCGAAGCAGTTTAATAAATCCTTCCTGAGCCGCCTGATAGCATTTCAGATTTAATGAAAACGCATTATCGTGCTCCTCAATAGATACCGGCCATTGTACGGCGATATCACCGGTATCCACTCCTTCCTCAATGCAATGCCACGAAACGGCATAATGTATCTCCCGCGCTAACAGTGCCCAAGAAGTTGCATGACTGCCCGCATAACGTGGTAGTGGGCTATTGTGATAATTAAAAGCACCGCCGCGAATCTGCCCAATCAGCGACATAGGCAAGATAATCGAGTTAACGATTGAGAAAAGCCAGTCCACAGGGTGTTGCGCAATTTGCGCTTGTAATGCCTCAACAGAACTCACACAAACTATCCCTTGCCGGGCAGCCCATGTTTGCAGAACGGTATCGGTAGTCAGCATTGCTTGTATCGTATGCCCAGCCGCCTGAATTTGTTCGGCACAAAATACTGCGAGGGTCGTTCCCCCGACCACGACACAACTACGTGACAGAGCAGGTATATTTTTTACGTTATCGGTTATATTTTCTGGTGTTTGAGAGAGAAGTTCGTCTTTAAGGATACTTTCCGCTTTTTTAGTAATGCTATCTTTCATTTACTACCTCAATAAATCTGTTAGATATTTGGTAACTATCATTCTTGGCAATCATCACAAGTATGTTTTTATTTTTCCCCACTTACTCCTAGACGGAATAAAAACGGGCACGTTAAACATCAATTAAAATATTCAGGCAACGTTTTCTCTCTGGAATTGGATGTAAATAACTGCTTTATTAGCAATTCTGTAATGATAACTTTCTCAATAACGGGAAATGGTCACTCATGAAATGTAAATATATGTTCTATTTCATCCTTATTTTTCGGATAAGCACTTTTGATTGATACTTAATTCCATAACTTAGACTAAAGCCATCAACGACTATATGATACGAGCTTACTTTGATAACTTATTGCAAAATAAGACTTTCCCTTCGAATAATGAGCAGGTAGCATGCCACATCAAATACAACTTATTAAACATTTACAAAGATATCCCATATATTTAATTACTTTAAAATATAAGTTCAGGCTAAAATCAATTTCAGCATATGTTATTTCATGATAACAAATCGATATAATTAATATAAAAGTTAATTACCTTTAACTCCATAAGTAAATAATTTCTAATTAGAATCAATCTAACTATATTATCTTGTTATAATATAGCTGAGATCAACATTGGTGAAATACCGAATTGATCATCAGACAACATATTCTAAGAGAGCCCTTCTTTAGACATGAATTATCGGATATCAAACGATATTTACCATCGCATGATGTAAATTGAAATGAGGTCTTATACCTTTTAGCTTGTAAACACCAGTGAACACATATATTAAAGCCCCCTCCTCCACAATCAGTACCAAAGGAGGGATTATTCTATCTCCCAACATCCACTATCGATTGAGGGCAAGTCTTTCGCAGTTAAATTTAACAAAAACCACCGTAAACCCTCACCCAATGCGAAGCTGTCGCAAATGGAATCGTCACTTTTATCAACAACTCAATCTGCCATTACTAACGAACGATAAGCCTTTTTTACCTTCCATAAATAGCGTGGAGCCTGAGGTGCAGGATGATTATCCTGAACATACTGATAAAACTCATCCGGCGTCATGCGGTTTATTTTATTAACGGCTAATTGACGATCTACATTAAAAGTACGCAAAAGAGCACCCGCACCATTTACGTAAGCAACAATAGTGGCATAGTAGAGAGTCTCAGGGTTATCAATACCTGCCAGATGTTGTTCTTTCAGGATACTGATATAAGCAGTGCCAAGATCAATATTGGTTTTAGGATCTTTCAACTCACGCGTTGTCGGCTGACCAAGACGCCCCTTTTGTCGATACACATCCCGCCCTGCTGTCGATGCTTTAATCTGCATAAGACCAATTGCATTCGATTTACTGACTGCATCAGGGCGAAAACCGGATTCAACTTGAATAATAGCTCTGATAAGCGTTTCATCAACACCATACCGATTGGATGCCTGTTGAATAAATATGTCAAAAGGCGTTGGCGGGAAAGAAGAAATTCTAGCTGCGTTGGCAGTATTGCTAAGCATACGTTGCTGACCGGACTGTTTACCCGCATTTATTTGCTGAGCATTTCTCTCAGCACAACCGACTAACAGCACGACCAGTGCCACAAAGCTCAGTCTTAATTTCACCCTATAATCCTCTGGATCAAATTTTACTAAAGCGCAGCATATACAATTTCGTTTACAATCTAAAAATATTTTTACTTAACTTTTCACTGTATTCGTGTTCATATCATATGGGATGACTATTGTAACAATCGCTATTCCAAAATTTTATAATCTTGACTTTACTTAAATGATATTGATAATCGTTATCATATATATACTTATAACAAGTAAGGCTTGAATTGATGAAGAAAAAACTTTCTCTGCTTTTGCTTTCCCCTCCTATACTGGGAATTACATTGATTCTCTTATCTATAGTTTTATTTAGTCAGCAGGTATCTGCCGCCAAACAATTCAAAGTTGTCACTACCTTTACTATCATCCAGGATATAGCACAAAACGTAGCAGGCGATGCGGCAATTGTTGAATCAATTACTAAACCCGGGGCGGAAATCCACGATTACCAACCTACCCCAAAAGATATTATAAAATCTCAACATGCTGATTTAATCCTTTGGAATGGGCTAAATCTGGAACGCTGGTTTGAACGTTTCTTTGAAAATCTCAAAGATGTGCCTGCCGTTGTTATTACTGACGGCATTGAACCACTCCCCATCCGTGAAGGGCCTTACAACGGGAACCCTAATCCTCACGCCTGGATGTCACCCACAAATGCTTTGGTCTATATCGAGAATATCCGCCAAGCATTTGTGAAACACGATCCTGAAAATGCAGAAATTTATAATAGGAATGCCAAAGCCTATGCTGAAAAAATCGCTCAACTAGATTCTCCATTGAGAGAACGTCTTTCCCGTATTCCACAGGATCAACGTTGGTTAGTCACCAGTGAAGGGGCTTTTAGCTATTTGGCTAAAGATTACCAATTCAAGGAAGTTTATCTATGGCCAATTAATGCGGAAGAACAAGGTTCACCACAACAAGTTCGTCATGTCATTGATACTGTAAGAGCAAACAAAATCCCAGTTGTGTTTAGCGAAAGTACCATTTCAGATAAACCAGCGAAACAAGTCAGTAAAGAAACAGATGCCTGTTACGGTGGCGTTCTTTATGTAGATTCACTCTCCGGCAGTGACGGCCCAGTACCAACCTATATTGATTTACTGAACAAAACTGTAGATACAATCGCAAAAGGATTTAATCAATGAATAGCAATATGCTGTTTGAACGTCCTCATTTAGTCGTCGATGACGCTACTGTGACTTATAACAACGGTCACACAGCTATTTATGATGCAAGTTTTTCTATCACTGGCGGCTCTATTTGTGCGTTGGTGGGTATTAACGGTAGTGGTAAATCCACATTATTTAAGACCATCATGGGGCTGGTAAGCCCATCTCAGGGAAAAGTAACGCTGAGTGATATGCCAGTCAAAAACGCTTTGAAGAAAAATATTATTGCGTATGTCCCTCAGACAGAAGAAGTCGACTGGAATTTTCCAGTATTGGTTTCTGATGTCGTTATGATGGGCCGCTACGGAAAAATGGGATTCCTGAGAATCCCAAGTAAACGAGATCACCAAGCTGTCAATGAAGCACTTGAACGTGTTGGCTTAACAGCCCTGCGCAACCGGCAAATTGGCGAACTCTCAGGAGGGCAAAAAAAACGGGTTTTTCTTGCAAGAGCGCTAGCTCAAGAAGGCAAAGTTCTATTACTGGATGAGCCTTTTACTGGCGTTGATGTAAAAACAGAAAATGCCATCATTGACCTGTTATGTGGTTTACGTGATGAGGGCCATCTGGTTCTGGTTTCCACACATAATCTTGGTAGCGTGCCTGAATTTTGCGATCATGTCATCCTAATCAACCGAACCGTTCTGGCAAGTGGCCCAACAGAAACAACGTTCACCCAAAAAAATTTAGAGATGACTTTTGGTGGAGTGCTTCGTCATATTAATTTATCCGGTTCGGAATTACATGATGATGATGACCCACGTTCCTTGACTGTTATTACTGATGATGAACGCGCTGCGGTATTTTATGGTCATGATCATCATGTTCCGCCGCGGCAAAGTCAGCATAAGGAGAAACGTCAATCATGACAGAACTTTTGCTGCAACCGTTTAACTATAATTACATGGTAAAAGCAATTTGGGTTAGCGCCATTGTCGGCGCCGTCTGCGCTTTTCTTTCTTCCTACCTGATGTTAAAAGGCTGGTCATTGATGGGAGATGCTCTCTCTCACTCAGTTGTGCCCGGCGTCGCTGGTGCTTATGCACTGGGTCTTCCCTATGCAGGCGGCGCTTTTTTTACCGGAATGCTGGCCGCGCTGTCTATGACGTTGGTTCGTCATATCACTCGCTTACGTGAAGATGCGGTAATCGGGTTCATATTTTCCACTTTCTTTGCGGCCGGCTTATTAATCGTTTCTCTCAATCCTACATCCGTTAACGTACAAACCATTATTTTCGGCAATATCCTTGGCATCGCTGATGAAGATGTTCTCCAAGTTGAAATCATTATTGCGATTTCATTTATTGTGCTCATGTTTATCTGGAAAGATTTGCTCATTGTATTTTTTGATGAAACGCATGCGCGCTCTATTGGCTTATCTCCCTTACGGATGAAAATTATTTTTTTTACTTTATTGAGTGCCTGTACTGTCGCAGCTTTACAAACTGTCGGCGCTATTCTGGTGATTGCAATGGTAGTCACTCCAGGCGCGACAGCTTATTTATTAACCGATCGTTTTAAGCACCTGCTGATCATTGCCGTTGCTATTGGTTCCCTAACCAGTGCATTTGGCGCTTACCTAAGTTTCTTCCTTAACGGCGCTACTGGTGGTGTCATTGTCACATTGCAAACCGTTATTTTCCTACTTGCATTCTTCTTTGCACCAAAACATGGACTATTCGCTTCACGTATACGTGCCAAAAAAGAATCCTCAGCATTGGCTCAGGAGACACAACCATGAATGAGTTGATACAATTACTCACTGAGCCGTTTACATTTCCATTTATGCAACGGGCGATATTCGCCGCGATTGTAACAGGCGCAGTATGTGCAATGCTCTCTTGTTATCTGGTTCTTAAAGGCTGGTCGTTAATGGGTGACGCCATTTCTCACGCGGTATTGCCAGGTATTGTGCTGGCTTTCGCTGCCGGTATACCGCTGGCTATTGGCGCATTCCTTTCCGGTATCTTTTGTGCTGTTGCGACTGGATATCTGAAAGAACATAGCCGGATAAAAGAAGATACTGTCATGGGAATTGTCTTTTCAGGCATGTTTGCCTTTGGTTTAGTTCTTTTTGCCCGCATGGATACCGACCAACATCTGACTCATATTTTGTTCGGAAATATACTCGGGATCACTAAAGATGAGTTGAATCAAACGTTATGGATTACCTGCATCACTATGGTGGTAGTACTGCTAAAGCGCAAAGACTTCATGCTTTATTGCTTCGATCCGAACCAAGCGCGCGTAATAGGATTACCTGTTAAACTTTTGCATTACGGTTTGCTTTGCCTACTGTCCATGACCATTGTCGCTTCCCTGCAAGCAGTGGGAATGATTTTGGTTATTGCAATGTTGATATCACCGGGCATTATCGCTTTCATGTTATGCCGAAGTTTTGACCGAATGTTAATTGTCGCGATTATTGCATCAGTCAGTTCCTGTGTTCTCGGTACTCTGATCAGTTTCCACATTGATGGAGCAACAGGGCCATGCATTGTTATTGTTCAAGCTATCTTCTTTACACTGGCTCTGGCTTACAATCAGATAAAACTGGTAAGAACAAAATCTAAACGTAAAACGTATCAAGCTGCTCTACAAATCTCTAACGAACCCAATCAGTAACAAAAAGGGTTATATCTGTTTTGAGATATAACCCTGTTAATCATCTTTTTTACCTGATCATATGTTTTCTCTGACTATAATTGTTCATAAAGTAATTGACGACGTAGAGAGGTGAACCATGTGGCAGGCAGTAAATCGTTTGTTAAACGAACATTTCGGTGTTGCTGAAATTCACGATAAAACTGAGTTAGCCGGAGGGGACATCCACCAAGCTTGGCGAGTCACTCATGGAAAACGACAAGTTTTTGTCAAATCAAACCTGCGGGAAATGCTCCCTGTCTTCAAAGCAGAATCAGAACAGCTTGAACTCCTGGCACGCAGCCAAACAATCCGTGTTCCATCTGTTTATGGTATTGGCAACACCCGTGACCATAGCTTTCTATTGCTTGAATTTCTGCCTTTAAAATCTTTTGATCCTCACAGTGCCTATCGTTTCGGTCAACAACTGGCAAAACTTCATCAATGGAGTGAGCAACCTCAATTCGGCTTTGATTTTGACAATATGCTGGCAACAACACCACAACCTAATGGTTGGCAACGACGTTGGCACCAATTTTATGCGGAAAAGCGAGTCGGTTGGCAATTACAAATCGCAGCAGAAAAAAACATGATATTTGGTGATATTGATAATATCGTCCAAGCCATAAGTAACAAACTTCAACACCATCAACCACAGCCCTCTCTCTTACATGGCGATCTCTGGCCGGCTAATTGTGCTTCGTTAGATGATCAAGCCGTTGCTTTCGACCCAGCCTGTTATTGGGGAGATCGTGAATGTGATTTCGCTATGTTACCGTTATACCCCGATTTACCAATGCAAATTCTTGATGGCTATCAGAGCATATGGCCACTCCCTGCCAACTTTATTGAACGACAACCTGTGTATCAGCTCTATTATTTGCTTAACCGGTGTAATTTGTTTGGTGGTGACAATCTTATTGTGGTTCAAAATATTATTGATAATATTTTGACTGAAAATAGCTAATAAGTGGCTAATCAAGCTGCGAAACCCTTATTCCGCAGCTATAGCCAACCGGAGAATCTACCAGCCTAAAATTTTCAATAGAAAATAAAAAATTGCACCGATAATTACCGGTGAAATATATAAGATATAAATCTGACTGAACAATGTATGACGAGGAAGTTTAATTTTTAATTCAATCTGCTCTCTTGTCAGGCCATCATTGCCTTTAGCTTTTTCAATAATAAGCTGATCTTCAATGTTTTCGCGTATAAATTTCACTTGCCTGTACATCCGTTGACCTGACGCACTCATAGCAAGGCCGAAAAAAATAAGAAAATAGATAGTCAGGAAACCAAGCGTTGAGCTGGTAAAATCAACCAGATGCTCAGGTGTTGGCGAATTTTTCCAGAAAAAATCCAGAAATGGAGTATTAAAACGCACCATTTCAGCCATCATTTTCAGCAAATCATCCAAAACAGCATTGATACCATCACCTTTAATACCATGTAACCAAGCAAGATTGATCACAGAAACAATGGTCGATAAAAGTGCCGGAATAAAAATCACCCAACCTAAAACTCGCTTAATAATAGCGATGTATCCGGCTTTTTGGTAAGTCATCGATACCCCTCATAGCAATAAGCAGATTCTATTTTTGGCTAATCATAGCCCATCAATCACCAAATTTAACTTTATATTTAATTAACTAAGGATTTCTTACCATGTTCCCGATCAGGAAAAGATTTCATCCACTGAGGTTGTTACAATCAGCTTTCGCTAACTGTCTGACCAGAGAGATAC